>JAFMCK010000125.1 GCA_017857825.1 Rhodospirillales bacterium
TGCTAACCATCTGACACTCATAAAGAAAATTCCTTATCTATGTCAGCCCCTAAATAAAAGTCATAGATTGCAGCTTTGTAATCCTGCTGGGTAGATCTGTTCCTATATTTATGTCGTACGGCTTTTAAGAGGCTGAACATTGTCTTAAACAGCAATGAGCCAATTCACATGCCATTATGTTGATAAAAAATTTACGAGCGAGGCGTCGTGTCTTCAGATCATGTTATTTCATTACGGGGTGTGAAGTTGTCATACCCGGCACCAGAGGGTGACGTGCCCGTGTTGCGCGGCATTGATATCACCGTGAACCCTGGGGAGATCGTTGCCGTTACGGGACCGTCCGGGTCGGGAAAGTCGTCGCTTATAGCGATAATTGGTGGATTGGAGCGCGCCACCGCCGGTACGGTGAATGTTTTAGGCAGTGATCTAATGCAGGCAAGTGAGGCGAAGCGAACGGCTTTGCGTCGTAATGACATTGGTATTGTTTTTCAGTCGTACCATCTGGTTCCAGCGATGACGGCGCTGCAGAACGCTGCTATGCCACTTATGCTATCAGGCCAGAACACTGGCACAGAAGCGGCGCAGAAGATGTTGGAGCGTGTGGGTCTGGGTCATCGCGTTACACACCGGCCATCTGCTTTGTCGGGTGGAGAGCAACAGCGGGTCGCTATCGCGCGGGCATTTGTGGCTCAGCCCAAATTAATCCTCGCTGACGAGCCGACGGGTAATCTTGATCAGGAAACCGGCATTGATGTTGCCGAGACCATGTTCGCCTTAGTGCGCGAAACCGGTGCCGCGATGCTGATGGTAACCCACGACATATCAATGGCGGGCAAATGTGACCGTACGATATCTATTGATGCCGGTCTAATTGCAGCCTGACCTTTCAATGCATAATACATCTCAAAGCGATTTATCATTTGGTGCCCAGACCCGCATTCTCCTTGAATTACTCTCAGCGGAATTGGCGGCTGGAATTTATGGCCTAAAACTTTTTATCGCCTGCGTCACTATTGCTACGTTGATGATGGGGGCGGTATGGATGATGGGCGATAGTTTGTCGCGGTCGTTATCCGATAGCGGTACAACTCTATTGGGTGGTGATGTCGCGGTCACGGTCGTAAACGTGCCGCTCGATGAAAAGATCGTGGAAGAACTGAAAAATATTGGCTCTGTCTCTCGTGTCGCCGAGTTGCGGAGTTCCGCAATGGTTGGCGACGCACGTATCGCCGTTGAATTAAAAGGCGTGGACGATGCCTACCCCTTAAACGGTGTTGTACGCCTGACGAGTGGGCAAGATGTGCAATCTGCATTCCAGATGCGCAAGGATCTCCAGTCAGTGATCACCGAACCAAGCCTCTTGCGCCGCCTCAATATTGATATTGGTGACACTATGAGGCTTGGGGCGCAGGACTTTGTCATATCCGATACCTTGTTAATTGAGCCAGACCGTTTATCGACAGGGCGCTTTATGGTCGGTCCGCGCATTTTAATTAGTCTCGACGTTTTGATGCGGTCGGGGCTGATCCAACGCGGCGCTATTATCGATTATCGCTACAGAGTGAAATTCCGGCCAGGGGTATCCAGCGATGATGCGATGATTAAAATAGCTGGGCTTCGGCCTGAAACCGGTTGGGAACTTGAAACGCCGCGCGATGCCGGAGATCGTGTGCGTCGCACCGTTGAGCGGACAACGACGTTTCTTGGTATGGCTGGGATCGTCGCTTTGGCGATTGGTTTGGCTGGTGCATGGGCTTCTGGGAAGGCATGGGTATCTCGACGTATACGGACGATTGCTTTGTACCGGCTGTCCGGTGCGACATCCGGTATTGTCAGCTGCCTGCATGCCGCCATTATCGCCATTGCAAGTTCAGTCGGCGTTGTCCTTGGTTTGAGCTTCTCCGCTCTTGTTACGGCCCCGGTCATGCAGCTTATATCTTCGCAACTGCATGTGGTGTGGTCTGCAACCAATTTAATTGAGCCGACACTTCAAGTGGCATGGATCCTGATCCTTGGGATAACCGGCACCAGTATTTTATCGTTGGCAGGTATTTCCCGGCTATCGCCTGGGTCCGCCATGCGCAGTGGAGAGGCTGACTTGCAGCCAGACAACCGACAACTGGGTATTGGCTTGGCCTTGATCGGGCTGGCGATGGCCGGCGCAACACTCAGCTTACCTATCCCAACGCTGGCGGGTCTCGCTGCAGGCGGGTTGGCTGTCGTGGCGTTGATCTTAGTTGGTGGCGGGTGGAGTTTGGCAAGACTGGCAACCTCGCGTCAGCCACGCAGCTTCATCGGTGTGGTGGCACGCCAAGGTTTGCTGAATACAAATGCCGTCGCAATGCGGGCTGTTGCGATTGGGGTTGGTATCGCAGGCATAACAGCAATTGTCGCTGCACAGAACTCGCTAGAACAAGGCCTGCGGGCAGAGCTACCAGAACGTATTCCAGGCCTAGTCTTGATTGATGTGCAGCCGGATCAAGTCGCCGAACTTAAAGCGCAGATAAATGCGGACCCTGGCTTGGGCGGGCTCCAAGCCAACCGCTTCATGCGCATGACGTTGACCGCGGTCAACGGTGTGCCCGCGGAAAAAGCATTGTTGCGCGATGATAAATCTTGGGTCATTGAGGGTGATCGTAGCTTTTCCTGGACGGCTGAGCCGACGGGCGCTGAACTGCTTGCCGGAGAATGGTGGAAGTCAGATTATGACGGGCCGCCTGTTCTGTCACCTGAAGAGGACTTGCAAGAGGCATTCGGTCTAAAGCCTGGTGATGAACTCACATACAGTGTTTTAGGTCGCTCCTTTACCTCGAAGGTCGTCAACATTCGTAAAGAATACCATCGCACGTTTAGGCCAGAATATTTGTTGATGGCATCACCGAACCCGTTTCAAAACGCACCGCAATCTTGGGTTATGAGCCTTCAGGGTGAAAATGAGTCCGCAATAGATGCCTTCATTAACAAACTTACGAAAACATCTCCCAATATTACTAGCATCGATGTTCGGACACTGGTGGGGCAGGTAACGGAAGTGATTGATGGCGCTGTTTAAGCAACGTTGTTAATTGCGTTGATTTTATTAGGCGCGGGCGGGCTCTCGCTCGCGTCGGTTATTGCCGCAGAGGTTGATGCACGCCGTCGCGAAGCTTTGGCCTTTACGTTGATCGGTGCGTCTCGGTCTGAGATCGCATGTGCAAGATTGCTTGAAGCGGCAAGCATCGGCGCGATTGCAGCTGTCATTGGTGGAGCAGCCGGGTGGGTTGGCGGTTTCTGGGCGGTAGATCAAGCACTTCGTGTTGCGTGGGTGCCAGGTTTTGTCGCAGTATCGTTGCCGCTCATTCTTGGGGTTGTTGCTGCAGTGGCGGCCGCAGTTGTGGGAGCATTAGGTGCAATACCAAAAGGTCGTGGGCAAATCGTTCGACAGCTAAGTTCTTAAAGCGAAAAAGTGTGATCGAGAGCCAGACCCATTCTACTGAGTGCTTTTGATATTTTAGACTGCTTTGGGTCAAAAGCGGTCGAAGGTCGTTGACGAGTAACTCGTCCGGAACCAAACCTAACTCAGTCGCATAGATCACGTCGCCAAAGCGCGAAGAAAATATCATTATTTCTGAGAAATGCATCCGCTTCCCGTGCCTATGTGCCGCGCACTATAAGAAGCGACCTCAAAGGTCCGGATCGCTGCGCATCCGGTAACTCGCAGATAATGGCGGCGGGTGGTCGAAGGGCAATAGGTGCAAAAGTTATTGCTGCGGTGGAGCGTTGGCGGCGATGGGTGCGTGGGCGGCGCGTTTGCGTTGCATCAGCATCAGATCCATCGTCGAGATATGTTTGAAGATCGGCCGGGAGCCGTCGCGATATAGCCGTACCAACCCGTGTTCCATATCTGCGAACGAGCGGCGCAGGTCGTCGTAGTTGCGGACTTCGAGCACCATCGTGTCTTTGCGGTCTGCGCTGAGCGCCTTCCAGCGGAACGTGGTGTTCGGCAACCTCGGGGATTCCATGACCGGCATCCAGACGATTTCCCGCTCGCTGGGCGCGCCGAAATTGCGCTGCATGTGCTTGACGACATCGGCAAAACTTTGGCTGTCGAAGATCGCATAGACGCGGCTGATGGTGCCGTTCTCGAAGCGGATCAGCGCCTCGCCGGGCAACGTGAATGCGGTATCGACGGCGAATTTCTCAACGATCTCGGCGGGCCAGTGCAGATTGGCTAAGCAAAAGATGCTGCCGTGGAGTGCGCGTTCGATGCAGTCTTCAGGGCCGAATTTTTTGGCGTCATAGGGGGTGCCGATCACGGTGTCTTTGCCGACGTATAGGTCGATGTTGCCGAGCGTGGTTTCGCGCAGCCGTTCGATTGTTGCATCGTGGGCATCATCTGTGCCGGGGGCGAGATTGCCGAGGTCGGCGTCAGGGGCGGAGTAGCCGAGGTCCAAGCGCTCTTCGGCGACGATGCGGTCGGAAATCTTGTTGGCCAGTGACTCAGCGGTTTGTTCTGCTTCGACCATCGCGTCGACGTCATCACCGTCAGGGCCGAACATGCGAGCGAAAATATCGCCGATTAAGTTCGGCGCGTCCGGATCCGGGCTGACAGCCTTATGATTGTGACCGAGGCCCGCGTGATTGCGTTCGCCCGGCCGTGCGACCGGGCGCTTTCTGATCTGTGGTGCCGGTGCCACGAGGGTGGCGGTTTCAACGGCGTGCAGCGGGCGCACGGTTGGGGTTGGTGCGGCGCTGCCCTCAACATCGAATAACGCAACCTGAGGGTCGAACATGTTGCGCCACACCGGCGGCTGCCAAGGGGCGGTCGTCAGCGTGGGGCTTTGAACGGCGGTTTCAGCGGTTTCGATGTTGGCGGTCGGTATAACGGCGAAGCTGTGCGCGTCGGCATTGGGGCCGTGGTAGGGCGTGGAGGTCGATGCCAGTGTGGACGAGGACGATGTCGCGGCGGCGTCCGTTGTTGTCGTCTCAGGCATTGCTTCAACGCCCCCCTTAAACAACCCACCGATGTCGGCCAGCAGCCAGGAGATAGGATCTTGATGTGTGCCAGTATCAGCCACATCGCTGCTTTTGTTATCTTCCAGCATTGGCAATGCGGCATCAGGCGCACGCGGTGCTTCGGCGATTGGCGCAGGCGCAATGGCGGGTGGCGATGCGCTTATTGAGGCCGCTGAGGGCGCCGACACAACTGTTGCCGTGACGTCGCCTTTGAAGAGCTTGCCGATGTCTTCCAATAGCCATGAAACGGAATTACGGGGTGTATCTGTTTCGCGCGCTTCTTGATTATCAACGGCATGTGCTGGTGGTGTGATGACAGGTTCAGGCTGCGCCTCGACCTTGGCGGGCGCGGGCACAGGTGTGGTTTCGTTTTCAACAACCAGGTTTGGCGGGTTTTCGGCAAAAAATGAAGCGATGGCGTCAAATATCGCGGCGAAGGGGTTTTCGGTCGGTGCTGCGGGCGTTTGGGATGGCGCGGCCGGGGCTGCGTCTACGACGACGGGCTGAGACGGCGTCGACGGCTTTACGGTGGGGGCGGGCATGGATTGTTCGACGGCAGGCACCGACTCCGGACTGCTGACCTTCGGCATCGTGCCCAACGCGACCACTTTTCCGAACACCGCGCCCAAGTCGTCGAAAAGCCATTCGATGCTGCTGCGGTTCGAGTCGGCACGCGCGTCATCGGCCGCCAATGCAGCCGGCGTGCTGATCACTATCATGCTCAGCGCTATTGCGCCGGGAGAAACTCTAACCATTGGTTGACCTTCGCCGATCCCCAATCCACTAATGACAGTATGCGAAGCCTCGCTTCGATACAACATCCCGTCTTTTATCATTTATATCGTTAACGTTATGTGTCTTTTCCGGTAAGCGGCAGTTCTGGTGCTTCGGTGTGGCCAAGCGTTTGTGAGTCCAATACGGCGACCGCGCTCATATTATAAATTCCCCGCGACGTCACAGCAGGGGTCAGAATGTGCGCAGGCTGCGCGGCTCCCACCAAAATCGGCCCCACCGAAAGCCCGTTGCCGAGTTGCTTCAGCAAGTTGAACGAATTATTTGCGCTGTCCAAGTTTGGGAACACCATCATGTTGGCGGCGCCCTTAAAGCGACTGTGCGGGAAAATCCGCGTGCGCAGTACTTCATCAAGGGCTGTGTCGGCCTTCATTTCACCGTCGACTTCGAAGTCCAGGTTGGCATCGATGATCAACTGCATGGCCGCGCGCATTTTTTCTGCAGACGGGTGCCCGGAACTGCCGTAGTTGGAATGAGACAGCAGGACCACTTTAGGCTCGACCCCAAAACGGCGCACAGTTTCCGCACAAAGTTCCGTCATTTCCAAGATTTCAGGAGGTGTCGGATCGTGGGAAACGTGGGTATCACACAAAAAATAGGTGCCATTGTTGAGGATCAGTGCGCTTAACGCGGAAACATCCGACACCCCTTCGCGTTTGCCGATGATGTCGAGCACATATTTAAGATGCCATTCATATTGGCCATAGGTGCCACAGATCATCGCGTCGACTTCGCCGCGTTTCACCATCATCGCAGCGATCACCGTGGTGTTGGTACGGATGATGGTTTTTGCGTCGGCAATCGTCACACCTTTGCGTTCCATCAACAAATGGTACTGCGACCAAAAATCTTCGTAGCGGGGGTCGTCCAACGGGTTGGTGATGCTGAAATGCACATCGGGCTCGATCCGAAGGCCCAGCCGCTCGATCCGGCTTTTGATGACGTCGGGGCGGCCGATCAGATGCGGGCGCGCGAGGCGGTCGTCGATCAAGGCCTGAACGGCGCGCAGTACACGCTCGTCCTCACCCTCTGCAAAGACGATGCTGCGCGGATCTTGGCGGGCACGTTCCAAGATCGGCTTCATCAACAGACCGGACTTGAAGACGAAGCTGGCAAGGCGTTCGCAGTACGCATCAAAATCGGTGATCGGGCGGGTGGCAACGCCGGTGGCCATTGCCGCCTTGGCGACGGCAGGTGCGATTTCTGAGATCAAACGGGGATCAAACGGCTTGGGAATTAAGTACTCAGGCCCAAACACCAAACGCTCGCCCGCATATGCATCGGCGACCCGCTCCGAGCTTTCGGCCATCGCCAAATCGGCAATCGCTTTCACCGCAGCCTGCTTCATTTCTTCGTTCACCGTGGTTGCGCCGCAATCCAGCGCGCCCCGGAAAATGAACGGGAAACACAGCACGTTGTTGACCTGGTTTGGATAATCCGAACGCCCGGTCGCCATGATCACGTTGGGGTTGGCGGCCTTGGCTTCATCTGGATTGATCTCCGGATTAGGGTTGGCCAGCGCCAGGATGAACGGTTTGTCGTCCATCTTTTTCACCATGTCCGGCGTCAGGATACCCGCTGCGCTTAACCCCAAGAAGACGTCCGCATCGTGGATCACGTCGTCCAGGGCTTTGAGATTCGTTTTTTGCGCATAGCGCGACTTGCGGTCGTTCATGAATTCCGTGCGGCCTTCATAGACGACGCCCAAGTGGTCGCAAAGCCAGATGTTCTCGACTTTGACGCCCATGCTGACCAACAGGTCCAAGCACGCAATGCCCGCCGCGCCGCCACCGGTCGAGACCAGCTTGATGTCTTTAAATTCTTTGTTTTGCAGCCGAAGGCCGTTCAGAATCGCGGCTGCGCAGACAATCGCGGTGCCGTGTTGGTCGTCGTGGAACACCGGGATGTTCATCCGTTCGCGCAATTTTTCTTCGACGATGAAGCAATCAGGTGCCTTGATGTCTTCAAGGTTGATGGCACCGAACGTCGGCTCCAATGGGGCGATGATTTCGACCAATTTATGGGGGTCTAATTCATCAATCTCGATATCAAAGCAATCGATGTTGGCGAACTTTTTGAACAACACCGCCTTGCCCTCCATCACTGGCTTAGACGCCAACGCGCCAATTGGCCCCAAACCCAGCACGGCGGTGCCGTTGGTAATGACTGCGACCAAGTTGCCTTTGTTGGTCAGTTCGAACGACTGCATCGGGTCTTCGACGATGGCATCGCACGCGGCGGCAACGCCTGGGGAATAAGCCAGCGCCAAGTCGCGCTGCGTCGCCAGAGGCTTGGTCGGCTGAATCTGGAATTTACCCGCAGGCGCTTGACGGTGATATTCCAGCGCACGCTCGCGAAGTGATTTGTCCGACGTCGATGTCATAGATGTATCCCCCAACCGGTTCATCGTCGTATTTGTTTTGCATAGGTTGATCGTTCAGCGCGGGCGGGGCAACCTGATTCCAAGTTTTTTTTAGGACACTTTTCTTATGAATCAGACATCATCCGTTCCATTTATTATCGGGCACCGTGGTGCCGCGGGCTTGGCGCCGGAAAACACGCTAGCGTCAATCCGCCGCGCAAAGGTGGAAGGGGCGACCTGGGTCGAATTCGACGTCATGCTCAGCGCCGATAATGTGGCGATGCTGTTTCATGACGACAAGCTGGATCGGACCACGAATGGACGCGGCGTGATGGCGAAGAGAACGGCGGATGCGCTACAAGACCTGGACGCCGGCGCATCCTTCGATCCTGCTTTTAAAGGTGAGCCGATCCCGACCTTGATGGAGACCTTCGCCGTCTTGGCAGCCGAAGGCTTGGGCGCCAATATCGAGATCAAACCGGCACGTGGCGCCGACGTTGTAACTGCGGAGATCACCTGCCGCCTCATTACAGAAGCGTGGCCGGCAACGCTGCCGCCGCCCGTGGTCTCCAGTTTTAGCCGCTTGGCGATGGAGGTTGCCCGCGATCTTATCCCAGCCACGCCCCGCGCTATGTTGTTCGGCAAGTTGCCGAAGAATTGGCGGGCCGTGGTCGATGAACTGACGTGTACGGCCGTACATATGTCACATAAACATATCACCCCTGATTTGGCGGCCGAGGTGCGCACCGCCGGTTTCCCGATCCGTGCTTATACGGTCAACGACCCCAAACGTGCCGATATGCTGGATGCCATGGGCGTCACCTCTATCTTCACAGATCGACCGGATTTGTTTAGCAGTTAGTTGCAAAGGCTGGGCCTCGGATACCCCGTCGTATCGCCGCAGATTGCAAGCCGACCTCTATTGCGTAACCATTCACCATCGATTCGCGGTCCCGCTGGAGGCTACCTTTGAACGCTATCTTTTTTGCCATCGTCGCTATTGCCTTCGCCGTTGCGGCGTGGCGGCAGGTGACCTTTGATGCGCCGGTTGGCACTGACGTCGAAACCCCGATGGATATTCTCGGCAAGAATATGATCGGCACGGCAGGCGATGCGGTGTCATTGGCGATCGGCTTGGTCGGTGTGATGGCGTTGTTTTTGGGACTCATGAAAGTTGCCGAGCGTGCTGGCTTGTTGTTGGTCGTCGCTAAAACGCTGCGCCCCCTGATGACTCGTTTGTTTC
>JAFMCK010000126.1 GCA_017857825.1 Rhodospirillales bacterium
GGCGAAGTCCGCCTGGAAGTCCGCCCCCAGATCGACACACATGATGCAAAAGCCTTAGCCGCGTTTGTCGCAGACGTCCAAAACCTCGCCCCGCATGCCAGTGGCGCGCCGGTGATCATTGTTGAGGCCGGGGCTGCGGTGCTCGAGGCGTTTGCACAAGCACTGGCAACGTCACTAATGGGAATTGGAATTGTTTTGTGGTTGGTGCTGCGCCGGCTTCGGGACGTCGGGTTGGTGTTCGCGCCGGTGTTCGTCGCCGCACTTTGGACATTGGCGGTGGCGGCAATTTTCGATGTGCCGTTCAATTTTGCCAACGTCATCGTGTTGCCGTTGCTGTTTGGGCTTAGCGTCGACTTCGGAATCCATTTGGTGATGCGCGCACGGGATGCAGAGATTGCGGACAACGGTACCGTGATAAATCCGATGCGCACGTCAACGCCGCGCGCGGTATTGATGAGTGCGCTGACGACCATCGGCTCGTTCGGCTCGATCATGTTGTCAGGGCATCCTGGGACCGCCAGCATGGGCCAGTTGCTGAGCATCGCGATTTCGCTGAGTTTGCTGGCGGTGCTGGTTTTATTGCCGGCGATGTTGACGTTATCCGCACGCTGGCAGCGGGGACCATAAGCGGATGCGTATCGCAAAGTTCGTGTATCTGCTGCTCGGCGTTGGCCTGCTGATTTGGGTCTTGGGTGACATCGATTTACCCGCCGCGTTCTCACGTGTCGCCGAGGTTGGGGCGTGGGGGATCGCCGCAGTCGTGTTCGTGTATTTTCTCGCGTTTTTTGGCGATTCCATATCTTGGTCGCTGATCATCACGTCGGTGCCGATATCGCTGACATGGTTTCGACGGACCTTCGTGGTGCGGTTGGCCGGTGAGGCCTTCAACAATATTATCCCCGCCGGCGGCTTCGCGGGCGAGCCTGTGAAAGCGGTGATTTTAAAGCGGCGCTATGGCGTTGATTACAAGGAAGCCAGTGCATCCATCGTCATGGCGCGGACCATCAATATGGTCGCCTTGATCGTATTTTTGTGCATCGGCTTTGCACTTATTTTAGAAGCCGACAGCCTGGATGGCCCATTGAAAATTGCGGCGAGCGTTGGGCTCGCGGTGCTCAGTCTGGGCACGGTGCTGCTGTATGCGGTGCAGCGGTACCGGGCTTCATCTTACGTGTTGCGGCGATTCGGCGCGACGGGCTGGGCGGCCAAGGTTGCAGGCGCGCTTGCGGTCGCCGAAGACATGGAGCATCGGTTTGTCACCTTTTACACCGCGCATCGCAGGCGGCTTTTAGCATCGTTCATGTTGGCGTTGCTGAATTGGGTGTTTGGGGTCGTTGAGATTTATCTGACATTCGTCTTTTTGGACGCGCCGGTGTCTTGGGCGGAAGCGTGGATGATCGAGGCATTGGCGCAAATGGTTCGCTCGGCGGTGTTTTTCATCCCGCTCGCGGTTGGCGCCCAAGAGGGGGTGTTCGTTTTGACCATCACCGCGATCACCGGTGTACCGTCGTTGGGGCTCGCGTGCGCGGTGGTGCGACGAATCAGAGAGTTGATCTTTGTTGCACTTGGCTTGGCAGCCGCGGCGTTTTACCCGGTATCTCTGAAAGACGAGACTTAAGGCTGCAGGAGGTCGTCGGCCTGAGTGGTGAGTGTTGCCTGTAAGGCTGTGGTGCCGCCGGTCTCGAGCGTGCGTGCGTACTCCGAGGCGCGCAGAGCCAACTCGCTGATGCCACTGTCCAACAATACGTCAATGATCCGCCAACCGGCGTCTGTGTTGCGAACAACATAGGTCAATGCGACCGGGTCTTTGCCCGCATTAAGCTTGCTCTCCACCAACTTCATCCGTCTGGGCCCGTCTTTGACGGCTTCGATCAGGAAAATTGCGTCGGCGGGCAGGTCTTTAAACCTGTTCGCATAGGTCGCAATGCTGACCCGTCGAAAAGCGTCCCGGAGTGCGTCTTGATCTGCAGCATCGGCCTTACGCCAGTGCTGCCCGGCCACCGTTTTGATCATGGTCTGAAAGTCAAATGCCGCATCCATAATCGGCGCAAATAGCTTGAAACGGCCATCTGTGGTTTTCGCATCATCGCTTTTCAGCGCGTTCAGCAAGCCGGCGTGGTAATTGGCGACCGTGGTTTTTGCGGGCGCAGAGCCGGCCTTCGCCGGGATAGCCAGCGATGTCAGTATGAGCACGAGAACAAATGCGAAGACCGTGTGTTTGTGTGTGTTCGTCATGATCGTGTGATGCGCCGTAAATATGGCGGGATCAAGGCGTTAAGAGTTGCGCAGCTTTGTTTTCCAATAGCTCACTCAAAGCATCGATGCCCCCGGCCTTCAGCGTTTGACTATATTCGGATATCCGGACTCTCATCTCGCTGATTCCGCCATCGACGATCACATCGATCAACCGCCACGTCCCTGCGGATTGACGTGCGACGTAGGAAATCTCAACGCCATTTTGACGACTGGGTGATGTCAAATAGGTGACCACGAACGTGATTCCCTGAGGGCCCTGTTTTTCGCCGTCGAGCGTGAAAGTTTCACCGGAATAACCGTCAAACAGCGTGGCCAACGTTGCGACACTCATGCGGGTGAAGGCGCCGACAAGGCGATTGCGCTGGGTGGCGTCGGCTCCTTTCCAGTAGGGGCCGGCACTAAGTGCGGCCATCAACGGCAAATTAAAGGTATCAGAAATCAGTGGTTTTAATCGGTCATATCGTCCCTGAACACCAAGCTGCTCAGCTTCTTTCATCACTGAAATCAGCCCGTTTTGAAAATTCTGAACATGCGCAGTCGCAGTTTCGGCTCGGGCAGGGACAGGCAGAAGCAGCATGACGATGGATAAAAAAACGGCACTTTTAGATGCAGATATTGGCGAAAATTTATTTATGATTCTGCTGATACGGTATCTTGTCATGCTGAACGTGCTCCACCGGATATTTTTTGCGTTAATTTTGCGCACAATGCATCGAAAACCAAGTTTTTGAAGATATCGAGATATTATGGATCCTATTGTTAATAAACGGTTTTGGTGCAGATCGACAAAAATGCCACAGTGAGGTGGAAAAGGTCACAACCCTATTGCCGAGTAGCCTAAACTACGGGTAAAATTTAGCGGTTACAAACTTGTTCGATCCGCGTTTGCGCGCATTGAACCGACATAAGGACGACGGACTTTGATGCGCGCAATATCCTCACCGACATTCGTGCCAGTGGCGGCGCTGGCAGGGGTTTTGTTCTTTGCCGCACCTGCAGGTGCGAACGACGTTGACCCGCTCGACGCTTTTGGTGGGTCTGCATGGCCTGACTATTATGTCGACTCTCAGTTGGCCGAGGTGCCTGCAACAGCACCGGTTAAAGAACGCTACTTGTTGCTGGCACAGACCGACCAGGCGGATATCGATGATGTGAACGATCCGTTGGAGCCGATGAACCGCGTGTTTTTTGCGTTCAACGAATTTGTCTACACCGCGTTTTTGGATCCGGTTGCGAAGTCATACAATTACGTTGTTCCGGCTCCAGCACGTACAGCACTTGGTAATGTGCTGGATTATTTGGCGTCGCCGATCACGTTGGCCAATGATCTTCTGCAGTTGGAATTTGACCGTGCGATGACGACAATTGCGCGATTTGCCGTAAATACGATCGGGGGATTCGGCGGTTTTGTGGACTTAGCTGACGGCATCGGCCTTAAAAAACATAAAGAAGACTTTGGTCAGACTTTGGGTTCGTACGGATTAGGCGAGGGCTTTTATCTGGTCCTACCGCTGCTCGGTCCGTCCAACCCTCGTGACGCTGTCGGCAAGTATTTGGTCGACCCGTTCTTTGACCCGCTGGGCATGTATTTGGTGAATACCGACCGTGATACAGCGCGTTATGCGCGGATCGGTGTGACGGCCCTTGATGAGTATGCAGGCATTATCGAAGAACTGGCGCAGATTAAGAAGACCTCGGTCGATTACTACGCTGCGATCAGGAGCTTGTACCGTCAACGCCGGGCTGCCGACATTGCAAACGGTGCAGACGGTGGCTTGCCGGAAATTCCCAACTACGAGATCAATTTTGGGCCGGACACGAGCGGTTCGATTGCTGGGGCGAAGTAACGCACGACGACCTAGGCGTGCCGCTGATGAGCCATGCTCACGGCTTTGTGATGACAGAATCCTCTAAACCGCTCTAAACACCTGAATTATTACCGATAATTCATTGGTCCTTGTGGCGTCCGCAGGGCACACTTTCTTGACAGAAACGTTAATAACCGAGTATATTAATGGGGTATACGGGGGTGCCCATTTGGGGCTCTCGGTCTGGCTCACACGATGAGCTAAAGACACGGCTACGTTGCTCAATCAGGAGGATGAGGCCCTTGACGAAATACCTGACGACCGTTTTCCGCACATTATAAGCGATGTAATGCGCACGCATGGTGTTCTCATTTTAATGGGGCCATTGCGCGGTGACGGTACCGGTGCTTTGAATAGGCCAATGTTAAACAGGTAAGAGGATCGAACACATGGCAAACAGCATGACACTTCCGACGCCGACCGATGAAGGTGGTCTTTCGCGGTATCTACGCGAGGTCTGGCGTTTCCCTATCTTGGAAAAACAAGTCGAGCAAGACTTGGCAATCCGTCTCCGTGATCACGGTGACGTTGATGCGGCGCATGATTTGGTGACGTCGCACCTGCGCTTAGTTGCGAAGATTGCGATGGGCTACAAAGGCTATGGCCTGCCTGTCGCGGACTTGATTTCCGAAGGCAATATCGGCTTGATGAAAGCCGTTAAAAAATTCGACCCAGATCGTGGTTTTCGTCTGTCGACGTATGCGATCTGGTGGATCAAGGCATCGATCACGGAATACGTTTTGAAATCTTGGTCGATGGTCAAAATGGGTACGGTATCGTCGCAGAAGAAGCTGTTCTTCTCGCTGCGCCGTATGAAAAACCAACTAAAGATTATCGACGGCGGTGAGCTAGATGATATGCAAGCCGGTCAAATTTCCGATGCGTTAGGTGCTTCTGTGCAAGAAGTCCAGCACATGAACCGTCGCCTGCACGCCCGGGATTTCTCGTTGAATACGCCCATTTCTCAAATGGAAGACGGTATCGAGTTCCAAGAGACGTTGATTGATGAAGGGCCGGGGCCTGAGGCGTTGGTCGGCGAGCATGAGGAACTGCAGTTACGTTCGGGCATGCTGAAGCGCGCGATGGCTGAATTGTCTGAGCGTGAGCGGGACATCTTGGTGCGACGCCGGCTCAGTGATGAGCCGCTGACCCTTGAAGAATTGGGAACGCATTATGGCATCAGCCGGGAGCGGATCCGACAGCTTGAAAGTCGGGCCTTCGATAAGGTGCAAAAGTTCGTTCAAGCCGAAGCCACTGCTGCTTAAGCGTTGAACAAAAAGAGTGTGATGACACTGCCCGCCGTTTGACCACGCAAGGTCGGACGGCGGGCAGATGTGTTTAGATCAGTGAAGCGCAAATACGCCTGACGCGCTTCGCAATTCGCCCGGGGTAACCACCTTCGCTGATGCGATTTTAACCGAGTGCAGCTTGCCCTCGATCTTCCGTTCCCAGAAATTGAGAAAGCCTTTCAGCTCCGGAAAATCTGGCGCCAAATCTAGGTGTTGCCAGATGAATTCTTGCAGCAATTTTGGATGGTCGGGTAAGTGATAGATGATTTGTGCTGTGGTTAGCCGGTAGCCGGCCAATTGATCGTCAAACGAATTCCCAGAAAGACCGTTGCTTTGGTTCGACATGGTGGCTCGTTTGGTCATTGTCGACACCTTGAGTCTGCCCTCGCTTATATTCTGATGCAATAAAAAAACATTTATTTACAATGTATTGGCAGCGTTTGGTGGAGAGTGCTGCTAGTTGCCGTTGTCGTTGCCAATGAAAAATTCCAGCCCGGCAAGGGGTGAGTCGAAGGATGTGCACAACGTCTATAGTTAGATCAGCACCGGAAGTTAGATCAGTATCGGACCTAACCTAAATGTTCTTCACATGGCGATTATTTGTCTCTACCAGTCGACGTCGGACACCGATGCCAGTGGAAACGCCGTGGCGGATAATCATTTGCGATTGAGGAATTTAGACTATGAAGCTCAATATCTCGAAGAAACTCGTTTTGCTTTTTGTTGTGTTTGGATTGATCCCAGCCATTTCAATGTTTGGTATCCTTACGTATGAGGGGACTGAATTCAAAGATGCATTGAAGGTCCGCTACGGGCAGGCGGCGGTGAAAGTCAATAAGGCCATCGATGCCAACCTGTTTGAACGTTATGGCGATGTGCAGGCGTTCGGGTTGAGTACGGCTGCACAAGATCCGACAAATTGGAACAATCCGTCATCCTACAATCCATTGACGAATGCCATGGACGGTTATGTCGCAGGGTACGGCATTTATAAATTAATGATGTTGGTCGGATTAGACGGCAACGTTTTGGCTGTTAATACGGCGGATTTGGCCGGCAAAAAGCTGAACACGTCTGGTTTGTATCGCAAGAATGTGCGCGACCAGCTTTGGTTTCAAAACGTGATCAATGGAAAATTTCTTGTTGGCAAGGGCGGTACGACCGGTACCGCCGTCACCCAGCCGTATCACGAAGAATTGGTGAAAGACGCTTATGGTGCCGGCGATGACGGGTACGTGATGGCGTTTTCTGCCCCGGTCTATAACCAACAGAAAGAGGTCGTTGCCGTTTGGGTTAACTTCGCCGATTTTAACCTTGTTGAGGTGATTGTCGATCTTGCCTATCAGGAATTCGCTGAAAGCGGCGTGGAAAGTGCCGAAATTATAGTTCTCGATCCAACGGGAAAAGTGATCGTTGATTATGATCCTCATTCAGCTGGGCTGAAGGGCCTTGAGGGTTACAAGCGCAACCAGGAGATCATTGGTAAATTTGACCTTACTGCTGTCAATCCTGCTGCGAAGCGGGCAGTTGAAGGTGGCTCTGGGACGGCTGTTGAATACAACGAAGAAAAAGGAATTGATAAAGCTGTCGGTTACGCTCAAAGCAAAGGGATGTATGACTATCCAGGGTTGGGGTGGTCGACGCTGGTTAGTGCACCGGTTGATGAAGCATACGCCGTATGGGACAGCATTTACATCTTCATGATGATTGCGGTCGGCATTGCTGCCGTCACAATTGTTGTTGCTGGTTATTTCATCGGTAACGTTGCCGCAGCACCGATTATCAAAATGACCGGGGCAATGCGTCAGCTTGCGGATGGTAACCTGGAGATCGAAATCCCTGCCACGGAACGCACCGATGAAATTGGTGATATGGCTGACACTGTGGATGTATTCCGAGAAAATGCCATCAAGGCGAAACAGCTGGAAGCTGAGCAAGAAGAAAACCGAAAGCGTGAAGAAGAGCGAGAGAAGAAACAGCTCGCAGCCGATCAAGAAGCAGAGAAACAGCGTCTTGAAGAGCAAGAGCGCTCGCGTCTTGAAGCTGAGCAAGAGCGCCGTAAAATTCTTGCGCAAATGGCTGATGATTTCGAATCGCAAGTTGGTTCTGTTGTTCAAGCCGTGGGTACCGCAGCGGAACAACTGCTGTCATCGGCGCAAACGATGGCTGCAAATGCAGAATCCACGAACCAGCGTTCGTTGACGGTTGCCGCAGCAGCAGAAGAAGCCTCCACGAATGTGCAAACAGTTTCCGCTGCCGCTGAAGAACTCAGCGCGTCGATTTCGGAAATTAGCCGACAAGTGAGTGAATCGTCGCGTATTTCCAGCGATGCCGTCGGTGAGGTAAAAAGTAGCGGTGAGACGATTGAAGGCCTTGTTCAGTCGGCAAAGCGGATCGGTGAAATCGTTGATCTGATTACCGATATTGCGGCGCAGACCAACTTGTTGGCCTTGAATGCAACCATCGAAGCCGCACGTGCGGGCGAGGCCGGAAAGGGCTTTGCCGTGGTCGCGGCGGAAGTCAAAGATCTTGCCAATCAAACAGCGAAGGCGACTGAGCAGATTATTGGCCAGATTGGGACGATCCAGAATTCCACCGAAAGCGCGGCCACGGCCGTCAAAGGTATCGGTGAAACGATTGGAAAGTCACACGAGATTGCAACGGGCATTGCCAGTGCGGTCGAAGAACAAAGTGCGGCAACCTCCGAGATTGCTCGAAATGTTGAGCAAGCCGCCGAGGGAACCGGCGAAGTTTCGAGTAATATTGCGCAAGTGACGGAAGCTTCCGCAGCAACCGGTGAAGCCGCTGGTGAAATCAAGTCGGCTGCTGAAAACTTATCGGCACAATCAGAGTCGCTAAAGGCCGCTGTGAATGGGTTCTTGGCGCAAATTAGATCTGATACCTAAAAAGCGTAAGTGTTTTAACGGCGTTATCTTGAACGCTTTTAAACGAAGGTCTGCTCATCTCTTTTTGTAGTAAGCCTTGACGCCGTTGCAAATTGGGTTAAATACGTGTTGGCACTCATCGAGCATGAGTGCCAACACTTCGTTTTAACGCTCAATGTTCGCTTTTTAGGAGGAACAAAATGAAATTCAGACCTTTACATGACCGCGTGCTCGTACGGCGCGTCGAGCAGGAGGAAAAGACGGCCGGGGGCATCATCATCCCTGATACCGCCCAGGAAAAACCGATGGAAGGTGAGATTATCGCCGTCGGTGCCGGACATAAAAACGAAGACGGTAAAGTATCGCCGCTCGACGTTAAGGCCGGTGATTTCGTGCTGTTCGGCAAGTGGTCGGGCACCGAAGTAAAGGTCGACGGGCAAGATCTGTTGATCATGAAAGAATCCGACATTCTCGGTGTGATCGAGAAGTCTGCCAGCAAAAAGAAAGCTGCTTAACCTAAGGGGTTTCAAAAATGGCTGCTAAAGAAGTTAAATTTTCCGCAGATGCGCGCCAGCGCCTGCTTAAGGGCGTCGACACGCTCGCCAATGCCGTCAAAGTGACGCTCGGCCCGAAAGGCCGCAATGTTGTTCTGGACAAGTCGTTCGGCGCACCGCGCATCACCAAAGACGGTGTCACCGTTGCCAAAGATATCGAACTTACCGACAAGTTCGAGAACATGGGCGCGCAGATGGTCAAAGAAGTCGCATCGCGTACCAACGACGAAGCCGGTGACGGTACGACCACCGCCACCGTTCTGGCTCAGGCTATCGTCCGTGAAGGCTGCAAAGCAGTTGCGGCCGGCATGAACCCGATGGACCTGAAGCGCGGCATTGAATTGGCCGTGAGCAAGGTTGTCGAAGACGTTAAAAAGCGCTCGCAGAAGGTCAAAACCAACGCCGAGATCGCACAGATTGGTACGATTTCCGCAAACGGTGACCGCGAAGTCGGCGACATGATCGCTTCCGCCATGGAACGCGTCGGCAACGAAGGCGTA
>JAFMCK010000127.1 GCA_017857825.1 Rhodospirillales bacterium
CAAAGTCGTTTCGGTCGAACCGACAGATGAAAATTTCGCGCACCTGCAGCGACACATTGATGAAAATAACCTTACGTATGTCTCGTCCGTTAAATCAGTAATCAGCGGCACGGATGGCGACGTCACGTTCCATATCAACAAAGACAACGATGGTGGACATGCCTTGTGGGAGCCTGGATTGCACCCGCAGAACGAAAAGACCCGAGCCGCCCCTCAGTCACACACATTACCTTCAATGACGCTGGACAATTTACTCGGAAAAAACGAGTGCGCGCATGTTCGTCTCATGAAGATCGATACAGAGGGTGCCGAAAGTATGATTCTTGAAAGCGGGCGCGAACGCCTAACAAATGGCACGGTGGATTTCATCCTCGCCGAGGTCAACAGCGGCGGACTGCATCAACTCGGCAGTTCCGTCGACCAGATGCTCGATCTTGCGCGCGACCTCGGTTTCGTGACGTTCTTGCCTGAGAACGACGGCGGAGCTCCAATTGCGCTGATCTCATCAAACCTTCCCGACCCGAAGTACGCCTACAACGTACTCCTGGCCCGACCAGAGGCATTAGCGACGCTTTAAAGTTTTAACACTTTTAAACAAGGGGTACTGAAAAGGCCCTCATATGGTCAAAAAACACGGCGCCGCACCAAGCTTAGCTTGCGTTCATGTGCAGCGTTGAGTACAAACCGCATCTAAATGTGCGCCGTTGTCGTGCTGTTTTTTTCCGGTGCGAAAAAACTTCAGTGTTTTCAACGGTTAAGAGGCTGCCGTGGCTCAGGGGTAGAGCACCCCCTTGGTAAGGGGGAGGTCGAGAGTTCGAATCTCTCCGGCAGCACCATTTTTCCCTACAATTCAGATCAATACTGAGCGTCAAGTTGTGACGCTTTGCGTCAGAAGCGGCGCGCGACCGCAACAGCCCGCCCGGAACCGACACCGACAAGATGGCACCAAGCGCGAACGATGATCCCTGGTGCGTCGGTGACATGCGCCGCAGCCTCATCACGATGGTCGATTTCATCGGCCTGACAATCGACCAGCACTGCACGGACGGCAGCGAGGTCTCGCGTCAAATCTTCTATCGGCTGAAGTCTATCGAGCTGCTGTTGGTAGTGGTGATCCACAAACGTTTCAACAGCTTCAATTGTGTGAAAGACAGCGCGAGGGCCGAACAATGCAGGGAGCGCACCCGTCACGAACCCCGCGATGCGCCACAAACCGATTAATCTGCTGCGACCCTTTGGGCGAAGCAGAGCTTCGATCTCTTTGAGGTGGCGCGTCTCAGTTTTTAGGTGACGCTCAGCAAACTCCAAAACATCCGGATCTTTGCTCACAGCGAGGATGCCGCGATAGATCCAAATAGCGCCTGTTTCGCCTGCATGGTCGGAGCGTAGTTCCTGCTCAAGCCAAGCAGGAAACACGCGCTGCGCGTTCAAGTCATCACGAAAAACATATTCAATACCATCTGGCACGTATTTTTCTCCTCGTATTGAGTTACGAAAAGATTGGCTTGATGGATCTATCGAAGGTCTTCGGGAGAGAATTTCAGACGATCATTATGAACAAAATAGCCTAACAGCGGACACTGAAATATCCGCCTTGAACACCCGCCCAATCGCTAGAATACCTATCCGCCGAATCACGGCTGGATCAAAATCAATCTCGGTCCCATGCGGTTTAAAATCAACGAATGGCACCCGAACCGTTGTCCATTTTTCAGGCGCCAAAAATGATGCGCGGTATGATTGCCAAGGCCGTGTCAATTGACTGGTGCGTAGACGCAATTCATAGGATTCATCGTTGCCAACGATATCAACTTCAAATCCGCTCCACGCTGACGCATCAAAAGGGCGAGCGTCGGCATGAAGATCACAGGCCATCTGTATAAACCCGCCATTGTTCTCAAGTGATACCTGTCCGGCAAGACGGGTCGCCACCCGACCCGCTACAACCTCTGTTTTGATGGCGCCACTTGAAACGCCACCCATCACCGTATCGGATACGTATTCCCACGCGGGTGTGAATTCCATGTCTCCATCCTTTGATACTGGCTTTAAACGCAACGACGACCATCAACAGTTTCGGTGCACGAAAAAGGGAGGCTTGCGCCTCCCTTCCGTGATTGTGCTGGCGTTTTCACCAGATCTCGAGAGAAAATGCTAGGCGGGAATGCAAAGCTTCCTTTGCGATCCAACACTCACATTCTGGTAATAACGCATCACACCAAAATCACTAGACATTGGATCACCTCCTTTCGATTGTTAAACCTGACGTTAAGTCTAGCCACAAAAACGAATGAAGTATCAAGTCTAAACGTGGGCGTTGGATCGTTTTCCCCTTTCTGCGCAAAAGACTTTGAAAAGAGGGTCAAGTGAACCGTTGTCTCACAATATCGTTTGGTGCATTTGTCCTGATGCTGATCGCAGCCTGTCAGACCGGTGCCGGCAAAGTCGGCTCCGGACCTATTACGTTATCACCTAGCGTAACCAATTTTTACAAAAACAAATATTTAAAGACGGCGGGCCCGACGCTCTTCGTTGTCTCACCGAACGGTCAATTCGCACATGCTGTGTACTGCGGTGGTGGCACACATGAATGTAAAAATGGCGGCGTAAGCCAGCGCGCGCTTTAGACTTGTTCAGACCGTTCGGGCACTGAATGTCTCATTTTCGATGAACTTGGATTCATCAAATGGGATGGTCCTGTAAAATTTTATGGCGACTAACATCATCACTAAAACCGGCACATAAAAAGAACCGTAACGCTGCGGCTCTTTTGATTAGCAAACATAGATCGTGATGTCACTAATCGCGGACGATAAAGACCGATTGCTTGGCGTGACGCATCACCCGCGCCGCATTCGGCCCGATCAGATAATCTTCTAGGGCCGGGCGATGTGAGCCCATGACGATCAAATCTGCGCCGCACTCTTTGGCAGCCTTAATGATCTGGTCGTAAATGGTGCCATATAGCACATAGGTTTTCGCCGCTTTGACACCTTTGGCGTGCGCCGCCGCGAACTCTTCGAGCTGCTGTGTCGCCTTTTCCATCGCGGTTTTTTGAAATCCTTCATCAAAATAACTGCTGACCATACCGACGCCAAAATCCGGCAAAACATAGACCACATGAAGTTCGGCCTCATACGTGCGCGCCAGATCTACGGCGGTATTAACCGCCTTTTGCAGTGTGTTTGAGTCCGGCAAATCCACCGGCAGCAATATCTTTTTGTACATTATGTCCCCCCAAAGAAATTACATGTTCACTTTGGAGTATAGAACGATCATGCAAAACCAAGAAGGAAACAAATTTAAGGTCATATAATTAATGGTGATACGACCTTTTGGACCAAACAGAAACCCTACGGCATTGATACCTCACCTAGCTGCTTTCGCTATCTGCGGCCTCGAACGCGGCTTTGACATGACGCATTGTGTCCAGTGCCGCAGGTAAGCCGCAATAGATCGCGGTTTGCAAAACGACTTCGACGATTTCTTCACGCGTGCAGCCATTATTAATCGCGCCTTTGAGGTGCACTTGCAATTCGTGCGGACGGTTCAACGCGGTCAACATGCCGATGTTGAGCATGCTTCGGGTTTTGCGCGGCAAACCGGGTCGCGCCCATGTCGCCCCCCAACCGTATTCACAGACCAAATCCTGCAATGGTTTGGTAAGCTCGTCGACCTGCGCCATGGATGCATCGACGTGTGCATCACCCAGAACTTCACGACGTGTTTTCAGGCCGGCTTCGTAGCGTGCTTTATCCATAATGGTCTCCTCCAAAAGATTTGCGTCATATTATCGTTTTCGCTTTGAGACGGATGACATATCGTGACGCAACGATCATCAAAACAGGGAGAGACATCATGGAGCCTCGTATCGTCCGTGCCAATGCTGGCAAAACAAAAATCGCCCCCGAAGACATGTTTGTCGGCCAGGTGCTGCAAGACCAGATCTTTGTGCCGGAAGACCCATCCAGGCTGCGTGTCACCCGCGTCACCTTTACGCCGGGCGGCCGCACCAACTGGCATGCGCATGCGGTCGGGCAAATTCTGTATGTGTTGTCGGGCGTTGGGCGCTACCAACGTGAGGGCGAACCGGTCGAAGAGATCAGCGCCGGCGACACCGTCATCATTCCGCCCAACACCCGCCATTGGCATGGCGCCGCCCCAGATCAGATGATGTGTCATTTGGCGCTGTCTGAAACAGACGACGCGGGCCACGCCACCAGTTGGTTGGAGCCGGTCAGCGAAGACGACTACACCAAAGCCACCACCTAACACCAACCGACGGATCAAGCACCATGCCGAAAGACGAAAACATCGAGATCACCAGCGAAACCATCGACGTTCTGAACAATCGGCGCTCGATCCGCGCGTTTAGCGACACCGCTGTGACCGATGCGCATATCGATGCGATCTTAGGCGCCGCCGTGCGTGCACCGACATCTTCGAACCTTCAAGCATACAGCGTCGTCGTGGTGCGCGACGCAGCCCGCAAAGCCCGCTTGGCTGAACTGGCCGGCAATCAAAAGCACGTTATTACCTGCCCCGTGTTCGTGGCGTTCTGTGCCGATCTATCGCGAATTGAGGTCGCACTGCAGCGCTACGGCCACGATCTTGAAGACAACAACCTGGAAATGGGATTGGTTTCAAGCATCGACGCCGCGCTTGTCGGCATGTCGGCCTATGTCGCCGCCGACTCGCTCGGCATCCAGGGCGTGATGATTGGCGCAATGCGCAACGATCCCGAAGCCGTCGCCGAACTTCTCGACCTGCCGCCTCGCGCTTACGTGGTATTTGGCATGTGCTTAGGTTTTCCCGATGGCAACGCGCCAAAACAAAAACCGCGTATGCCACGGCCCGGCATCGTGCATCTGGAGACCTACGATCACACAGCTTCAAAGGCCGGGATTGATGTCTATAATGATCAGCTGCGCGCCCATTACGAAACCATCGGCAAAGAGACCAACACCGACTCATGGACCTACGAAGTCGACAGCAAGTTTGCAGCCCGTCCACGTAACACGTTGCGTGCGGCGCTGAAGCGTCTTGGCCTGGACTTTTCATAATACTTATAAAGAGTTAGAATAAGATTAGTAGGCAACCTAATATGTGAGAATGCTACTGGCGTTCGTACACCTTTAATCTGTATATTCTTTGCTGAATAAATTTTTGGACTCAGCATGACCAACTCCACGATCGACGCCAAAGATTCATCGTCCCTTATCGATCCTGCCTTTATTCAATCCAGCTTAGACAGCATGAACCAGGGGCTCAGCATCGTACGCTCTGTTGAGGGTGAGTTGATGATGGTTTTATTCAACCGCCGCGCCGCCGAGCTATTTGATATCCCGCCAGATTTTTGCAATGTCCCGCGGCCGTTTGAGGACTTTATCCGCTTAGTCGCAAATCGCGGCGAGTACGGTCCCGACGACTCGGAAACGCACGTCCGCAAAACCATAGAGTGTGCAAAAACGTTTACACCCCATAGTTACAAATGCACCCGTCTTGACGGTACCGTGATCGAAGTCATCGGCACGCCGCTGCCCGACCGCCAAGGTTTCATAACCACCTATGCCGACATCACAGAACGTGAGCATGCTCTGAATAACAGCGAAATACTGATGCAGGCGTAAAACCGTATACGTGTCGGGATGATAATTTTCGACGCTGACGCAAAGTTGATTTTTTTCTCTAAACAGATGCAGGAATTTAACAAATCAGTTCCCGCCTCTATGGAGTTGGGCATTTCATTTAAGGACTACATCCGCACCTGTGTTGATAGTGGCCTCATGCCCAGGCTTAAAGGCCAAGAGGATGATTGGATCGCAGATCGGTTAAAGCGATTTAACTCTCCCGAGGGCCCTATTGAAGTCAAACGACACGATGACCTATGGCTGATGATCGAATATGTAAAATTGGAAAACGGGTTCAACGTGATATTTGCCACCGACATTACTGAATTTAAAAAAAGCCAAAAAAATCTTGTCGAATCCATGGAACACGCTGAGATCGCGAACCGGACCAAAACAGAATTTCTCGCCAATATGTCGCACGAATTGCGCACTCCTTTAAACTCGGTCATCGGGTTTTCTGAGCTGTTGCTGTACGGTGTCGGCGGGGATATGGGGAGTGAGCGAGCCATCGAATATTTAACCGACATCAACCGATCCGGTCGGCATTTATTACGTTTGATTTCCGACATCCTTGATATATCAAAAATCGAAGCCGACGAAATGGATTTGGACGAAGAGCCCGTGTCGCTGCAGGCGCTGTCGGACGAATGCCTGCGAATGACCGAAGACCAAGGGATGCGTGCAGGTGTGCATATCGAATTGGCTGGTAAAATCCCTGCGCATCAACTCTACGCAGACCCAATCCGCCTAAAGCAAATTATCCTGAACTTGATGACCAACGCGATTAAGTTTTCGCACCCCGAACACACGGTCGGCTTGGCCTGGTTAATCGACGATCAGAGCTTGATACTCGAGGTTCGCGACACAGGAATCGGCATGACCGAAGCAAGCATTGCCGTGGCGTTGGAGCCGTTCGGACAAATTGCGGACTCCCTCACACGCGATCACGAAGGCGCCGGGCTCGGTTTACCTATTTGTCGTCGCTTGGCAGAATTGCACGGTGCCCAGCTTAAAATCGAGAGTAAAAAAGATGTTGGGACCACGGTCCGAGTGACTTTTCCACCCGAACGCACAATCCCTGCCGAGCGCACATTCTCTGCCAAGTCCAGCGTTCACGGCTGAGATACCTGCACAAAATTCCCATAAATCGGGTGGGCGCTATACACTGAGTCGATAAAATCGTGCCATGATGACTTTTGGAGAGACACCATCATGAACGCGACAGCCTTATCTTTGACACCTGATACCGCGACCAAAGAAAATACACGCGCCCGGCTGTATACACAGATCGCACGTGCCGTCGCCTATGTTGAAAAACACCACTTCGATCAGCCGTCACTCGACGATATCGCCAGACATGCCGGCATGAGCCCCGACCACTTACAGCGCACATTTGCCGACTGGGCGGGAATCAGTCCGAAGAAGTTCCTCAAAGCCCTGACCTTGGAAGACGCAAAGGCGCGTTTGAGAGCATCCGAAAGTGTGTTGGACGCCGCATTTGATGCAGGGTTATCAGGGCCCGGGCGTCTGCACGATTTGTTTGTCAGCATCGATGCCGTGACACCCAGCGAGTTTAAATCACGTGGGGACGGTATGACGTTTCGATACGGCTTTCATCCGTCGCCGTTCGGAGACTGCCTGATTGCGATCACGGATCGTGGATTGACCGGCTTATCGTTTGTGACGACAACCCGGACCGAGGCGTTGACCCAACAAAAGTCTGGATGGGACCGTGCACATTGGGTTGAAGAAACCGATGCCACCCAACCGTACGCAGACGCTGCATTTAACGGACCTGCGGCAATGGCGACGAACAGAAACCTTCGCTTACTGCTTAGGGGCTCACCATTTCGAGTTAAGGTATGGGAGGGCTTGTTACGCATCCCTGAAGGGGCGGTAATCTCATACGGTGACTTTGCCACACGACTGGGCCGTCCAGGCGCTGCCAGGGCCGTCGCAGGCGCCGTCGCCGGCAACCTGATCGGCTACGTTATTCCCTGTCACCGGGTGATCCGCGACACCGGTGTCATCAGCGGCTATCGCTGGGATCCGCTACGGAAAGCTGCATTGCTGGGGATGGAAGGCGCTCAGCATATGGGCGCAGGCGCAAATTAACACGTTATCGGTACTGGTATCGACGGCGGGCAGTCCTTAAATTGAGGGAATGTTTGATCACCCGATGAGGAGCCCCACATGAGATACCTGCACACCATGGTCCGCATTTCCGATGTCGACGCATCGCTGAAATTTTATTGCGACCTCTTGGGCCTCAAGGAGCGCCGCCGGAGCGATCGACCGGAACACGGCTACATGCTGATTTTCGTTTCCGCCGACGCAACGCCCGATGCCGAAATTGAACTGACCTATAATTACGATGTCGAAACCTATGACGGCGGGCGAAACTTTGGCCATTTGGCGTTCCGCGTCGACCATATTTATGAGAGCTGCCAGCGCCTGATGGATGGGGGCGTCACCATCAATCGCCCACCGCGCGACGGCCGCATGGCATTTGTACGTTCACCGGACGGCATCTCCATCGAGTTGCTGCAGGAAGGCGAAAGCCTCGCCCCGGCGGAGCCATGGGCATCTATGGAAAATACGGGTAGCTGGTAAATCTAAGCGACCGACTTAATCCGGGAATCCGCGACGCCGACGACGCGTGCGGGGCTCTGTGCCTGGGGGCTGCGGCTTCGCTTGGTCGACCGGGCCCAGAGCCGCTTCAATGGCATCCCGCACCGGGGTGTCACCCGGCACATAGCCGTCCAACGCATCACGCATCGCGCGCAAATGAACCGCTGTTGTCCCACAGCACCCACCGATGATCCGCGCACCGGCATCGCGGGCCAGGCGTGCGTAATCCGCCATGATCTCGGGCGAGCCTGAATAGGCGATCTCGCCGTCTTTATATTCCGGAATGCCGCAGTTGCCCTTGGCAACGATAATGCCGCCCTTTGCTGCACCACGCTTTAGGCCCAACACGGTATCAACCAACGTCGCAGGCCCGACACCGCAGTTACATCCGAACGCATGGATCGGCAGAGTTCCCGCAAATTCGGCAGCGTCTTCGGGGGTCACGCCCATCATCGTGCGGCCATTTGTGTCGAACGTCATGGTCGCAAACACCGGCAAGCCGGCCTGTTCGGCACCGGCGACGGCTGCGGCATATTCTTCTTTCGAAGACATCGTCTCAATCCAGATCACATCGGCGCCGCCGGTCTTCAGCGCAGCGGCCTGCTCGGCAAACACTGCGGTCGCAGACTCCATGGTCAAAATGCCCATCGGCGCCATCAACTCACCAGTCGGCCCCATTGAGCCGGCGACCACCACTGGACGGTCTGCCGAATCAGCGACCCGGCGCGCAAGCACAGCAGCGGCTTGGTTGATCTCGGCGACCCGGTCCTGATCACCATGCAGCTTTAGCCGCATGGCATTGGCACCGAACGAATTGGTCAAAATGATATCGGCGCCCGCATCAACAAAGCCCTGATGCACATCGGCGACTTTTTCCGGCTGCGAGATACACCATAAATCAGGCGCCTCACCGGTTTCCAGGCCGCGCTGAAACAAGCTTGTGCCCATCGCGCCATCGCACAACAGCCAGTCACGGGTTGCCAACAAATCGCTTAGGGCATCGCTCATGTCGCTATCCTTGATG
>JAFMCK010000128.1 GCA_017857825.1 Rhodospirillales bacterium
CCTAGTCGAATGGGTAAAAATATGAATACTTCGAACTTATCTATGTCAGCCCCTTATTTTTTTTTTGACCCACACTCAGCCTTGTCGAAAAGATCGGAGTATCAATGTCAAAGACGAACGTGAACGCCCGTCAGGCTGCTGTTTCAACGATGAAGCAGTCGCTGATTCTGGCTGCCGCACGTCAGATTTTTGAAGAAGATGGCATCGAAGGTGCATCCATTCGCGCCATCGCTAAAAAAGCAGGCTATACGCCAGGGGCGATCTATTTTCATTTTGCCTCGAAGGAAGACATTTACGCCAGTCTCCTCGATCAATCACTGGATAGACTTGTTGCGCGTGTCACAGCATCCGTTGTGCATGCAAAAAGCCCAAAGCATCAGATGTATCTGTCAGGGCGTGCCTTTTTCGATTTTTACGCTGAGAACCCGCGTGATCTGGATTTAGGATTCTATTTGTTTCGTGGCGGCATGCGCCCGCATGGGCTTGGCTCAGCGCGCGATCAGGATTTGAACGAAAAACTGTTGTGGTCGTTAGCACCATTTCGTCATGCGCTGATGGAAATGGGCTGCAAAGATGAAGCTGTAGATGCCGAAACTGTAGCATTCTTTGCACACACGTCTGGCTTGTTACTGCTCAAACATACGGGCCGGATGACGTTGTTTGCGACGGATGCCGCCGAGCAGATCGATGCGTATCTGGCCAATCTCGAGGATCGGATGGACCGCATGCGCACCGGTGCGGCAAGGGCGAAGACACATCAGGACATTTGAAAGTCCTCTTTTCCGTAATCGTCGGAGTTTGGTAAGATTTATCAAGTATGCAGCTAGGCGCCCTTGGACATTGGGAGGTCCCGGATACGCTACGCGTTCCGGGACCTCCCCCTTGACCCTGCCCCGGCAATATCGCTTGATCGTGGGATGCACATCCACCTTGTCCACGCCCATCCCGAGCAGAAATCATTTACCGCAGCGATGCGCGATGTGATCGTCGCGACGCTGGAGTCCGAAGGTCACAGTGTCACCGTGTCGGATTTGTATGCGATGAACTTTAACCCGGTCGCGTCCGCCGCAGACTTTGGCGAGCGCCGCAATCCGGATCATCTGACCTATGCGCTGGAGCAACGGCACAATTACCAGGCTGGCACCCTTGCGCCCGACATTGCCGAGGAGATCGCGCGCGTGCTGGCTGCGGACATGCTCGGCTTCACTTTCCCGCTGCATTGGTTCGGCACGCCGGCGATCCTCAAGGGCTGGTTTGAACGGGTGATGATTTCAGGGCCGTTTTACGGCGGCAAGCGGGTCTATGGCGCCGGTGGTTTGGCGGGCAAGCGCGCGTTCACGGCATTCGGCCTGGGCGGCCGGCCGCATATGTTCGGCCCCGGCAGCCTTCATGGTCCATTGGAATCCGGCATGATGAAGCATTTTTTCCAAGGCACGCTCGGTTACGTCGGCCTAGAAGTGATCGCGCCGTTCATCGCCTGGCATGTGCCGTATGTCAGCGATGCGGACCGCACGAAAATGCTAGCGGATTTGGCAACCTATGTGCGCACTCTGGACGACCAGCCCCGCCTTGAAATGCCCGACTTGAGCGATTTCGACGAGACGTTTAAGCCGGTTTAACAAACGTCCCTCTCCCGGTGGGAGAAGGTTTAAGCGGCTTGACCTTCCTGTGACCGGCACCTTTATCTAGGCGGTATCTGAATGGTAAGGGCGCTCATTAAAATGCATAGACGTGACTTTCTGACCGCTGGTGCGGCGCTCTCGGCAAGTATGATGCTGCCCGGGTTTGCGATGGCCGAAGCCGCGCCGATGGTCACTGTGCGCCCGGCCCCGGCGAAGGTGCCGTTGATGGGCGCTGGCAAGCCTGAGACCGCGGTCTGGGCCTATGGCAAAAGCGTGCCCGGGCCGGTGATCCGAATCCCACGCGCCAAGCCCGTGCATATCCGGCTGGAAAACCACCTCGACCAAGCGACCACGGTGCATTGGCACGGCATCCGCCTCGCAAACGCGATGGATGGCGTGCCTGGGTTCACGCAATCCGCCGTCGCGCCGGGGGCGGCATTTGATTATCGCTTCACGGCGCCGGACGCCGGCACGTATTGGTATCATTCGCACGAGAAATCCTGGGAACAGGTGGCACGCGGGCTGTATGGCCCGTTGATCGTCGAAGAAGACACGCCGGTCGCCGTCGATGCTGAGCAGATGTTTATCGTCGACGATTGGCGACTTGGCGAAGACGGCGCGATCGCCCAGGACTTTGGCGCGCTGCACGATGCGGCGCATGGCGGGCGGCTCGGCAACTGGTTGACGGTCAACGGCGTGACCGCGCCGAAATTTGACGTACGACCGGGGGCGCGGATACGGCTGCGCTGTATCTCTGCGGCCAACGCACGGATCATGGCGTTTCGCTTTCCGGGTGTCGCCGTGCACGTGATCGCCGTTGACGGACAGCCGCTGGATGCGCCGGAAACCCTTGAAGACGCGTTGTTGCTGGCCCCGGCACAGCGCACCGATTTGGTGATCGATATCCCGAGCGATGCGGCGGGTGAGATCACAATCGAAGAAGTGTCGACGTCGGAGCCGATCAAGGCGGCGACCTTCAACGTCACCGGCACGCCGCTGCGCGCCGCCGCCCCTGCCGAGATGGTGCGCCTCCCCGCCAACCCGTTGAGCGCGCAAAGCCTCGATCTTGACGGCGCGCTGAACGTCGATTTGGTGATGCAAGGCGGCGCCATGGGGCAGTTGACCGAGGCAACCTATCAGGGGCAACTGTTCGACATGCGCACCCTGGTGCAGCAAAAAGGCCAAGTCTGGGCGTTTAACGGTGAAGCCGGTGCCCCCAGCGTACCGCTGTTGCATGCGGCGCTCGGCCGCACCGTAACGATCAACATGATCAACGACACCCGCTGGTCTCACGCCATGCATCTACACGGCCATCATTTCCAAGTCATCGAGCGCGACGGCCAGCCCGTCAACGGTGCTCCATGGCGCGACACCGAACTGCTCGCCCCGGCTGAGCGCGTCCGCATCGCGTTTCTCGCCGACAACCCCGGCAAATGGCTGTTCCATTGCCATATGCTGGAACACCACATGGCCGGTATGGGGACATGGATCAACGTGGGGTGATGTCTCCGCTTCTGTTGTCATTCCCGCGCAGGCGGGATTCATGGTCACGATAGATCCCCGCCTACGCGGGGATGACGGATATCAGCTAATCGATATGGCCACGGCGCCATCGCATGCGTAAGATGCGCGCATGATGATCTTTAAACGCCTCGCCGTGGTTGCGGTTTTTCTTGTGCTCAGCGGCTGCTACATGCCGATACGTTTCGATTCCGAGATCGATATCAATCGGTCCGGTTATTACACGTTCATTTTTGACGGCTACTTGGCCAAAGTTGAGCTGTATCAAGACCTCAAAGACGGCAAAATCGACCGTGAGGAGGAACTGCTGCAAGTTCAGCAGATCAAAGAGGATTTCGAGCGAGACTCTGCCGTCAGCGGCTTTCAGTACTACGAAAAAGGTCACTTCCGGGTAAAGTACGAGCGCGCGGGCGATCTGCTGCAGGCGAAGACGATGACGTTCTTCCGTCGCAACGAATATATTCTGGGCATCAGCTATAACAGTGAAACCGGCCAGATTTCGATGCTCGGCAAATCGCTCAGCCGCGACATTAAAGATCGTTTGCGTGAATCGGGGCTGGATACGTCGGGCGAATTGCGGGTATTCACAGATGCCAACGTCGTCAGCCACAATGCGACGACGGTTAAACCGTTCCCATCCAAGGGACCCGATTACAAAATGTATACCTGGAAAATCCAAAACCTGCTGGCGCCGACCCCGGCGTTGAAGATTCAGGCGCGCTGAAGGGGTGGCGTCGCGCTAAGATCTTGGATCGCCGGCGACGTCCCGGAACCGCGCGGCGGTATCCGGGTTTTTGTCACTCAGTCTTTGGTAAGCCGCCGGAGCAGGCTGGAGGTGTCCCAGCGCTTGCCGCCCATGGCGATGACTTCGGCGTAGAATTGGTCGACCAGAGCGGTGACCGGCAAGGTGGCGCCATTGTTTTTCGCTTCGCCGAGCGCGATGCCGAGGTCTTTGCGCATCCACTCAACCGCGAAGCCGAAATCGAATTTGTCGTCGGCCATGGTTTTGCCGCGATTTTCCATCTGCCACGAGCCTGCGGCGCCTTTGGAAATGCAGTCGACGACCAATTTCGCATCCAGCCCGGCTTTCTGCGCAAACGCGATGCCTTCGGATAGCCCCTGCAACAAGCCGGCGATGGTGATCTGGTTGACCATTTTGGTGATTTGGCCGGCTCCCGCCTCGCCCATCAAGGTGACGGCGACGGCGTAGCTGTCGATGACCGGCTTGGCGGCGTCAAAGGTCGCTTGGTCGCCACCGACCATGACGGTCAGCTTGCCGTTTTCGGCCCCCGCTTGGCCGCCGGAGACCGGGCCGTCCAAAAAGCCGATGCCGACCTTTTTGGTGGCGGCGTCGATTTCGCGGGCAACGTCGGCGGATGCGGTGGTGTGGTCGCAATAGATGCCGCTATCGCCCATGCCGGCCAAAATGCCGTCATCGCCGAAAACCACCGAGCGTAAGTCGTCGTCGTTGCCGACGCACGAAAAGACAAAATCCGCGCCCGCGGCCGCTTTCGCCGGAGTGTCGGCGAAGTCGCCACCGTATTCCGCCGCCCATTTTTCGGCTTTTGCGGTGGTGCGGTTATAGACGGTGACATCGTGGCCATTCTTTTGCAGATGACCTGCCATGGGATAGCCCATGACGCCAAGCCCGATGAATGCTGCTTTTGCCATGTTTTCTCTCCTTAAAATGTTTGATTAGTCGGCATTGCCGATGACGGTGATGAAATTCGACGTCCAGATTGGTGGCGGGTCGGTCAGTAGACGATCCAACAGCCACTCGACGCTTTGACTGGTGGCACGGCGCACGCGGCTGCCCCGTGAATACGGTAGGCACCCGTGCCCGACCATGCCGGCGGCCAAAGCCACATGCCCGATGTTGCCAGGGGCGTACATCGCCTTGTGGGTCAGGTCGTTGAATTGGAACTGTAGCCCCCACGGCGAGGCACAATTGGGCGTGCGCAAGACGATCCGCCCGCCCGGCGCCAAAAACGTGCCGAGCTTTTGCAGCACTTTGACGCCTTCGACGTAGGAAAAGTGCTCAAACACATCCAACATGACGATGCGGTCGAACTTTTCATCCTTATGGGCGTCCAAGAACGCATCCATCGTGGTGGTGTGGACGCGGGCCGCGATACTTTCCGGCATGAAGTCTTTGGTTTTCGGGTCCATTTCAACGCCGGTGAAATCTTGCACGCCCATTGCCTGCAGATACGCCAAGAACAAGCCGACGCCGCAGCCGATTTCGAGCACCCGGTGGTTTGCCTGAAAGCCTGCGGGCGCCCAGATGTTGCGGGTGAACTCGCGCATATGCTTGCGCCGGACTTCGGCCCGCACGTATGTGCGATGGGTATCATAGACTGCGTAAAAATCTTCGGGTTTCTCAAAGCTCATGACGTGCCTTTAGCGCCGGAACGGTCGTGGGTGAGGATCGCGTAAAAGTTCCCTTCCCAGATTTCCGGCGGGCTCGCAATCAGTTTGTTGAGAATTGCCTGCATCATAGCGTCTGTGCGTCGTCGTCCCGGGCTGCCCAACAGGTGCGGATAGCAGCGCTCAAGCCGCATACCGGCGGCAATCGCCATCTGGCGGATGCTGTCGGTGGTGTAGCCGGTCAGGTGCGTCAGATCGCCGAATTGAAACTGCAGCCCAAAGGGCGAGCCCGCGTTTGGCATTTTGAGGACGATTTTGCCGTCGTCGCCGAGCCGTTTTTTGAGGGTCAATAGCAGGTTGAGACCGTCTTCTTTGGTAAAGTGTTCGAACACGTCAAACATGAATATACGGTCGAACTGTTTAGCGTTGTCTGATTTCAAAAAGTCATGCACATCAGCGACTTGGAATCGATTCTTCACGTGCATTGGAATCACCTCTGCGACGGCGGGATCAAGATCTATCCCCTGAAAATCCCCGACCCCCATGTGATCAAGGAAACTCAGGAAATGCCCCGTGCCGCAGCCGATTTCGAGACACCGCATGGTGGGGTGCACGCCGGCTGGGGACCAGACTTCGTCGGTGAAGCGTTTGATGTGTTTGGCGTTCAGATCCGGCGTCGTATAGGCCTTGGTGGCGGCATAGGACTCGTAGAACGTCGACATCGATTTTCCCCGCCCTTCGGCTTTCATATCAGGCAAATAATCTGTATACCGCGCGCTATAGGTCCCGCGAGGTCCGGACGCCAAAACAAAGAGAGTCATCCAGAGTTTGCGAGTGAACCACACAATCCCAGTCTCGAAAAGTCAACGCCTGCAACGCGCCGCCCTTATCGGTTTAGCGGCGTTGCTTGCGGTCAACGCGCTCGTTGTCGGTGTGACGTATTTATTTTATCCGGGGTATTGGGACCATGGCGAACCGGTGGTGGCTGCGGCTAGCTTCAAGATGCTGTCCGGGCAGCAAGTGTACCCGGACTTTGGTTCCGCGCAGTTCACCAGCAACCTATATGGGCCGCTGCTGTTCGGTTTAAACGGGCTGATGATGGCGATGTTCGGTGCCAATGTGGCGGCCAGCAAATTATTGGGTGTGGTCGCAATTGCGGTGACGTTGATGCTGAGTTGGGCTAGCCACCGGCGCTTTGGAATTGTGTGGACAGCAGTGGCGGTCATGTTGACTGCGGCGTATGCGCTGATCAACCTGCCTTACGCGTTATGGAACAGGCCTGACCCTGCGTTGATGATGGTCGCTGCGGTGGCTGTTTTTCAGGCTACCAGAGATACAGCGCGTACAAACTGGCTTTGGGCGTCATTTGTCCTGGGGGTACTGGGTGGGATTGCGTGTGGCCTGAAGCTGTATGGATTCGTTTATATTGCCCCGGTCGGCATTTATCTGGCACTCATACTGGCCGGCTGGCGTGGCGTTGCGGTGATGACGGCGACGGGGATCGGTGTTGCGGGGCTGCCGTTCGCGCTGCCGGTGTTTAATCTCGCTAGCTACATCGACTGGTTTGGCCTGATGGCCGGCAAAACGACCGCTGCGGAGATGCTGACCAAGGGGCTTCGATATTCGGTACTGACGGCTTTAGGACCGCTTTGGTTGTTGATCGCCGCAAGCCGTACACCTGCATCCCCTGCACGCCTTGCGGAACTCGCCTATGCCGGTTTCACGTTGTTGGGGATTGCCGCCTGCACATACCTGGCGTCCAAGCCCGGCGCCGGTTTTTACTATGTACTGCCGTTCGCACCACTGGCCGTGCATCAGCTTATTTTATCTGCACAGCATGCAAAGCCGAAACCCGTCGCCGCCGCAGTGCTGGCCTGTGTCCTGGTGTTGGTCATGGCTGTCCCCTCAATTGCCGTGCAAAAGCGCTTCTTTCGCGCCTTGGATTGGACGCACGCAACCTCGGTTACGGCAGACATCGAAAACGTCATTCGGCGCTACCCGCGCGCCACGATTGAGATGGGGACCGGGATTTCCGGTAACGGCTATCGTGATACTCTTTATAAGCCGCTGTTGTTGTTTGCCGGGCATCCGTATTCGGTCGATTTTGGTATTATGATGGAAACTAGTTACCTAGGGATTGCATTGCCGAACCCGCTGGTACAGAGCGTTGAAGATTGCCGCACCGAAATCTGGCTGATCCCAAAGGGCGAAACGCCATTTGCGATGTTGGGCTATTATGGTAATCCATCAGTTGATCCGGCGTATCGGCGTGCGTTCGAAACGCATTATCGTCTGGTTGACAGCTCTGCGTTCTTCGACGTCTGGCGTTGCTCACGCTAAGGCAATCAGCGTTACAACCTTAGCGGATTGATACCGGTGTCTTCAGAAAAATCTATTTACCGATTGAAGCAAGCGATCATGCGCCGAATTCCAGATATTCGGGTGCTTTCGGCACTTGATGACATGTATCGTTTGATGGCGATGCCGTTTGGATGGGTGACGTACTTGATCACGACGCGCGTGTTGCGGCGTCCCTACTTCGGCGTCTGGCTGGCGTCTGCGCAGGGTAACCCGTTACGTCGCCCCTCCTCTACTAGTAGATAAGGTTTTTATAGGGCATTTAAAGATCTCTGGTAAGCATTTTCGGGCTTTCCGGGCGCCTAGACGATCCGGGAGTTTAGAGGTTGCTCAGTGCGGCAGGTTGCCCCAGTGGAATATCAAACGTGCTCTCGAACCGGCCGGCGAGGTCGGGTGCGATGCGGACGTCGACTTGGACGGCGGAATCGGTATCGACTTTTGCCAGCACGTCGGCGTTTTCATACAGCCACGCCAGCGCGGCACCGTCGGTGAACGCAAGCTTGATGCGCGCCGTAATATGGTCGCGGGTCAGCAAGGTGTCGACGGCATGCAGCAGATCGTCGCAGCCGTCACCGGTCAACGCCGAGATCGGCACCGCAATCTGATTGCCGATTCCGGCTCGGTTGATGACGAATTCGCGGCTTTCAGCGTCCAGCAGGTCGATTTTGTTGAGCGCTTCGATCATCGGCTTGCCGAGCATTTCGTCGTCATCGGCGATCACATCGCGGGGTACGACGCGGAGCCGGTTGAGCACGGTCAGCACATCGGTTTTCTGCTGTTCGCTGTCGGGGTGGGCGACGTCGCGCACATGCACGATGATATCGGCCTCGATCACCTCTTCGAGGGTCGCATGGAAGGCATTGACCAGCTCGTGCGGCAGGTTGGAGACGAACCCCACCGTGTCCGATAAAATCGCGTCCCGCCCGCTCGGCAAGCGGATACCGCGCATGGTCGGGTCAAGTGTCGCAAACAACTGGTCTTTTGCGGTCACGTCGGCGCTGGTGACGCGGTTGAACAGCGTCGACTTGCCGGCGTTGGTATAGCCGACCAGCGCGACCACCGGGTGCGGCACGCGCTTGCGGGCCGAGCGGTGCAGTTCCCGGGTCCGCGAGACGTCTTCTAAGTCTTTTTTCAAGCGGTCGATGCGTTGGCGGATCAAGCGGCGGTCGGTCTCGATCTGGGTTTCACCGGGACCGCCCATGAAACCGACGCCACCGCGCTGGCGTTCCAAGTGCGTCCAAGAGCGCACCAGTCTGCCCAGTTGGTAATTGAGCTGCGCCAGTTCGACCTGCAAACGCCCTTCGCGGGTGCGTGCGCGGGCGCCAAAGATTTCCAAGATCAAGCCGGTGCGGTCCAAGACCTTGGCTGACCACGCACGTTCAAGGTTGCGCTGCTGCAC
>JAFMCK010000129.1 GCA_017857825.1 Rhodospirillales bacterium
CGATAACCCGGCGCGCATTCGCGATCTTATCCCGCACGGCGCCTTCGCCGAAATCGGCAGCGTCATGAAGATCGTTGAGTTTTATTGCGATCCCGAGAACGACGACGTTGGGGGGCAAAGCATCTTCCTGGGTGGCGTGTAATGCTGGAACTGAAATCGCCCGATTTGACCGTGCATCGCCTCGTGCTCGGTCCGCTGAAGACCAACTGCTATATCGTCGACACGCCGCAGGGTGGGATCATCATCGATCCCGTCGCCGACGCTGACTATATCACCGGTTACTGCGCGGGCGTCGGCGTGACACCGAAATTTGCGATGTTGACGCATGCACACTTTGATCACATCGGTGCCGCAGCTGATCTCATCTACAGCGGTTTTATCGATGTGCTTTGGCATCATGAAGGCGACGAGATCGAGTTTAAGCGTGCGAAAACTTATGCGATGCTGATTGCAAAGCGCGCCCTGGACGTGCCGGTGGCGTCGGTTCGAAAACCGTATGATGCTGAATTTATCGAAATGCTCAGCGGTTTTGGGCTGGCGATCCATCATTTGCCCGGGCATACGCCGGGGTGTTGTATTATTTACGATTTGAACCGCAAATACCTGTTTACCGGCGATATCATCTTGAACAATCGGGTGCCAGGCGTGCGCACGGCTGTGGGGGAGGACCGAGCCCTTATGCGGGCGGCGATGCGCTTTATTCAGAAAGAATTTACGCCGCGTACGCTAATCTTTCCGGGGCACGGCAACATCACGCTGTCGGAGACGGAATTTGCTTATAATAAAGTGATCCGTGATTTATTGGATGAGGCTGTTTAATCGTGGCGATTGATTTCATCGGGTGCGGAAAATACGTCGCAAAGACGCTTGAGACCAACGCCGAAGTGGCGGCGCGCCTGGGCATCGACGCGGCTGAAATTGTCGCCAAAAGCGGTGTCGAGCAACGCTTCATTGCGCGCGACGAAAGTGCGTCCGAGATGGCTGAAAACGCGCTTCGTCAAGCGATTGAAAGTGCCGGGATTGAGCCAGTCGATCTGCAGGCAGTGATCGTTGCAACATTCAGCGGCGACTACGTCTACCCTAACACGGCGTCTGGTCTCTGTCGGGCGTTGGGCATTCAAGATATTGCAGCGTTCGATGTGCAGGCGAATTGCGCAGGCTTTCAAATGGCTGTTGAAACCGCACGCGCGATGTTGCTTAGCGATCCGGATATGCAATACATCGCTGTCGTCGGCCTTGCCAAGCAGTCGCCGTTTTTGGACGCAAACGATGTAAATACAGCGTATTTCTTTTCGGACGGCGCGTCGGCTGTGATTTTGGGCAAGGTTGAAGGTGAGGGCGGTATCCTCAAAACCTCTCATCGCACCAATGGTAAAAACTATGAGGTTGTCCGGTTGCGCGCTGGCGGTTCGTCATACCCGATGACCCAGGACTTGTTGGACAAACAACCCAATACCCGGTTTTACGAGCACGCAGGGCTAGCGGTTTGGAAAGAGGTCATGTTGGAAATGCCGCGACTGATCAAGAAATCGCTGGCCGATGTCGGGTGGGCTGCTGAGGACGTGGACCTCGTGCTCATGCACCAGGCGAACTTGCGTCTGATCGAATATATTTTAAGCCGGATCGGCAAAACCTTGGATGACACCGTCGTGAATATCGCCGACATCGGAAACACCGCTGACGCCTCGCTTGGGATGGTGATCAGCGATGCGATGAAGCAAAATCGCTTAAAGCCGGGCATGCGGGTGGTGCTGGCGTCGGTCGGCGCCGGCTTCGTTTATGCCGTGACACCTTACTTGGTGCCGGGAGGGGAAAAGTCGTGAAGAAGATCACCGATTTCAAAGCGGGTGAAACCGCCCGGCTGCACCACAAGATTACGCCCGCAGACATTCAATCTTTTGTCGACCTTACGGGCGATGATAACCCGTTGCACACGGATGCGGCTTGGGCAGAAAGCTCGTCTATGCGCGGCATTGTGTCGCACGGCATGCTGTCGGCGTCGTTTATCTCGACCATCATCGGCAAAAAATTGCCGGGGCCGGGGGCGTTGTGGTTGTCGCAGTCTATTGATTTTTTATTGCCGGTGCGCGTCAACGACACCCTGACGGTCGAAGCAACCGTGGTTGAAGTGCACACCCGTCAGCGCTCGCTCGATCTCGCCTGCAGTATCACCAATCAAGACGGCAAAGAAGTCTTGCGCGGCACCTGTGCTGTGAAGCTTTTAGACGAACCCGAAGCGGAAAAAACATCACCCCGCACGGCATCGCGGGGGATCATCGTGACCGGGGCGTCGCGCGGGATCGGGGCGGCGATCGCCAAAGCATTGGGGGCTGCCGGCTTTGTTGTAATCGTGAATTATCGATCCAGCGAGGATGCTGCGAAACAAGTCTGCGCCGTCATCATTGAGGCTGGGGGCAAAGCTTGGCCGGTTCATGCTGATATCACCAAGCCGAAACAAGTCGCCGCTATGGTCGAACAAGCCGCACTCCACTGCGACGAAATATATGGTCTCGTCAACAATGCGGCTGGGAAGGTGATTGAGCATGCCTTCAAAGACCTAGCTTGGGCGGACATCGTTGAAGAATATACGGCGCAGGTCGGCAGCGCTTATGAGTGCATCAAGCATGTGGTACCGCATATGCAGGCGCACGGTGGCGTGATCGTCAATATTGGCTCCATCGTCGCCGACCAATCACCGCCGCCGGCGTGGCTGCCGTATAACCTTGCCAAAGCCGGGCTGCATGCGTTGACCCGCAATCTTGCTGAGGTCTTGGGGGGCAGCGGTATTCGCGTAAATACTGTGGCACCCGGCTTGACCGATTCCGGTATGGCGCTCGATTTCCCTGAGCGCGCGCGTCTGATGACAAAAATGCAAACACCCTTGCGTCGCCTTGCCGATCCCGATGACATTGCCGGTGCCGTCGCGTATCTGATGAGTGATGCGGCGCACTGCGTGAGCGGCGAGACGATCCGCGTCAACGGCGGTAAAACGACATTATGAGTGGGCGCGTTGGTCTCGAAGAGTGTGACGCCACGAAACTTGTCGACGTTTTAAGCGCGCTCGAGACCACCCGTGCCGAGGGCGTCAATGTGCGCGCCGAGTGCGCGATTTACGTGCTGACCAATATCACCGTCAACGGCCTTGAGACTTTCATTGACTTTCACGCGCTGCGCGATGGGGTCGATGTGTCGGTGCAGATCGCGCCATTCAATGTCTTGCATCAAGAACTCGTCAGCGAAACCTCGCAACTGCATGCGACGAAGCCGAACCTTTTGGTGTTGGCGCTCGGCTGGGAAGGCTTTGCCGGTCGCTTCGATATCGTGCCCGATGACGTTGTATCGCGGCTTGAAGGTTTGTTTGATCTCGCCGCCAGCAAAAGCGCTGCGACGATTGCCGTGAATACCTTCGTGTTGCCGAGTGCGCCGACGGAACGTGCGCCGGCGGCCGGTTCGGTCAGTGGAACAATTCAGGCTGTGAACGATTGGATACGTGACTATGTGCGCGCCCATCGGGACCGTTTTTTTCTGTGCGACTGGGGTGGGTATGTTCAGGACATCGGCCGTGCGCAGGCGTTGGATTCGCGTTACGCACTGATGGCAAAGGCTCCGTTTCGCCCTGCGTTTCTGACCCGTTATGCCGCGGATTTGGCGCGTATATCGTGCGCATTGCTGGGGCTGAACAAAAAAGTCCTGGTTCTGGATTGCGATAACACCCTGTGGGGGGGCGTGTTGGGCGAAGATGGGCCCGACGGGATCAAACTGGACCCCGACGATTACCCCGGCAACGCCTTCTTTGCGGCGCAGAACGTGTTTTTGGATATCGCACGGCGTGGCGTTGTCCTGGCGATTTGCTCGAAAAACAACGAAGCCGATGTGCTCGATCTGATGCATACACATCCGCATTGTCTGATGCAGCCAAGCGACTTTGCAACAATGCGGATCAATTGGGAAAACAAAGCCGAAAACATTCAAGCGCTGGCCGGCGAGCTAAACTTGGGGCTCGACAGTTTTGTCTTTGTCGATGACAGCGCGTTCGAGATCGACATGGTTTCCAATCAGCTGCCCGACGTCTTTTGCGCCCAGGTCCCCGAGAAAATATTTGAATATCCGGATGCGATGATCGCGCTGGGTGAGCGCTTTTTCTTTGCTGGTGCGCAAACGGCAGAAGACGGCAACCGGTCAAATCTGTACGCGGCCCGCAAAAAAGCGGAAACCGCCAAGGCCGCCTTCAGCGATACCGAATCCTATTTGCGTTCTTTGGATATCACCTTGGACATGCACCAGGCGGAAGCGCCGGAATTCGCCCGAGTTGCCCAGTTGAGCGGGAAAACCAATCAGTTCAACGTCGATAAAAAAGTTTACAGCGAAGCCGACATCCGTGCGATGGCAGACAGCGATGATCATGCTATTTTTGTCGGCGTCAGCGCCGATAAATTCGGCGAGCAGGGATTGACGATTGTTGCAATCGTCGAAAAAGCTGCACCAACACAGGCGCATATCGATAGTATGTTGATGAGCTGTCGCGTTTTTGAGCGAAATCTGGAGTACATGTTTCTAGATACGCTGCTATCGGACGTGCAGCAAAAATGGGGTACGAAGACGGTGACGGCGCGGCATGTGGCATCGGCGAAAAATCAGGTGTGTCGTGATTTCTTTGCAGACGCCGGGTTTCGTAAAGTTAGCGCCGCAGACGCTGTACAAGAATTTGAATTGGACCTGGGCGCCCGTGCGTCCATCGCGCCGGATTACATCCGCTTATTGCAATCGTGAGGCAGCATATGACTGATGAAGCGTTATTTGAAAAAGTTGCTCGGACAATGGCCGTGGTGATCGGTATCGATCAAAGTGAGATCAAACCGGACTCCAGTATGGACAGCATCGACAAGTGGGACTCGCTTAAGCACATGAAAATGATCATGGCGCTCGAGCAAGAGTTCGATGTGATGTTTGACGATGAAGACGTGGTCGAGATGCTGAGCGTCCCGTTGATCCTCATTGCTATCAAAGAAAAAGTTGCGTAATGGCCGACGCTCATGCCGTCCAGATCGCTCAGGTTAAAGAAGCGTTCGCCCTAAAAGCGCGGCTGTTTCAAGGTGCCGTTGATGATCAACTCGCCACCTTTGGTGACGCATGGGTGACGGCCCTCGGCGAGGAAGTTTCGGTCTACTTTAATAACGATAATGTGCTGCTTGAAAATGCCGTCGAAGGCTATGGCCGCTTTTGTATTGAGGCGATGCGCCTGCAACGACGCTTCGATAAGACGCTCCGTTATGACGCCATTTCCTATGCCGAGGCGTTGGAAACGGTTTATCAGAACGACGCATACATGCGCACCGTCTATTTACCGGCGTTGCTGTTGTCACATTACATGTGGCCACATCATTTTCGCCAATTGCAATGGGTGCGGGAAAACTTTTTCTCGCGCCTTTCGGGTAATGGATTTAGAACGTTTTGCGACGTTGGCATCGGCACCGGATTTTATTCAAAAGAGCTATTACGGGCCTTGCCGGATATGCGGGGGTGGGGGTTCGATATCAGTGATAGTTCCATCGACCATACAGGTCTGATGCTGCAGCGCTGGAGCCTTTCGGATCGTTACACGTTGCGAAAGCAAGAAGTCAGTGCCGAGGTTGAGGGCGGTTTTGATTGTTGCGTGTCGGTAGAGCTTTTGGAGCACCTTGAAGACCCGACCGTGCTGCTGCGGTCGATCCGACGGGCCATGCGTGACGGTGCGCTCGGTTTGCTGACCGCAGCCCTGGATGCGCCGAACCGCGATCATATTTACCTGTACCGCAAAAACGATACGGTGCGCCACCAAATCGAGGCCAGCGGGTTCGAGGTGCTGCAAGAAGCGAATTTTGCCGCTTATGAGGTTGGCGAAGGTGAAACTGTGCCGCAGGCCGCGTGTTTCATTGTGCGCACGTGCTGATCAACGGGTTAGGTCTTCGGCATCATCCCGAGTTCGTGTAACGACGCCCGGATCTCGTCCGCATCCATCCAGTCTTCGTTGTCGTTGCTGGTGTATGCGAAATCGTTTTTCAGTTCTTTTACCTGATCACCGAAGCGCTCTTTGACGCTTAAGATCGAGAGATCGAGCGAGGATTCGATGATATAGCGATCACGAAGTTCCGACGTGGTGCGATTATCTTCAATCGTGATCATCGTTTCATCAAGTTTCTCGCCTGGGCGGATGCCGATCAGATTGATCGGGACCGACGGCGCCATGGCTTCGGCCAATTCGGTTACTTTAATGCTCGGAATTTTTGGGACGAAAATCTCGCCACCGGCCATCATATCAAAAGACGACAAAACGAACTGAGTGGCTTGCGACAGAGTAATCCAGAACCGTGTCATCATCGGATCGGTGATCGGAATCCTGGTGCAGCCGTCTTGGATCATGCGTCGAAACACCTCAACCACGCTGCCGCGCGAGCCAACCACGTTGCCGTAGCGCACGATCGAGAAGCGCGTGCCGCTGGCACCGCTCAGGTAATTGCCGGCAATGAGAATCTTATCGGAGGCGAGCTTGCTGGCACCGTACAGGTTGACCGGGTTCGCGGCTTTATCCGTTGAAAGCGCGATCACCTTTTCAACTTTGTTTGCTATCGCCGCACGGATCACGTTTTCCGCACCAAATACGTTCGTGCGAATACATTCAAACGGGTTGTATTCAGCGGCTTCGACCTGCTTCAAAGCGGCTGCGTGAACGACGTAATCGACGCCACGCATGGCCATTTTTAGGCGTTCTGCATCGCGCACATCGCCGATGAAATACCGCACGTTGGGGTATTCGCTTCTCGGGAAGCTCAGCGACATTTCGTGCTGCTTGAATTCGTCGCGCGAGAAAATGATGACCTTTTTCGGTTTCGAGGTCGTCAAGATCTGTTTGAAAAAAGCGCGCCCAAATGATCCAGTGCCGCCGGTGATGAGGATCGTCTTGCCGTTTAAATCAAAACTTGGCTCTTTAAAGGCGTGGATTGTTGCTTTGTTCAAAATCGTTTACTCCGAATTCGGCGCGCAGGTGCCGAAACTTTATTTGCTAAAAAGTCGGTGCGAAGGATCACGTTTAGACTTTGATGCCATCGCCAAGCCCCTTTACGGGCGCTTCTTCTTGTATGTTTTTGTCTTCTGCCGGTGCAGGGATATCCGAATCATCCGACACACTGCCCATCAATCCTGCGGCAATGTTCCGGTTGATGTTGATCAAGGCGACCGCTTTTTCGGCCGTCGGGTTGATCATGCAATCGACCGTTTGATTGTCGATGAATTTGCAAAGCGTTAACACGTTCACCCTGATTTCTTCGGGGAGCAGCGATTCACCGGCGGTTTGTTCGGCTTGAATGATGGTCCACACACGAAGGTTCAAGCGCAACGCAGCACGGAGCCGCTTTTTGTCGTTCGGCGTCGTTAGGTCGCCAAATCGGATGATTGCTGCGATTTGACGCGCAGCCTCAATCAACGCCCAGGCTTCGTTGTGGCTCGCGTTCCCTGTGCTTGGGACGTTCGAGCGCTGGTATTCTTTTAACGTCGCATTCTCAGCCATTGATATCTCCTGATTACCGCCAGCACGTTATCGCAAAAACAAGAAATAAGGTAAATTATTTAAAAAAAATTGGGATTAGCGTTGAACGATTGCGCTTAATCTGGACCTTAGTGTTTGGTAATTTTTCCGGGTATTTTACTTATTGTGGACATAAAAGCCGACAAATAAAAGTTCAAAAAACGTCTTTTGATTCATTTATTTTGAAATAAATTAATTATATATTTACCAATGAATTCTCTTTAATTTCTCCTGTGATCGTATTTATTCAAATTCAGCATATTTGTATTATGGCGATGCTGTTTAAGCTCGCGTCAACAATTTGTGTTCGTACATGGTGGCGGCGATTTTGTTGACGGCCAGCGCATCTATCCCGATGGTCTCAGCAATATCTATCAGGTCCAGCGAGCCGTCGGCGTAGGCGAGGACGTTCATGGTATTGCGGATTTGATCGGCCGAGCCGGTGCGGCTCAACGTCGGGTACAGGCCGCGTTTGCCGAGCTGCGGCTCGCACGGCACCGTTGCTTTGTAAGTGTAATTTATTTCAAGGGTTTGCAGGCAGCGCTTGATGATATCAAAGCCCCCTTGCAGGCCTTTCTGCGTGACCAGGTTCAAATCGTCGAGCGACGTATGATACTCAGGATACTCTGCGTATTTCGAGCGCATGATAGAGACCACGGGTAGGTCGACCAGTGGGCTGCAGTACTGCCGCTCGTCGCTGCCGCGCTGCAAAAACGAATAATGATCGAAGCCGCCTTTAAGCTGCTTGAGCGAATGCAGCGCGACTTTGTCGGCCAAGGTTTTGCCAGTGCGTGACGGCATCAGAGAATAGGTCCGCTCGTCGCCCATACACGTCAGCACAAAGCCGCTGATCAGGTGCGCTTTCAAGTGTGCCAAATGCTGCGACAAATAGAAGATCGAGCCGATGGTTTCAGGGACGAAAATGATCCGATACGTATGCCGCCGGTGGGCGGACTGCAGCCACCTTGCAAGCGCCGTCGCGACAACGACGCCCGACATTTCGTTGTTGCCCATAGATGGATGGCAAATATAGGTCGACAACATCACCTCGGTTTTTTCCTGACCCGGGATGATGATTTCGCCATATTTCAGATGCCCCGGTTTTAAATCGGCATCGACGACCGCATGATATTTTCCGGGCTTGAGTATTTTGCGTTGATTTTCGGTCAGACAAAAACCCCAGCGGCGCTTGTAGTACGACGTGACATAGGGGATCGCGTCGGGCTGATCGGGTAGGGAGTACAGCCGTTCCTGTAGGGCGTCCAATTCGAGCCATTCGTCGACCGGCTCTGAATAGCCGACCAGATGTAGGTTGTTGTCTGAAAAGCTGATGATCCGCTCGCCGGCCTCGTTTTCGATATAGGCATCGCGGATCGTCCATTCGTCGGGCACGGTCCAATCGAACGCCTGTGAGCCGCTGCTGACTTGGTGCACCTTCAAGCCTGGGATCAGGTTGCTCAGATACGCCAACGTCTGTTCGACCCCTGGGCCGCTCAGGCTGCGGGGATACGGGAACATGTCTTGCGCCCAGCCATGCATGACGGCGCCGGTATCTTCGGTGCTCATGTTTTTAACCCTTGCAGTGCACGGAACATAAGTTCGGCGAAAACCCAATCATCGGGGGTGTCGATATCTTGGACGTGGTGCGGCGGCATAATGTACATGACCGGCTTGTTCAGAAAAATT
>JAFMCK010000130.1 GCA_017857825.1 Rhodospirillales bacterium
GCGCGCATATACGGCCTCGACGCCACCGTCAGATAACATGCAGCGTCGCGCCATATCGAGCACGGCCGCCCGATGACGCATGCGCGCAAAAGGACGCGCCTCGGCCATGCGGGCCTGGGCGTCGTCCATTTTGCGAAGCAGGCCCGTTTGGCTGCTCGCAGGTGCCGAGCCGAACCCAGCCGGCGCGGTGTCCGTCATTTAAGTGTTCTCCTGACCTAGTGCGCACCGCAGATACGGCGCAAACCGGGCTTTCCCCTAAACGTAAAAGTCCAAATCCTCTTGCGCGAGCAACAATTCACGCATGCGATATGGATCGTCGCCGAAAAAGTACACCAAGCCCCAGTGGGTGCCAAACGCAGTTCGCTTGGTAACCTTGTTCTGCATCGGTGCCATCAGCTCGTGAGATTCGAAGAATGGATCGTTTTCGGTCTCTGGGGGGATATTTAATTCGCTGACCACGCGACGGCGAGGGTACACGCCGAAGCAACCGGCATGTCCGGTCGCACCGGTGACTTCCTCTGGGAAAAAGGCATCGATTTCTTCTTGGGTGGTGTGTGGATCAAACATCAACACCATGCCCTGATAACAGTTGAAGCCGTATGCGCGCTCGATCAATTCAAACGCGTTAAAGCCAGGCGGACGATATGCAACTTCACCGAAGTACATCTTTCCGTCGCTGGTCACGAAGTATTCTGGGTGAATGAAACCGAAATCAATATTGAAGGTTTCAATCAGCTTTTCAATTTCTTCGGTGACGCGATCGCGCCATTTTTCAAGTTCCGGCGTCGCCGGGACGAACACCGAATATCCCAAGTGCACATACTCGGAAATATTCAGGAACTGAATCTTACGATCTTTAATAAACGCTTCGACGGCAAACTCCCACCCGTCCAAGTGACTTTCCATCAGCGACGGAAATTCATCGTCAGGGATATTGTCGACGTCTTCGGCAGTCCGCACGACGCGGTGGCCCAGACAACCGGCCTTATCAAACGCTTTGACGTGGATCGGGTCGTTCGGGTCGCCGTCCAGCTTCAACAGCGCTTCGTTAACGCGGCGCAGGAAGTTGACGACATCGGTCTTGTTTTGCGCTTCTTCAAAAATACCCACACGAATGCCGTCGAGTTGTGCGCGCCGCTTCATCATCGCCTTGTTGCGGAAAAGCATCGCCTGGTTCATCAGGCGCGGATTTTTCAGCAGCACCGCATTAACTGCACCTGCCCACTCGACAGTTTCCTCGAACAGCGGGATGGCGACATCGACGCCCATTTCCTGAAGTTTCTCGCCCAGCTCGAACGAGCGCTCATTGAGGCGCTCAAAGTCCCAAGACATGAACGGGATATCATTTTGGTCAGCGTATTCTTTGGCCCAAGACGGCGCGACGATAATGTAACGTCGATCGAAGCGATCAATGGCGTCGATGGCGTTCAGGCTCCAGCCGAAAATCGCGACGTAGCCTTTGTTCGGGTCTTTATCAGCATTTGCATCTTTAGAAGCCATAAGTTGGCAATCTCCTAGGTCTGTTCAGTCGTTATTGAATGAAAAGGGCAAACAGATGCCTCAGGCAACGTTTGCAGAGTTGCGCAGTTAATATCCCAAAAATTCGTGTAATTCAACGCTGTTAGAGATAAAATATAAATAAATTTCGATAAATAAATAAATATATGTATAACGAAAGTTGATCCTGTGATGAATATTTTATTTATTTTAAAAGTATACATCAAGTACACGCAAAAAATCCCACTTTTCTCGGATTTTTTATTTTATATTTATTGTGATTTATAGAATTAAATGTGCACGGCGACAAAAGACGCCGCCGCATCAGTCCGGATCGTTCTGATCATCCAAGTACGCATCGACGATTTGATAAATCGCTTCGGCGTGCTCTTCGTCACCGCTGAAAACAACGTTTGCGGTGTCACCATAAACGTTGAGCACATAGCCCCGCGCGGAGCAGACCTTTTCCATAGCGGTAATAACCGGCATCAGGACTTCGTTGTTCAAGCTTTCTGCGGTCGGACATTGGTCCATGCGTTTGATCAACGCCGCGACCGGATCGTTAGGTTTGCCGCTCGGTCGGTCGCCGCCGGACTTTTTGTGATCCTTTTGCGGGCGCTTATGGCCGCCTGAACGAGGTTTCGCTGGGGGTCTAGGCATGTCCGGCCTCATCTGAAAGCATCAAGGGGTCGATACCGAGTTTCCGCATCGCTGCCGTCCACTTATCATCGACGTCGGTCTCAAACAACAGCGTCGGGTCGCTGTCCAGGCTGAGCCAGCCGTTGGCTTTAATCTCATCATCCAATTGCCCGGGTCCCCAACCCGCATAACCAAGCGCCAACAAACTTTGCGCCGGCCCGTCACCTTCGGCGATGGCGCGTAAAATATCGATGGTTGCGGTCAAAGCTACGTCTTCATCCACCACCATGGTCGCATCATGAATATAGTCGGGCGAATGCAGCACAAAGCCGCGTCCGGTCTCGACCGGACCGCCGAACAGCACCTCGATTCCCTCGCCCGACGGCGGCATGGTGATATCAAGTTGTTCCAGCAGGTCTGGAAAGCTAATGCTTTCAAGCGGTTTGTTGACGACCAGCCCCATGGCGCCCTCGGGCCCGTGCGCGCACATGTATATGACGGTCTTTTGGAACCGTTCATCCTGCATACCGGGCATCGCCAGCAAAAATCGACCGGTAAGGTAAGTGTCGCTGTCCGATGTGGGTGCGTCTAAACCGGGCATCGTGATCTCCACTCCTAAGTGCTTGAAACGATTGAGTGGTCATTCATCAAGCACCATATTATAGCATCAGTATGACATATAGTGCAGTTATGCCCAATCGCCAGAGGGTAAGCCACTTCGCAGCTTGCATATGTCTCACACACCGTCACCTTCGCGTGAGGTCGCTGCTTCAGCTTGCGTTCCGGCTCGGAATGTGGCGAAACCATAGCGAAGACATACTTGAGGCAGGTTTGATCGCAACATGTGCATGACATTGAAACGCTGGATCTTGCGGGGCGCCTTGGCGCTGACAAGCGTCGTCGTAATCGCACTGAACGCGCACGCGCTTCCAGTGTCAGACTGGGCTGATGAAGAGCAAGTTTCGGCACGCCTGATCGCAGCGACCAGCGCCTTGGGTACGGACGGCAACGTTCTAGTAGGCCTCGAGTTTCAGCTGCAACCTGGCTGGAAAGTATACTGGCGCTCTCCTGGCGACGCCGGTTTTCCGCCGATGCTGGACTTCACCGGCAGCGAGAATGTCGAGGCCAGCGACCTACAGTGGCCGCTGCCGTCGCGCTTCTCGGTGATCGGGTTGGAGACTTTGGGCTACGAAGGTGCGGTCGTGTTGCCGTTTAACGTCACCGCCATCGATCCCCGCCAGGACGCAAAAATCAACGTTCAACTGCGCTATTTGACCTGCAAAGAAATCTGCATTCCTTACGACGCAACACTCAGCTTAACGCTGCCTACAGGTGACGCCACGCCGAGTCCACTCGCGCACATCATCGGCCAGTTCCAAGCCCGTGTGCCGCGCACAGCGGACGCGGCGCGCTTCGACGTCGACCGCCTCTGGACAGAAACGTCTGCCAAGGGCTTATACCTTGCCGCCGATGTGTCTTCGGTGCTGAAACTCAAGGGGCCCGAGCTTTTTGTCGAAGGCCCCGCCGGTTTCGGCTACGGTGCACCCTTGGTAGAGATGGCCGAAGGCGCGACCCGTGCCACGCTGCGGGTGCCGGTGTCCGGCTACAAGGGCACACCCGCCGAAGCGGCGGCAAGCCTGACCGGTACACCGTTCACACTGACCATATCCGACGGCAAACGCGCAGCCGAGCTGACGCTGGACGCAGGCCCGCCGCAAACGTTTGATCCAAGTGCGCTCAATGCACTGCCTGCACCAACGATTGATGCATCACAATCGATCTGGCTGATGCTGACGTTTGCATTCTTAGGCGGATTGATCTTGAACCTGATGCCCTGCGTGTTGCCGGTATTGTCGATTAAGCTGTTGAGCTTAGTGAAGCATGGTGGTGCGACGACGGGGGCTGTCCGCGCGAGCTTCATGATGACCAGCGCCGGCATCATCACAGCTTTTATGGGGCTGGCCGCCGCACTGATTGGGCTTAAAGCGATCGGCGCGGGGATCGGTTGGGGCATTCAGTTCCAGCAGCCCTGGTTTTTGATCGCCATGGCGTTCTTGGTGACGCTGTTCGCCTGCAATCTTTGGGGCTTTTTCGAATTCCGTCTGCCGGGTGCAGTCAGCGACCGGGCGGCAAAAGCCGGTGCCCGGCCAACGCTGTTTGGGCCTTTCGTGCAGGGCATGTTCGCGACCCTGTTGGCGACGCCGTGCTCGGCACCGTTCTTGGGCACGGCGGTCGGATTTGCGCTGGCCGGTGGCGACAACGAAATTCTGATGATCTTCGCCATGCTCGGCGTCGGCTTATCGACGCCCTATCTGGTCGTTGCCGCGTTCCCAAAGATTGCCACCAAGATGCCGAAGCCGGGTGCATGGATGGTCAAGCTTCGCTTCGTCTTAGGCCTTGCGCTGGCCGCAACCGCAGTCTGGCTGCTGACCATCGTCGACAGCGTCAGCGGTCCGGTGGTTGCGATCTCAACCGGTGTTATTTTGATTGGCGTTAGCATTTGGATGGGGCCGGTGATGCATCGTGTGCCGGAAATTCGGAAGGCGACGCCATTTGTCTTGTTGCTGGCCTCCCTCGGCGCTGTCACCAGCAGTTTTGTCGGCGGCATCAACGGACCGCTCGATCCCGAGCAGCCGCAGATCAGCAAAGTGAATTGGAAGCGCTTTGACATCGACACACTGACGCAGCTCGTCAACGCCGGACATTTGGTTTTGGTCGACGTCACGGCGGACTGGTGCATCACCTGCCAGGTCAACAAACGCTTGGTGCTCGAGGATGGGCGCATTTTAGAAATGTTGAACGGGCCGGATGTGATTCCGCTACGCGCCGACTGGACGCGCCCGGACCCGGAAATTGCCGAATATTTAGCCTCGTTCGGACGCTATGGCATTCCGTTCAATGCAATTTATGGCCCGCGTGCCAAAGGCGGCGTGGCGCTGCCGGAACTGCTCAGCGAACGCAATGTACTGGATGGCTTTAAGCAAGTCGTACCGGAAAGCATGACGGCGCGTTTCGAATAGCGCAATAAAGGGCTTTGCAATCGGCCACGACATCCCTATTTCATGAACAGTCGGCAGAACCGCCGAGCTCCATTTTTTTGAATAACATTTTGCGGGGGATACCCATGACCATCAAAGTTGGCGATAAAGTTCCGAGCGCAACGCTCAACATCATGACCGAAGACGGCCCTGACGCCATCACCACCGACGATCTTCTTGTAGGCAAGACCGTTGCGCTGTTCGGCGTACCGGGCGCCTTCACGCCGACATGCTCGGCCAAACACGTACCGGGTTTCGTTGCCAATGCCGATGCCCTGAAAGCCAAAGGCGTTGACGCCATCGGCTGCATTTCCGTCAACGATCCGTTCGTGATGGGCGCTTGGGGTAAAGACCAAGGCGTCGGCGACAAGGTGATGATGCTGGCTGACGGCTCGGCCAAGTTCACCAAAGCTGCCGGCCTTGAACTTGACCTGACCGAGCGCGGCTTAGGCGTGCGTTGTCAGCGCTTTGCGATGATCGTCAAAGACGGCGTTGTGCAGTCGATCGAAATCGATGCTGCAGGCGCGTTCGACAAAACCAGTGCTGAATCTGTTTTAAGTTCGCTCTAAGCGACCTTCACAACTGCTACAAAGCGGGCGTCGGCATCGGGTCTCAGGATCGGATCGCTAGGCGTCCGTTTTTGCTTTCGCTTCGTCTTTGTCGGCGGCGTCCCACTCTGCCTGTGATTTCGCCGCCTCTGCCATCAGCCATTCACGAAACGCAACAACGGCCGGACGGTCGGCACGATCGGGCCGACACACCAAGTCCACCGAGACATCTGACGGACAGTGGACATCGAACAGACGCACGAGCCGGCCGGTCTCCAGGTCATCCCAAACGTGTGCGCTACGGGCCAACGCGACGCCCTGCCCCTCGAACGCCGCCTGAATCGCCATGTTGGTGTCGGGAAAGCGTGTCCCGTCGCGAAGCGCCGGTTCATATATTTCAGCAGGCACACCCACGAAATCAAACCAATACTCCCAACCCGGCGACAGAATTCCAGAATAGCGCAGCAGTAGCGGCAGCTTGCATAATTCCTCGGGCGTCTTCGGCATGCCGTGGGTATCCAGCAGCCTCGGCCTGGCCACAGGAAACACGTAGTCTCGCATCAACCGCCACGATTTAAAACCGGGATAGTGTCCGTCACCGAGCATAATCACCGCGTCCATATCGCTACGTTGAATGCTCTGTAGGTTATTTTGACCGGTCGACAACCAGACGTCGATGTCCGGATGAGCGGCTTGAAAATGCTGTAAACGCGGCACCATCCATTTCACCGCCAAAGACGGGATCACCTCGATCCTCAGCGCCGTATGGCCATGTTCGTCCTTCAATTCTTGAACGGTATCATTCAGTGTCGTTAGAAAATCATCGGCGATTTTCGCGAGTTTTTCACCTGCTGGCGTCAAATCAAGACGGCGTGTTTTGCGCTCGAAAAGCTGTAAATCCCACAGCTCCTCAATATGGCGAATCTGATGGCTGACCGCACTTTGCGTCACATTCAATTCTTCGGCAGCCTTGGTGAAACTGAGGTGCCGGGCCGCCGCGGCAAGGGCCCGCAACGCAGCAATCGGGGGCATATGGACCATCAAAACCTCCAAACCTTGGGCATTTATGCATGAGCTACGCATGAATAAATACTCATGCATGAGATGAATATCAATCCTTTGTGCGGCTGAAAGACTATGACTATGTTCATTTCAACGGAACGAACCGCTGGAACACACCAGCGACAACATGAGGATAAACACATGAACACGAACGCCAAACAGAATCGTTTCGCATCTTGGTTCCCAGGCAAATCCAACGCCCGTGATCGCTGGGGCAACGCCGTCGGCACCGAAGTGCGCGGTCGTGAATTCCACGGCGTCAACACCGGCCCGGGTGCCGCTGAACGGATGCGCTGGAGCCTCGGTCACGCTTAACGGAAAGAACGAACCTTCCCTGCGACCTCGTCCAAATATCGACCTCCCTCAATATTTGGATCCAAGGAAGCCTCATAGGACGCGGTTGCCCCCAAAGTAGGCCGCGTCCTTTTTTTGTCTGCGGTTCAAGCGCGAGCGAAACCGGTCACGTTAACCGCGACTCGGCACGGCGTCGCGGGCAAGTTGGTCAGCACGGTCATTTTCAATGTGGCCAGAGTGGCCTTTGACCCAAACCCACTCGATCTCGTGATCTTTAAGCGCGGCGTCCAAACGCCGCCAAAGGTCTTCATTTTTGACCGGCTTTTTCGCCGCGGTCTTCCAACCGTTACGCTTCCAGCCGTGAATCCAATTGGTGATGCCGTCGCGGACATAGGTGCTGTCTGTATGCAGCACCACAGGCGCCGCCCGCTTGAGACTCTCCAGCGATACAATCGCGGCCATTAACTCCATACGGTTATTGGTCGTCTCAGGCTCACCACCCGACAGTTCACGCTCGTGATCACGCCAGCGTAAAATCGCCCCCCAACCGCCGGGGCCAGGGTTCCCGGAACACGCACCATCGGTGAAGATTTCAATTTTATCGAGCTTATCGTCAGTCGAAGCCATACGCCTGTGGTTCCTTCACGTTGGCATGAAAATCAAGTTTCTTGATGTATTCACCCGGATCTTTGGGTGTCACGAAGGCATCTTCGGGGGTATGGAGCCAGTCATACAACCGGGTCAGCAAGAACCGCATCGACGCCCCTTCGCACAAGATCGGCATCGCCATGACCTCGGCTTCCGACAGCGTGCGCACCGACTGATACCCCTTTAGGAAGCGCCGCGCCTTGGTCACGTTAAAGCTCATGTCCGGCTCGAAGCACCAGGCGTTCAGACAAATCGCAATGTCGTAAGCAAACGCATCATTGCAGGCGAAGTAAAAATCGATCACGCCCGAAAGCCGGTCTTGGCGAAAGAACACATTGTCCGGAAACAAGTCGGCATGAATAACGCCGCTGGGCAAATCCGTTGGCCACGCGGTCGTTAGTCGATCCAAAGACGCGGACAACTTTCTAAATAATCCCGGCAATACGGTATCCGCATCACGCCCCGACGCCTGCAGCAGCGCCGGCCATGCATCCGGGCCCAACGCGTTCGGCCGCCGAATTGGAAAGCCTTCACCAGCCAAGTGTAAGGCCGCCAAGGTTTCCCCGACGCCGCGACAGTGCGCAGGCTCAGGTCTGCGGGGCCACATACCAGCCAAAAACGTCACCAAAGCTGCAGGACGATCTGCGAGTTCACTTAAGGTCTCACCCGCTTGGGTACGTAGCGGCACCGGACACGGCAGGCCAGCCGCCGCCAAATGATCCATCAATCCCAAAAAGAACGGCAAATCTTTAATGGCGACGCGCTTTTCATATAGCGTCAGGATATATGGGCCCGTGCTCGTGGTGACGATGAAATTGGAATTCTCAATCCCCTCGGCAATCCCCTTGCACGACAGAACCTCGCCGACATCATACGCCGCCATGAAGGCAACAAGTGCATCGTCATCAATTTCAGTGTAGACCGCCATCCGCGCTTTTTAAGGGTTTGCGTCATTGAAACCAAGACAGCAAACATCAGATCATGCCAGATACGACAAAATTGCGGTATAATCTGGCCTTAGATGATCGTTATGGAACTGACGTAACTATGCAAGCATCGAAACCAAGCCTCTATCAGCGATATCAAACGGCGCCGTCGCTGTGCGCGCTGACTTTTGGTGCTTTGCTCACGTTCCAAGCGCTGCCGGCGCATGGCTCTTTACCGCCCCTTGAAGAGGTTCCAGCCGCCTCGGACCGCACCTCATCCAGCCCTGTGGTGGCGCGCGCGCAAAAAGCGCTTTCAAAACTCGGGCTCTATCTGGGTCCCGAAGACGGGTATCTCAATCCGCAAACCCGGGCGGCGATTGCGATTTATCAGCGCGCCATCGGTCTTGAGCCGACCGAACGCCTAGATATCGAGTTGTTGGGCAAACTGGAGTATGCAGTCGGCGTGCGCATGTTGATGCGGCAACTGGAAGCCGCGCGCAGCGAAAGTATCGACGACGCCCACTCAAAACTGATGAACCATCCGGCCACGCGCGACCTAATTC
>JAFMCK010000131.1 GCA_017857825.1 Rhodospirillales bacterium
GCTGACCGCCACCACCGCCGCCACCACCGGCGTGACCGCCAGCGGAGTGACCGCCGCCACCACCACCACCGCCGACATGACCGCTGCCATGCTCCTGAGCATTTGCGGCGGGGGTCGACAGTGTGATATCGGCGCCGATACCCGACATTCCAATCGTTAAAGCGGCAACGCCGATGACAAGTCTGCGATACATTTTCCGCTTATCTCCGAGTTAGTTGCCGTGCGTCCGACTGCGGTTAACGGCTGGCCGCACGCAATTCTTCCGCCTGCGCAGCGATCATTTCTGCTAAATTCACCGATGACGTGACACAAAGGATCGCGTTCACCGTCCCCACCACTTGCGCCGTCACGGGCCGAGTGGAAACCAGGCCCAAGTAACTGGCCGCAACCTGTGGGTCCGGGTGTTCTGCTTCGAGTTCCTCTTGGTAGTCGGCAAGGAGATATATGCCGGATTGCCGTCCGCCCGGATCAAACCCGGGCGCCAAGTAACCTTGCGCTGCCTCGAGAAGTTGTCGGGTTCGGTCCGTAATGCCTTTGGCACTGGCAATGCGGCCCGAGACGTAATCGCTACAGCGGGTCGGCAGCAAAGGCCCATCGGTTCCGGCGAAATTGATGAGATACTGCATGGCCTCGTCAGCCACAGACGACGTATCGGCAGAGAGCGAATCAGGGTTGGCTGACCCACCCTGACGGTACCCATTGGTCGCACCTGGTTCGCTTGGGTCACCGGAAGGGCTTGTTGTCTCGGCGCATGCCGCTGAAATGAAGGGACTGGTCATAACGCCAATGGCGGACACATACGCGCCGCTGAAGAGTATGGCTATCCCAAGTTTGTGCAAAAGCTGTTTTCGCATTACCATCCTTTTACGGACCGCATGCTCCACGACACAGCAATACGCCGCATCGTCGGTACTGGCCCGCCGTTAACCGATGGCGATGACTAAACAGTGTTCACGAGGATTATTCTTTGAGATTCATCAAGGATAATTCGGCTTTCGCACCGCATTTTAAAAATGCGAAAGGTAACGGATGCAAAATTCGGCAGCCGAAAAAATTAGTACTGTGCACCGATACGGAAATATACGAGATTGCGGCTATAATTCGCAGCGCTGACATCAGAGACGCGCCGCTCCAATCTGTAATCACCGGCGACATAGTAGTTCTCGGTGATCAAATAGCGAAGCGTCGTGCTGACTTCGTAATCGTCATCCTCACGCCCGGCGCCGACAAAATCGCTGACGCCGTAACTTGCCCTAAATATCAGATCAAGATCATCGGTGAGTGAATGGTTCACCGAGCCGCCGAAGGCCGAATACACGTATGCGGACGCCCCAGTAAGACTTGTTTCCTCGACGCTGCGATCGACCCACATATTTATTTGCGTCGACGGCACTAAGCGCCATCTTAGATCGCCGCCGACCATCAGGACGCCGACATCCTTAAGGGCCGCATCGTCATAGTTTTGTTGCTGATAACCGCTGAACACCTTGCCGTCCAGCGCCCCAGACACTCTGAACTCCGTACCTGCGAGCACATGATAGCCTGCTGAGTCCCGGTCGACACCGGCATCATCAAACTGCGAACGATAGTCCCGGATATCCGCGAGCGCTTGGATATACGGCACAAAGGTATCGTTCAGCTTGTAGCTCAGCGATGGGCCCGCCGTGATATGATCCCAATCGCGATCCGAATTGTTGATGTCGATGCCGCTGCTGGTCGGGGTGTCATCGAAACGGGTTTGCTCGAAGGTCGCGCCGGCTCTGAGCGTCGTCTTGCCGACTTGATGCGAGCCGCCACCATAAACGCGTCTTTCGTAGTAGATCGTCGGCTCGCTGCCGTTCACGTCATCGGGCGAAGACCGGTCTTCATGAAGCCGGCCCGCCAACAACCCACCGAAAACATTGGTGTCTTGCGTGAAGTCATAACGCCCCTCGCCGGAGAACCAAAGATCGTCGGTATTTTCTTTTTGATTCGAACGAAAGCGCACACCGTCGTAATGCGCCTGCATACGGACGTAATGCTTTTCCCAGTCGGAATGGACAAACAGATGCGGCCCGATTACCGTCGCGTAATCGGACGTTTTGCCATCCTTTGTCGCAAATATATTGTCGTCGTAAAATTCCGTCACTTGGATTTCTGGATACAAAATAAAGTCGCCGACCCGAATGCCACGTTGTTGGGACGCACGTTCGGCGCGCGCCTGCGCTTCGGCCAACAAAGTTTCTATGTCTTTCACCAAAGGCTGGCGCACCATTGGGTCCGTCGATGCGATCTGACGCACGGCACGACCGACAGCGGCACCGATCTCGGCCCGCTTTGCCTCCGGTGCTGCACCGATGATGCGCGCGATGATGTCACGATATACGGGCACGTTGGAGCCTATGAAATTGCTAACGGGGCGCGCCGCGGCGCTGCCCAGGTCGGCCGCCGTAGCCGCATCCGCCGCCATTTGTGGGTTCGCGCGGAGAATTCCCTCAAGCCGCGCGATCAGCGCTCGCGGACCTGACTGGGCAGCGTCGGCGAGATCTTCATTGATCTTAGCGGAGATTTCAGCCACGCTAGGCGCCCCCGCCCAACCGACGTTCACTGGCAAAGCAATCGCCGCAACGAAGGCGACGAGGCAAACCGACTGCCGGATGGTTTTCAAAAGGTGTGGACTAGAAAGCATGAAATTGCCGCGCCTTGCCCCAGTGTGAACTTCGCACAGCAATAGCATGTTTTAACCAGCGCACAAAGGTTCAGAGAGTACTTGCAGGAAAAGTACGAGCAAAAATTGTTCAAACCAGACATTTTCCAGACATTTTATTGACTGTCTTACTTCTTAGGTATTCTTAATAAAATGGAGAGTTATGAGTGCACTCGGACTGCGCATGCAGTATTTCGCAATAATCCCAGACCGAACTTGATATTTATCAAGAATGAGTGCGTTTGGTCCCCCAAGGCATGCGCGCTAAATCCGCAAACCACTGATCGGCTACAACCGCCTGCATGCACGGGAATGCAGAATTTTTTCCGCAAGATAAAGTTAAGGTCCTGCTCTGCAATAGCCGCGTTATTGCTGAGAATAAGGTGGCACCCTTCCACTTTGGGCATGATTGAGCCTCCCCCATTGAAGTGGTCCGACGTTAAAGTGATGAAAACGGAGGATCAGATAGGCGCTAAGGCGCGGTGTAATGAGTGTGGCGGGCTGGGTGGTTCGGTGCAGGTTGTGGCGGTGAGGTCAGTATGATTCGCAAACCTGAGCCAAGTCTCTCATCATCAAAACTTTTCAAATCTGACAAAATTTATAGTGGCAGGATGAATAGGTTTGCGTGAATGCGCTATGCCCCCCTCCGGGGGGTGGGGTGCTGGTGGTGGTGGTTCGCACCATGAATACAATTAGAGAACACGGCGACATTTCCATGCGGCAACGTGCGGCATTCATGCGGCACTGACTTGCCAACACCAGATGGGATAAGAAAGAATTATTCAATAAAAACAGGGACCTAATAAAACCGCTATCGACAGCCCACTTTGATGCCTGTTGCGCACGAAAAACCCCGCTAAGTCATTGACTTAACAGGGCTTTTAATTGGTAGCGGAGGAGGGACTTGAACCCCCGACACGCGGATTATGATTCCGCTGCTCTAACCAGCTGAGCTACTCCGCCACAGGCGTGGAAGACCGGGGATTTACGGGGTTCCGGGGGCTCTGTCAAGACGCCCGCGCGGGTTATGTGGGGAGAAAACAGGTGGCGCGGAAGGTCCCGGGGTTCGCGGTGTACGCCCGCCCCCTGCCCCCTCCGCAACTTCCCGGAATCGCGCAGCGATATCCGGGAAGTCACCGAAGGTTCGAGCTTGAAGGAGAAAGCTTAGCGAACCTGGGTATCCGGCTCGGGAATGTCGATATAGATGTCCGGGGCGGAGTCAGACGGTGCCTCAAACCGGGTTTCATTCTGGGCCCCAACCGTACCGCCGGCGGCACCGTCGGCGATGCGGCGCAGCAAGGCGTGGGTGCCGGTTGCCGAGGACTCAAGCGCGATTTTCGTCTCGCGCGCTGCGGTCTCGGCGCGGCCGGCTTCGGTCAGCCAAGGGCGGTCTGCGTCGTCACCGACGGTTATGGCGCTGGGCGCGATCCGCGGCGTGGGTTCCGGGTCCTTCACCCAATAGTTGACCATCACCGGTGCTTTCGGCGCCGGCAGGTCGACGGCGGGCGGGGCGTCATAACGGCTCGGGTGCGGGCCGTAGTAATTGACCAAGCGGCGCGCATCGGCGTGTTTCGGGGCGCGGTAGCACTCGGCGGCAGCTAACGATTGATAGCAATACACCGGTTCCCAATCGTGGACCTGACGCTCGTATTCATCAACGTAGCCGCAGCCGGCCAGCACTGCACAAAACACCGTTATGGCACACAATTTTTTCAGCATGGTTCGTCTCCTCAACCGATAGATGCCGAAAACAGTGCAGATTCGATGCCAAAAATAGAAAAGCCGGCCCCAGGGCATATCCCCGGAAACCGGCTTTATGAGATTCCAACCACTTAAGGCGGAATTCGTTAACGCCAACGCTAGCCGTTGACGTCGATCACGCAGCGGCCACGGATGCCGCCCTTGAGGATTTTGCCCGCCAGGTCCGGCAACTCGGCAAACCCTGCCCGGTTGGTTGCGGAATCCAGCTTGTCCATCGGCAATTGCTTGGACAACCGGTCCCAGGCCACCAAACGGCGGTCTTTCGGGCAGGTTGCGCTGTCGATGCCGCACAGGTTGATGCCGCGCAGCAAGAACGGCAGCACCGTGGTTTCCAGCTTGAACGAGCCTGCATTGCCGACCGAGGCACAGGTGCCCCAATAGCCGAGCGTGGTCAGCACGTGGTGCAAGGTACCGCCGCCGACGTTGTCGATGGCACCGGCCCAACGCTCGCGCGCGAGCGGCCCGCGGGGGGCTTCGGCCAACTCGTCACGTTCGACGATGGTGGTCGCGCCAAGGCTTTTCAGATAGTCATGCTGTTCCGCCCGACCGGTGGACGCCGCAACTTTGTAACCCAAGTTCGCCAACACCGACACCGCGACCGAGCCGACGCCGCCGGAACCGCCGGTGACCAGCACGTCTTTTTCGGCCTCCGGCGTCAGGCCGTGCGCTTCCAGCGTCATGATCGCCAGCATTGCGGTAAAGCCCGCGGTGCCGATGGCCATGGATTGTTCCAGCGTGATGCCCTTCGGCAACGGCACCAGCCAGTCGCCGTTGACCCGCGCACGGGTCGCATAGCCGCCCCAGTGCACTTCGCCGACGCGCCAGCCGGTCAGGATCACCTCGTCGCCGGCTTTGTATTCGGGGTGCGAAGATTCTTCGACGACACCGGCGAAATCGATGCCGGGGATATGCGGATAATCGCGCACCAGCTTGCCGATGCCGTTCAAGATCATGCCGTCTTTGTAGTTCAGGGTGGTGTATTTCACCGCCACCGTGACGTCGCCCTCGGGCAGGCGGTCGTTCGAGACGGTCTCAAACGCGTGGCTGACTTTGCCGTCGTCGTCGGCGCTCAGCATGAGGGCTTTAAATTCTGTGTCGCTCATCAATTCTCTCCCGGGTTCAGATTACCGAGACCATATGCATCTGCGCGCAAAATTCAATGAAAGTTCCTGAATTGTCGGGGCTGACGGTGCCGGGGACCACCGTTTAACTGCGACTTTCGCCTTTTCCCGTCACCCCCGCGCAGGCGGGGGTCCATGCCGGCATAGGTGGATTCCCGCCTGCGCGGGAATGACGGCACAAAAGATGGGAATGACGGGGGTAGAAATATCGGCAGTGTGCCGGAAGTTACTTGGAAACGTGCCAGTTCAACGTCTCGCCCGCCTTGAAGGGGACCAGCGACTCCGCACCCGCAGTCACGCTGTCGGGCACGGACCACGGCGCGCGGGTCAGCGTCACAGTCTCGTCATTCGGGGCGAGGCCGTAAAACGCCGGGCCGTTGAGCGACGCGAAGGATTCGAGTTTATCCAACGCGCCCTCTTCGTCGAACACCTCGGCATAGGCCGACAAGGCGACCGGCGCCGAATAGATCCCGGCACACCCGCAGGCGGCTTCTTTGAGATGCACAGCATGGGGCGCGGTGTCGGTGCCCAAGAAAAACCGCGCGTCACCGGTCGTTGCCGCTTTGCGGAGTGCTTGGCGGTGCAGCTCGCGCTTGGCGATCGGCAGGCAATACAGGTGCGGACGAATGCCACCCTTAAAGATGTCGGAACGATTGATCATCAAATGATGCGCAGTGATGGTCGCACCCAAGCGGCCGCTGCTGTCTGCCATCACGAAATCGGCGGCGTTTTTGGTGGTGATGTGTTCAAACACCACCTTGAGCGCCGGTAAAACTTTCAGCAATGGCTGTAACACACGATCAATAAACACCGCTTCGCGATCAAAAATATCGATATCACCGTCGGTCACCTCGCCGTGCACCAGCAGCGGCATGCCGATATCTTGCATGGTTTCCAGCACCGACATGATATTTGCAACATCGGTGACGCCGCTGTCGGAATTGGTGGTGGCGCCGGCGGGATACAATTTCGCCGCCGTGAATACGCCGGCGTCATGGCCGCGCCTCAGTTCCATGGAATCGATGCTGTCGGTCAGATACGCGGTCATCAACGGCGTGAACGTCACGCCATCCGGCACGGCTGCCAGGATACGATCCCGATACGCGATTGCCGCAGCGACGTCGGTCACCGGCGGCACCAAGTTCGGCATCACGATGGCGCGCGCAAACACGTCAGCCGTGGCCGGCACGACAGCAGACAGCATCGCGCCGTCACGAAAATGCACATGCCAGTCATCGGGGCGGCGGAGCGTCAATTGATCTGTTTCAGTCATACCCATTTGCTGACACGATTTCCGGGCCCTGTCCAGCGCTCGAAATACCTCGGTGCAACCACTGAACCGCGCAGATTAAAAATACGGCGTTTCAGCGACAACGTCAGAGATCCTGAGCGCGTTTCGTTCATCGCCGCTGCTCAGTCGGCGAGCACGTCAAAGACGCCCCCGGATGCGGACGCGCCCTCTACGTGATGTCGGTGCCAGAGCGCGTAGAACAGCAGCGTCCATTGCGCTTTACCCTGATCCGCACCGGCGGCGAACAGGCGTTCGACGGCAGATTCATCACAGACGTCGGCAATACCAGGCTGCGCCGCGACGAGCGGGCCGAGCTTTGCGCCCTTTTCAGCGATCCAATCGCCCACCGGCACCGTGAAGCCGCGCTTTTTGCTGAACGGTTTGCATTCGGGCAGTGCGGTTTCCAACCATTTCCGCAGCAACCATTTCCCGCGCCCGTGCTTGACTTTTAACCGGTCGGCGAGCGCAAAGCCGAAGTCGGCGACGCCGGGGTCCAAGAACGGCACCCGGCCTTCGACCCCATGTGCCATCAGGCAACGGTCCAACTTGGTGAGCAGATCATTGGGCAGCCAATCCGCGCAATCGGTGGCCTGCGCCAATTGCAAGGCGCTGCGGCCATACCGTTTCGCCTCGGCCTCGGCAGCAGCAATCCCGTTGCGCCAGCCGACAGGGTCATGCAAAAGCACATCCGCCCCGTCTAAGATCGCCCGCGCACGCATCGGTCTGCCGCCCAAAAGCCGCAACCGGGCACTACGCCGATAGCGGCTATAGCCCCCGAAAATTTCATCGCCCCCCTCGCCCGACAACACAACCTTGAGGCCGCGTTTGCGGGCAAGCTCGGCCAGCAGATACGTCGGTAATACCGCATAGTCGGCCGCCGGATCATCCATCGCCGCCGCAATCGCCGGCAAGGTGCGCCAGAAATCATCGCCGGTGACGGCAATCTCGTCATAATGCGCCCCGCATGCTGCGGCCACAGCCTGCGCATGGTCGCGCTCATCATGGGCGGCGGTGCCGGGGAAGCCTGCGGTCATCGCGTGCACGGGCTCGGCATTGAGTCTGCGCATCACCGCCAAGATCACCGATGAATCGATGCCGCCGGACAAGAACATTCCGTACGGCACATCTGAGCGCTGGTGAATGTTGACCGCATCTTCGATCACTTCATCGAAACGGCGGAGTGCCACGGCTTCGGTTTCTTTTCTCGGTGGCCCCGGCGGTAGCGCATCGATGATCTTGCGGCTGACGATGCGCCCTGCCTTCACCACCAATGTTTCGCCGGGCAGCACGCGGTAAATCCCGTCGAACACGGTTTCGGCGCCGGTGGTAAACTGCAGTGCCAGCAATTCATCACGCTTGGTCGGCGATATTTTCGGCAGCGCCAGCCCCGCTTTCAGCAACGCCTGCGCTTCAGACGCGAAGGCAAAGCCGTCTTCTGTCAGGCCATAGTACAACGGCTTGATGCCGAACGGATCGCGGGCCAGCGTCAGGGTCTGTTCAACCGGATCATGAATCGCGATGGCGTACATGCCGCGCAGATGCTCGGCGAAATCGATGCCCTGCTCGCGGTACAGATATAGTGCCGTCTCGCAATCGGACGCGGTGCGAAAATCGATACCCGGACGCGCGGCCCGCAATTCGACATAATTATATATCTCGCCATTGGCGACGAGGGCGAGTTCCGCATCATTGTTATAGTCCATGGCGCCGTGCGCCGGTGCGAACAGCGGCTGGTCGCCGGTATGCAGATCAATGATCGCAAGCCGCGTCTGCACCATCGCCACATCGGCGTGGGCATACGTACCGTGGCCGTCAGGACCCCGGTGCGCGAGGGCATCCGCCATCGCATCCAGCACCGTCATCGCCGGAGCGGCGTTGTCGGTGCTCATCAAGCCGGCAATCCCGCACATGGCTCAGCCCGTGATGTCTTCGAAAAACGACAAGTACTGTTTCACCACTTCTTCTTCGGTGAACTTGGCGCGATACGCCTCATAGCCTTTTCGCGCGATGCGCTGTGACAGATTTTCATCGCCGAGTACGGTGCGAATGGCCCGAGACAGCATCACGTCGTCATCGGTCGGGACCAGCACGCCGGTCTCCATATCCTCGATCAACATCCCAGGCCCCATGCTATCGGCGGCCACCACCGGCAAGCCTTGTGCCCACGCCTCAATCACCACGTTGCCGAG
>JAFMCK010000132.1 GCA_017857825.1 Rhodospirillales bacterium
GGACGAGCCCGCATGGTACGCATCGATCCGTGCCGAATACCGCGACAAGTTCGTCGCCGCTTAAAATGCGACACGGCCCGCACCCGGCGCACAAGCGTCGGGTGCGGCTCCCTGCCCACCTCGAGATTATGGGCAGCAAAATATAAGTCCAAAATGGACATCGCTTTTGCAGGAGGCTCGCATTTTTGAGCATATAGGGGGGCCGGATGAGCAGCGTTGAACTAGACCACATCACGATCCGATTCGGTGATTTTGTCGCCGTCGACAACTGTAACCTAACCATCAATTCAGGTGAATTTTTCAGCTTCCTAGGCCCGTCAGGCTGCGGCAAGACCACGATCTTACGTGCGGTATCGGGCTTCAACGAGCCCACTGAAGGCACCGTGCGGATCGGCGGGAAAGACATGCGCGGCAGCGGCCCGAACAAGCGCCCAACCGCGCTGATTTTCCAAAACCTCGCCCTATTCCCGTTGATGAGCGTCGCCGACAACATCGCTTTTGGACTTGAAGTTGCGGGCATCAAATACAACGAACGCAGACGCCGCGCCGAAGAGTTACTGAACCTGATCGCGCTGCCCGGCCAAGGTGACAAAATGGTCTCCGAGCTGTCGGGCGGCCAACGCCAACGCGTCGCCATTGCTCGCGCGCTTGCGGTTGAGCCGGAGGTCCTACTGCTGGACGAGCCGCTGTCAGCGTTGGACCTAAAACTGCGCCAACATATGCGGACCGAGCTTCGTTCGATCCAACAACGGGTCGGCATCACATTTATTTACATCACACACGATCAAGGTGAAGCGCTGACCATGTCGGACCGCATCGCCGTCATGAGCGCCGGGATCGTGCAGCAGGTCGGCAACGGTTCGGACATTTACAATAACCCGGCGACCGCGTTCGTCGCCTCGTTCGTCGGTGAGAACAATGCCTTTCACGGCAAAGTCAGCCGGGTCGAAGATGGCTTTGCCGTCGTCGATACCTCGTTCGGACCGATGCGCGGCATCAACAATCGCGGCCTTACCGAAGGTGATGAGGCGTATGTGTTCATTCGCCCAGAAGCGATGCGCCCCGCCAAGCCGGGCGACACCACCGAAGACACCACATTTGAGACCGAAGCCCTGAAAGAAGAATTCGAAGGCAGTTTTCTGCACGTGTTCTTACGCTCGGAAAATGAAGAAAAACCCTACAAAATGGCACTGGTGAATGACGCGGATGTGGCGCGGCAGAAGCTTGGCGCGCCGCTCCGGGTGACCTTCGATCCAAAACGCGCCGTTGCGCTGCCGGTCGGGGAACTTGCCGATGAGTGATCTTCTGTCATCGGGGCCGGTCGAGCTGGCGCAGATGCAAATCACGCCGAGCCTGCCCACGCCTGCCGAGCCCAAGCCCGCCATGCCGACGCCGTCACTGCCAAGCAACTCGGGTGGCGGACTCGGAATCAGTCCATCGCTGCCGAGCGGCAGTGCCATTTCGCCGTCGTTGCCCGGAAGCGGCGCGCCGTCCAGCGGGGCATCATCATCTGCGCCATCCGGGAGCGGTGCGAACCTCAATATCACAATTACCAATCCCGATAATCTGCCAAAACTTCCAGCAGGCCAGCATGAACTGAAGCTGGTCATTCAAGACCCGGCAAAACAGGTGCCGGCGGATAGTGGGCTCGGCTTTCTTGAAATTTTCCTGGCGATTGTTGCGGCGCTGATCATCGCGCCGTTCGTGCAACGCGAAGCCGGCAAATGGACGGCGAATGTCAACGCGTTACAGTTCGTGCAAAAAAACGGCCTCGCGATTTCAGCCTATTTGCTGGTGTTCACCACTGGCTGGATCGTCTTTATGATCGTGCTGCCGCAGTTGTACATGTTCGACTTTTCGTTCCGCTATAATCTGCCTCCCCCAGAAATCGGTGGGCCAAACGATGTCTATACGCTGAAGAACTATGAATACCTGATCTTCGGCCGCGAAGGCAGCGACGAGATGCTGAACTGGCTGCACCTGGAGGTCTTTTTCAAGACTATCATCGCCAGTGTCATCGTCACGATGATCAACTTTTTGATCTGTTATCCATTGGCGTTCTTCATGGCGCAGATGGTGAAAGGCCGCGGGCAACGCTTGTTATTCTTGTGCCTTTTGTTGCCGTTCTGGGTGAATGAAATCCTGCGCGCGTTTGCCTTCAAACTGATCTTTGCCGAACTCGGTCTCATCAACAATCTGCTGATAGGCATGGGTATTTTAGATCAGCCGTATGACTTCCTGGGCGCCAACGTTGCACTGTATACAGGTCTTACGTATGCCTACGTGCTTTTGATGATCTTCCCGCTGTATAACGCCATCGAAAGCCTTGATCACAATCAGATCGAGGCGGCGCGGGACATGGGCGCGTCGTGGTTGAAGATTCACCTTCGCGTGGTCATGCCGCACGCCAAGCCGGGTATTGCGTCGGGCTGCACCATGGTGTTCATGCTGACCGCCGGTGCGTTGGCGGCCCCCAACATTTTAGGGGGGCCTAGTTCGCTCTGGTTCACGCAGATTATTTACCAGTGGTACAACACCGGCGGCAATTGGCCCCAGGGTTCTGCGTACGCTTTTGTGCTGCTGATTTCGTGCATCATCTTTGTGCGTGTGATGATGCGAATATTTAAAGTCGGTCTTGGGGATATCGCAAAACGATGAGCTCAAACCAGATCCGCAAATTGGTCGTGATGGGATATATCGTCCTGTTCTTCCTGTATTTGTTCGGCCCGCTGATCATCATGTCAGCGTCGGCTTTCAATCAGTCCAGCTATCCGACGATCACACCGTGGGAAGGCTTCACCGTCGAATGGTTCGGTGAACTTGCCGCAAACGACCGTCTGGTCGCGGGCTTCATCAACAGCGTTTGGATCGGCATCGGCGTGGTCTCGTTATCTGTTCCGACAGCACTGGCCGGCGCCATCATGCTGATGCAGGTCTCGGAACGGGTACGACCGATTTATTATACCATCGTCGTTTCGCCGGTCCTGGTACCGGGAGTCATCATCGGTATATCGACGGTGATTTTCTGGGAGCGGTTCGGCAGCTTGGTCGGGCTCGATTACGAAACCACCAACAACCCATTCTTTCTAACCATCGTCGGCCAGTCGACGTTTATCTCGGCTTATTGTATGCTGGTATTCATGGCGCGCCTACAGCGCTTCGACAAAACCCAAGAAGAAGCCGCACTCGACCTTGGGGCCACCCACGTCCAAGTATTTTGGAAAGTGCTGATCCCGTTCCTGCGGCCGGCGATCTTGTCGTCCATCGTGTTGGCGTTTTTGACCTCGTTTGAAAACTATAATACCACGGTGTTCACGATGGTGGCACGGGGCACGCTGACGACCGAGTTGGCTGGCCTTGCCCGGTTCGGTGTGAACCCGTCAATCTCTGCTCTAGCGGTCGTCATCATGGGCTTCACGCTGATTGGCGCAGTGATCTATGAAATCAAAAAACGCCGCGAAGAAGCGATTGCCGATGCCTCGAAACGCCGCGCCGCGATGAAACGCATGCGCGACACCGAAGCGGCACAACAAGCCGCAGACGCCGCGCAAGCGGCATAGTAGGGGAAACACTGAGTGATGCCGACAACCGTCCAAAAGATTGCCCGCCACGCGATCCAAGTGCTGAACAAACGCACTGGTCCGGCACCACGTCCGTCCTTGATCGTGCGGCTGTATCGGGACGATGGGAAAATGGTCGGGACCGCGGTGTTTAAGCACTACGCGGACCTTGAAGCCGAGCTACCGACCGGCAACGAAGACGCGAGTCATGTGACGGCGTTTTTTGATATCAGCTTTTACGACGCGTTTCTCGGACTGCTGAATCACGGCGTGCCGCTTTATTGGAAAGTGCATTGGGTGCAAACGGGCGCCCGCAAAGAACCGGCGGACGTCTCGCTCGACAGCAAAGAAGAAATCATTGGCGAGTATTTTGCCAAAGGCTAACGTTATTCTTCTGACTGTTATTCTCATTGCACCCAACGCTTGGGCCGCCGAAGATACTTATTACGAACTCATCTACGATTTTGAAGTCGCCAGCTTTTGTGGGCTGGTCAGCAAGAATGTATATGACATATTCTGGCGCAAACGTCGGGCACTTGAATCGGCCAGCCTGCACAGTATACCGCATCTCACGAACACCCGTGTCCGCGCGATGGCCGACGCCGATTTAGAATTCCAAAATCGCGGACTTGGCGGTTATAAGCCGTGGTGCCAATCGGATGGGATCGCGGGGATTCAAAGAATTCTTAATTAGCCGACGTCATTCCCGCGCCGGCGAGAACCCATGATTAACATGGACCTCGGCCTGCACGAGCGTGACGCAATTGAGTGGTCTAAATTTTCGACAAGGAACCGCGCAGTTTATCGATCATCTCGTCGATGTGCTTTTCCTCGGCGATGAACTGCGGTGCGATAATGCCGTTGTCGCCGGTGAACTTGATATGCAGACCATCCCAGAACAGAGATTTTTGCAGGTTGGTACCGAGCGCGCCCGGCGCACCTTGTGGCTTCAGTTCAATCGCCGCCATCAGACCGTACGAGCGAATGTCTTTCATGCACTCCAAATCTTTCAAGCTGTGCACCGCTTCACCGAAATAACCGGAAAGCTTGGCCGCACGCTCAAACAGATTTTCACGCTGGAAGATATCCTGCGTGACGTTGCCCGCCGCACACGCAGCCGGATGACCCGAGTACGTATAGCCATGGAAAAATTCGATGGCGTTTTCAGGGGCCGCATCCGTGATGGTCTCGTAAATCTCGTCTTTCACGGCAACGGCACCCATCGGCTGTGCACCATTGGTCAATGCTTTGGCCATCGTCATGATATCAGGTGTGACGTCGAAGGCTTGCGAAGCAAAGGCATGGCCCAAACGACCAAAGCCGGTGATCACTTCGTCGAACACCAACAAGATGCCATGCATATCGCAAATCTCGCGGATGCGTTCCAGATAGCCGACCGGCGGCACGAGACAGCCGGTAGAGCCCGCAATCGGCTCGACAAACACAGCAGCAATGGTCGAGCCGCCATAAGTCTCGCAGATGCGGGTCAAATCTTCGGCAAGTTCGACGCCACGCGTCGGCTGACCCGGGGTGAAGACATTTTCTTCCATCCAGGTGTGCCGCATGGTGACAACGCCCGGCATTACGCCCGAAAACGTTTCCCGGTTTTTGACCATACCCGCCAAGCTGACGCCGCCAATGTTGACACCGTGATAGGCACGTTCACGCGACACAAAGCGGGTCCGATGCCCTTCGCCCCGTGCACGGTGATAGGCCATCGCAATCTTCAACGCGGTATCGATGGATTCCGAACCAGAGTTGACGAAGAACACATGATTGATCGGGTCCGGCGTGATACGCGCGACTTTGCTCGCCAATTCGAACGAGCCCGGATGGCCGAGCTGAAACGGCGGCGTGTAGTCATTGGTCAGAAGCTGATCATGAACCGCCTTGGCGATTTCCGGGCGACCGTGGCCGAGTGGCACACAAAACAAGCCCGACGAGGCGTCCAACACAGTGCCGCCCTTGTGATCGATGAAATACGTGCCCTCGGCTTTAACGACGATGCGAGGGTTGGCTTTGAAGTCGCGGTTGCCGGTAAACGGCATCCAGTGCTCTTCAAGCGAATTGGTCGTGAATTCCATCGGTCTCTCCCATCAACGGTCGCACCGGGCTGGCCGACCGAAAGTCCATGAATACGCAAAGCTACAATAAGCGAAACTGCGGGGCCAAGCGACGATTGCCGGCAACAAGATATACCGTAGACGTTTGACCTGATCCTATAATAGGTCCAAATTTTGGCTTTCCAAGGAGCCAGTGCGATCCATGCGCGATGCAATCTTCCATCTGAAACGCAGCGACACAATCAGCCTGCAGGCACAGATCAGGGAATTGCTGGTCAACGCCATCTTAGGCGGCCAGTTAGTGGACGGCGAGCCGCTGCCTTCGAGCCGTCGTATGGCCGAAAATATGGGCGTTTCAAGGAACACCGTGGTGCTGGCGTATCAAGACCTGGTCGATGACGGCTATCTAATTGCGCGCGAGCGGAGTGGCTACTACGTCAACGGCGCGCTGGTCGGGGACAAGACCGACTCTTCAAACGACGCCGCAGGTAAACTCAATGATGCCGCAGATAACCCCCGTGCGCCCGATTGGCCCGGGCGGTTTCGAGTGCAGCCATCGAAGCAGGAGAACATCGTCAAAGCCATCGACTGGCCGTCGTATCCGTATCCATTTGTTTACGGCCAAGTGGATCAGCAATTGTTTCCGCTGGCAGCCTGGCGTGAGTGCGCGCGCCAAGCACTGGGACGCCGGGCCATGGATGCGTGGACCGGCGACCGGCTGATCTATGACGATCCGATGCTGATCGAACAAATCCGCACGCACATTCTGCCAAGGCGTGGGATCACCGCAGCACCCGAAGAAATCCTCGTCACCATGGGTGCGCAGAACGGGCTTTATATATTGGCGAGTCTGTTGTTCACGGGGCAGACCACGGTGGGCATCGAAGACCCCGGCTATCCGGATATGCGCAACATCGCAGCGCTCAAGACCGAGCGCGTAATCCCGATCCCGGTCGACGATGAAGGCCTGCCGGTCGATGACAGGCTTGATGCATGCGACTATGTCTATGTCACGCCGAGCCATCAATTTCCGACCACCGCCACCATGCCCCTGCAACGCCGGATGGACCTGCTGGCCCGCGCCGATGCGCACGACATCGTACTGATCGAAGACGACTACGAGTTCGAGACCAACTATGTGGGTCGCCCAAGCCCAGCGCTCAAATCCATGGACGACGATGGGCGTGTGATTTACTTGGGCTCATTGTCGAAGTCGCTTTTTCCGGGGCTCCGGCTCGGTTTCATGGTGGCGCCAAAACAGGTCATCGAAGAAGCGCGTGCGCTGCGGCGTTTAATGCTGCGCCATCCGCCGACGGTCAATCAGCGCCAGACCGCATTATTCTTGTCGCTCGGTCATCACGACGCGCTAATCCACCGCCTGCACCGGGAATTCCATAAGCGCTGGGAAACCATGGACGCCGCCCTGCAGCACTATTTACCTGCGTCCGCGATCCGCCCCAGCTTCGGCGGCACCAGCTTTTGGGTTCGCGGCCCGGAAAACTTGGATGCCGAAGCGCTCGCCGCGCGTGCCCGCGCCGAGGGCGTATTGATAGAGCCCGGGCGCGTCCACTTTCTCGGCGACCATCGCCCCCACAATTATTTCCGGCTCGCGTTCTCATCGATCGCCACGGACCGGATCACACCGGGGGTGCGCATCTTGACCGAACTTATTTATGGGTTTGAGCGGATTTAGAGAGAGCATTGTTCTTTGGCGCCATGGTTTCGATCGCTTTGGCCCTAAAAACCATCGAAAACGCAGGCATATCGTGATGGGATAAGCGGTGGCGAGCGCATCTCGGGTTGACCATCGACATGCAATCTGGCATACACTATCTTAATTTATGGGATGAAATGTCTCATTATTGAATTTATCGGCGAATTACGGATGTAACCAATCAGCATGTTTTCGATGGCGAGAACACAAGCTGAGCCAATCGGACCCCATAAGGACCAGAGGGAACTGACATGACCAAAATGACAACGGAAGAAGCCTTCATCAAAGTATTGCAGATGCACGGCATTGAGCACGCGTTTGGGATCATCGGCTCGGCGATGATGCCGATCTCGGATTTATTCCCGCAAGCCGGCATCACCTTTTGGGATTGCGCGCATGAGTGCAACGCCGGCATGACGGCTGACGGCTACTCGCGGGCCACCGGCAAAATGTCGATGGCGATCGCGCAGAACGGCCCCGGCATCACCAACTTTGTAACGCCGATCAAGACCGCCTATTGGAACCACACGCCGTTGCTGCTGGTGACGCCGCAGGCCGCCAACAAAACCATCGGCCAGGGTGGCTTCCAGGAAGTCGAACAAATGGCGCTGTTCGAAGAAATGGTCTGCTACCAAGAAGAAGTCCGCGACCCCTCGCGGATTTGCGAAGTGTTGAACCGGGTGATCGAGAACGCATGGCGCGGCTCCGCACCGGCACAAATCAACGTGCCGCGTGACTATTGGACGCAGGTCATCGATATCGAGTTGCCGCAAATCGTCCGCATTGAGCGTCCGTCTGGTGGAAAGCAAGCCGTTGCGGCGGCGGCCAAACTTTTGTCCGAAGCAAAATTTCCGGTGCTGTTGAACGGTGCCGGTGTGGTGCTGTCGGGCGGCATTGATGCGTCTCGCAAGTTGGCCGAAAAGCTCTCGGCGCCGGTCTGCTGCGGCTATCAGCACAACGACGCATTCCCGGGATCGCACCCGCTGTTCGCCGGACCGCTCGGCTACAACGGTTCGAAAGCCGGTATGGAATTGATCGCGCAGGCCGACGTTGTGTTGGCGCTTGGCACGCGGCTCAACCCTTTCTCGACCCTGCCCGGTTACGGCATCGACTACTGGCCGAAAGATGCCAAAATCATCCAGGTCGACGTCAACGCCGACCGCATAGGCTTAACCAAAAAAGTCGACGTCGCAATCCAAGGCGACGCGAAAATGGTCGCCGAACAATTGCTCGAAGCACTTGCCGCCAATGCCGGCGACGCCAACCGTAAGGAGCGCGAAGACCTGATCTCGACGACCAAGTCGCGCTGGCTGCAACAGTTGTCGAGCATGGACAACGAAGACGACGATCCGGGCACGACCTGGAACGAGCGCGCTCGCGCCGCCCACCCGGACCGGATGTCGCCGCGTATGGCATGGCGTGCGATCCAGTCTGCCTTGCCGCGCGATGCAATTATCTCGTCCGATATCGGCAACAACTGCGCCATCGGCAACGCCTACCCGACCTTCGAAGAAGGCCGCAAGTATCTCGCACCCGGTCTATTCGGCCCGTGCGGTTACGGCTTCCCATCAATCCTAGGTGCAAAAATAGGTTGCCCGGATACGCCAGTGGTCGGCTTTGCCGGTGACGGTGCGTTCGGTATCTCCATGAACGAAATGACCGCATGT
>JAFMCK010000133.1 GCA_017857825.1 Rhodospirillales bacterium
TCGCCGGGTTCGTCCAGCGTGACGGCACCGCCAAGCGACGTGATCTCGACGGCGCCCTGATAAACTTGGAACCCGTAGTGCGACTCACCTGGCGGCATGCCGACGGTGAATTCACCGAAAACGAACTCGGTGCCGCGAATGCCGATGGTGGCGACGGGGGTGTTGAGCGCGACCTGATCGGGCATGCTCTTCGACACCTTGCCGGAGACGTAGCGGAACACGCCTTGCACGAATTTCAGCGACTGTGCGCCCAGTTCGGGGGTCCGGCCGGCGGGTTCGTAGATCATCGCATCAATCGCGACCTCGGCATTTTCGCCCAAGGTCAGTGACGATGTGTCGTCAAAGCGGATCACCAGACGACTGCCCTCGCCGGTCCGCACAAGATCGCCTTCTAAAAGTTGGCTGCCGACGCTTAATGATGCGCTTTCGCCGGCGGCGGCGCGGCTGGCATCACCTTTTTGGCGCTCAACGCTGCCAATCACGCGCTCTGCGGCGATGCCCTGCATCGGGAAGGCAACCATAATCGCAAACGCGATGACGGATATTCGTCTCACAATATTCATCTTCATGTCCTAAAACTACATCCCATGCGCAGGGCGTACGGATATCAGACCAGCGCGACCCTTTAACCTAGGAATTACCCGTATGCGCACAGTAAACTTTATATACTAAACCCACGAAGGGGTGTTACGGAAACGCGATATCGGGTAAACTCAACCCATGACCTCTATCCGAAAAGCAGCGGTCGCGGGGATGTTTTATCCAGACGCGCCTGACGTCTTGAAGCACGACGTGCAGGGATACCTAAATGCGCCCAACGTAACGGCGACGTCAGTGCCGAAAGCAATCATCGCGCCGCATGCGGGGTATCGCTATTCCGGCGCGACCGCGGGCAAAATTTACGCGCGGCTCAAACCGGCGCGCGACATCATTACACGGGTGATCTTGATGGGACCTTGCCACCGGGTTGCCGTGCGCGGCTTGGCGCTGTCCGGCGCCGATGGGTTCGAGACGCCATTGGGCCGCGTTCCCGTCGACAAAGACGCTGAAAACTTGATCCGCGATATGCCGGGGGTCACCGCATTTCCGGCGACACACGCGCAGGAGCATTCACTGGAAGTGCATCTGCCGTTCCTGCAGGAACTGCTGACGGACTTCAAAGTTGTGCCCATCGTTGTCGGTGAAGCGTCGCCCGCAGACGTCGCTGCGGTGCTGCAAAAGCTGTGGGGCGGGCCCGAGACGTTGATCGTGATTTCTTCCGACCTCAGCCACTTTTTGGATTACGACGGCGCGCGCGCCATTGATGCACGGACCGCAGACGCCATCACCTCGTTCGCACCTGACAAGATTGAGCGCAACGGCGCCTGTGGCCGGTTTCCCGTCAGCGGTCTATTGCATTTGGCAAAACAGCGCGGCATGCGGGTCGAAACCGTTGATATGTGTAACTCAGGCGACACCGCGGGCAGCAAAGACAAAGTGGTCGGTTATGGCGCATGGGCGTTTTATGAGACAGCCGAAGACGCCGAAATATCTGAAATCCCCAGCGAAGACTTCGAAGCCGCGACGAAACGATTGCTGCAGACCCACGGTGAGGCGCTGTTGCAAATTGCCGATGCCAGCATCCGCACCGGCCTGAAGACCGGCCAGATGCTGAAACAAATCAAAGGCGTGCCGAATGCGCTCAGCGAAGACGGTGCTGCGTTTGTGACGCTCAAGACCGCAAGCGGTCAGCTGCGGGGCTGCATCGGATCGGCGCAGGCGCATCGTCCGTTGGCCGTCGACGTCGCCGAGAACGCCTATAAGGCGGCGTTCAAAGACCCTCGGTTTCCGCCGGTTACCGCAGACGAATACGACACGTTAAAGCTGTCCATCTCCGTACTCAGTCCGCAGACACCGATGCAGATCACCGACGAAGCCGACCTGCTCAGGCAACTCCGCCCCGGCGTCGACGGCTTGGTAATTTCCGACGGCAACCGGCGCGCCCTGTTCTTACCCTCGGTGTGGGCACAACTGCCGACGCCGGATGCGTTTTTGGGCCAACTCAAGCGCAAAGCCGGGATGGCGACAAACCATTGGTCCGACACCTTTCAAGCCAGTCGCTTTATCGCCGAAGAAATTCACGCAGCGTGATTTTATCGACATCCTTGGAGACATTGCAGACCGTTGACTAAATCGCACCGGAGCGCGATGGTCCCGCAACGATCAGCACGCGGGAGAAAATGAATGACGCTCAACATCACGATCGGTCTTGCCGAACAAATCGGCGACATCGCCAAGCGCGCCGGCGAGGTCATCATGAAAGTCTATACGAGCGATTTCAACGTCGCCGCAAAGGGCGACAAATCTTCCGTCACCGAGGCCGATACAAAGGCGGAAAATCTGATCTTTCGCGAAATCCGCACCAAGATCGGCAACGACATTCCACTGGTCGGCGAAGAATCCGTCGCCGCCGGCAAAATGCCGAAGATCGACGATAAGCCGTTCTGGCTGATTGATCCGCTCGACGGCACCAAAGAATTCATCAACAAAAACGGCGAGTTTACCGTCAACATCGCGCTGATCGAACATGGCATGCCGGTATTGGGCGCGGTGCACCTGCCGGTCACGCAAGACACCTTCATCGCGACCCGCGCCGGCGTGTTCGTGCAATATGGCGGCGAAGGCCACGCCACCCAGATCGCTTGCCGCCAAGCCCCCGCCAGCGGCTTGGTCGCCATCGCATCGAAAAGTCACAACACCCCCGAGACAGAGGCCTATTTGGACGGTCTGAATATCAAAGAGCGCACCAGCGCGGGCTCCAGTCTTAAGTTCTGTCGCATCGCCGAGGGTAAGGCCGACGTCTATCCGCGCTTCGGCCCGACCATGGAATGGGACACCGCGGCGGCGCATGCGGTGTTGATGTTTGCCGGCGGCGAGGTAATCACCGAAGACGGGCGCCCGCTCAGCTACGGCAAGCCGGGGCTCAAAAATCCCTTCTTCATCGCCCGTGGCCCGGGCGTGCCAGACCCAACCCCAACCTGAGCAATGACCCGTTCGCTGATCCGACCCATGGACGCCGCTGCCATCAAAGATGCAGCGGCAATGATCCGGGACGGACGTCTGGTCGCGTTCGCCACCGAAACGGTTTACGGGCTGGGCGGTGATGCGACCAACGCAAACGCCGTCGCCGCGATCTTTGCAGCCAAAGGCCGGCCCAGCTTCAACCCGCTGATTTCGCACGTTGCGGAAACGGCGGATGCCGCGAAGCTCGGCCTGATGGACGCGCGTGCAGACGCGTTGGCCGCCAAATTCTGGCCCGGCCCGCTGACGTTGGTGTTGCCGAAATCAGCGGCGTGCCCGGTGGCACAACTCACCACCGCAGGCCTAGGCAGCATCGCTGTCCGCGTGCCATCCGCCCCGATGGCCCGAGACTTTATCGCCGCCGCCGGCGTGCCGATTGCCGCCCCCAGCGCCAACCGCTCCGGTGCCATGAGCCCAACCCGCGCGCGGCACGTGCAAGACTCCCTCCCCGGCCCGGACGAAGGGGGGCCGCAACTTATTTTAGACGGCGGCGCGTGTGGGGTCGGTTTGGAATCCACCGTGGTCGATCTGACCTCGGATGCCACCACCCTGCTCCGCCCCGGCGGTTTGGCCATTGAGGACATCGAAGCCGTGATCGGTCCGCTGTTGATTGCGGGCAGCGACGACACCGCCCCGAAATCACCAGGCATGCTCAGCCGTCACTATGCGCCGACGTTGCCGCTCCGTATCAATGCTGATGCGCCACACGCCGGCGACGTTTTCTTAGGTTTTGCTGATGTGTTTACACCGGGCGGTCTCAATCTCAGCGCCGCCGGTGACGTGAACGAAGCCGCCGCCAATCTGTTCGATATGCTGCACGCCCTGGATCAATCGGGTGCCACCGGCATTGCCGTGGCGCCGATCCCGGACATCGGCCTTGGCCGGGCGATCAACGACCGGCTACGCCGGGCCGTCACCCGGTGACGGCGAGGCCCAGCAGACCGGATAAAAGTCGACCGCGCACCTTCACCTTGAATATCCCGGGCGCGGACGCCAATATCCGCGCATGAGCAACAAAGACACAGCCTTACAAAAAATCCGTGACCTTCTAGGCGACGCCAGCGTCGTCGAAGAAGCATCGCACCTCCATGCCTACAACACCGAATGGCGCGGCCACTTTACCGGGCATGCGACGTTCGTGGCGCGACCGAAAGACGCCGCCGAGTGCGGCGCCGTGGTCAAGATTTGTGCCGATGCCGGTATCGGCGTGGTGCCTTTGGGCGGCAATACCGGACTGGTCGGTGGTGGCGTCGCCGAAGATGAAATCATCATCTCGACGGAGCGGCTCAACAGCATTTTTGAGATCGATCCGGTCAACAGCACCATGACCGTGGGCGCCGGCTGCATCTTGGCCGATATCCAAAAAGCCGCTGACGAGGCCGACCGTTTATTCCCGCTCAGCCTCGCCGCCGAAGGCAGTTGCCGGATTGGCGGCAACTTGTCGACCAATGCCGGCGGCACCAATGTGTTGCGCTACGGCAATGCCCGCGACCTGGTGCTGGGACTCGAAGTCGTGCTGCCGTCAGGTGAGGTATGGAACGGGCTTCGCGGACTTCGCAAAGACAACACCGGGTTTGAACTCAAGCATTTGTTCATGGGCGCCGAAGGCACGCTCGGCATCATCACGGCGGCAGTTTTGAAATTGTTCCCAAAGCCCCGTCAGACCCAAACCGTGCTGATCGCGCTCGACAGCGTCGACAACGTGATCAAGCTTTTCGCGCGCGCGTCCGGTGCCGTCGGCGATGCGCTGACCGCGTTCGAATACATGAATCGCGAAAGCTTGGCTGTCACCTGTAAGCACACCGAAGGCGTCCGCGATCCGTTTGACGCCGAACACGCCGCCTACGTGCTGATGGAACTGACCTCGCCCCGCGCCGGTAACGATCTGCGCAGCGCCATGGAAGGTTTCTTGGAAGCGGCGTTCGAAGGCGGCGAAGTCGAAGATGCGGTGTTTGCCGAATCCGGCCAGCAGATGCATGACCTTTGGCATATTCGGGAAACTATCCCCGAAGCCCAAGGGCATGAGGGCGGCTCGATCAAAAACGACATCTCCGTGCCGGTTTCGCTGATGGCCACGTATTTAGAGAAAGCCGACGCCCTGATCGAAGGCATCGTTCCCGGCATTCGCCCGATGACGTTCGGCCACATCGGCGACGGCAACCTGCACTACAACCTGACCCAGCCCGCCGACATGAGCAAAGCCGACTTCATGGATAAGTGGCACGACGTCACCGATCCACTCAACGATCTTGTATTCGAATTAGGCGGCAGCTTTTCCGCGGAACACGGCGTCGGTAAACTCAAACGCGACGAGTTGGTCCGCTATACCCCTGCGGTCGAAATCGATCTGATGCGCAAGGTGAAAGCGGCCATTGACCCGACGGGTATTATGAACCCAGGCAAGGTGCTTTAGGTTTCGTCTGGTGCGACACACGTAGCGCCCTACCAACTGATACCTTCGCCGTCCAAGCCGACAACCCAACCGCAATCGAGCCAAGCCCGTAAAATCGATGCAGCGCGGACGGCCGCGTCATCGGTGTCGCTAAGATCGGCGACGACTTCGCACATCGCGTCGAAGGTCTCGCCTTTCGCCGCCGCATGCAGCATCGCAGCTTCATCGATATCAAGCGCGCGGTGGGTGACGATCATGGTGTTCGGATCGCGCCAGGCGGCCCAGGTGATTGGCTCTGCAAAAGGTGCAGGGGCTGAATCCGGCTCTTCATCCTCGCTGACGGCGGCGCGTTGGAAAGGCGCCACGTCATGCGACAACAGTGCCGTATTCAGCGACGGATGGAAGGTAAAGGTCAGCATCGGCCAGGCTTCTGGCGGCACTTTGGCCATGGCGCTTGCCTGCAACGGCGTTTCGTCGGGCGCATCAAAGCTAAGACCCAGCATCCATTCGAATGCCGCCATGTCGGCAATCATCGGTTGCTCCGCCCAGGCCGGGGTCTTGGCAAGCCACGCCGCCAGATCCTTGCCGAGCCAACGGATCGAACGTTGCCGGGGCGGATGCGCATTCACATAGGCCGTCACCACATCGGCGAACTGTGCGTCACCCAACAGCGTGTGCAGACCTTCGAAGTCTTGGCTCATGACCTCAATCAATCGCGCGCGGTAGGCGTGATCATAAACCTTCATAAACGGGCCTCCGTTGCCCAAAAGCGGATCAACGGCATCATCCCCATGCAGCAAACGATTTTGAAATTTCTTTTGCAGATCAGACAAAGATGTCGTCATGACAGCGCCCGCTCCGCTGCGGCACGCACACCCTTTAACTCGGCAACCAAGTCGGCGAACGGCGGAATGTTGCCGTCGCGTTCAATCATTGTTGGCACCGGGCCGACGTGGTCCAGCGCTGCTTCGTATAGCGCGAGCACATCGAGTGGCACCGGCTGGTCGTGGGTGTCGATGATATGATCCCCGTTATGTTCGTGTCCGGCCAAATGGATTTGCTGCACGCGGTTCACAGGCAAACCGGCCAGGTAATCCGATGCGGAAAACCCATGATTGAAGGCGGAGACAAAAATATTGTTCACGTCCAGCAAAATCCCGCAGTCCGCGCGCTGACATATCTCAGATAAAAAAGCCCATTCCGTCATCTCGTCGTCGGCAAACGTGACGTACGTTGAGGTGTTTTCCAAAAGGATCTGCCGGCCCAAATAATCTTGGACGTGCCGCACCCGGCCCGCGACATGATCCACAGTCGCTTCTGTCAGCGGCAGCGGCAAAAGGTCATGCATGTTGTGGCCGTGCGCGCCAGTCCAGCAGAGATGGTCGGAAATCAGTTTCGGTTGCACCACATCGGCGAGCGCTTTGAGGCCAGCCAGATATGCGGTGTCCAGCGGATCGACGGAGCCGATCGACATCGACACCCCGTGCATGACGATGGGAAACTTTTCTGCGACCGCACGCATGTTGCGCAGCAGCGGCCCACCAACACCGATAAAATTTTCAGAGATTATCTCGAACCAATCAACGCCTTCGCAGACATCTGGATCGTCGCCGAGAATACTTGGGAAGTGCTGCGGCCTGAGTCCCAGACCAAAGCCGGCGAGGTCACGCACATCTTGTCTCCTAAACCGACACGGAGGACTTGGAACCCCCAAGCCCTCCGTGTCATGGTAACTTACGTGTAGGCGAAAATCAGCCTTTAACGACAGTACCGCCTTTGCTGGTGCATTCTTCGGCGGTCTCGGCTTTCACCCAACCTTGACCTTTGCACGCATTGTGACCCGCACAGGAATTGCTTGCGCCAGCGCAAGCACCGGTGCCTTTACAGGAGTTGATGCCGGCACATTTAACGTCCGCGTGTGCAACGCTCGGCGCGCCGGTCATGGCGGCACCGGCAATGAACATAGCAGCAGCGGCAGTGGCCAGCGTGGCGCCGACGGTTTTCTTTTGAATCGACATATAACGTCTCCCTTTAATTTATAAAACCCTGCGACGATCCTGAATGATCGACAATCAAAGCATAGCCTCTTTGCCGGCAAAGAGGTGTCACGTTGCCATAACGCGGTCTCACGTTTGTGTGAATTACACGTCATAATTTCGTCGCTGGCCAAAGCCGATAAATATACCCTATAAAAACACCATCGGGCATTCGGCAGTCGCCCGGCTACACAGTCGTAGTAGACGCGTATCGTCCAAGTGCTGCCTTAGCCTGTCTGTTCGGCCGCGCCGAAGACGGAGGATTGGACGATATGACAAACTCTTCAACGACCTCAGAAAATATTGATTCCACGCATGCACCGACATTTCGCGACGCTGCCGCGTATTGGATCAAGCTTGGCTTCATAAGCTTCGGCGGCCCTGCTGGTCAGATCGCGATGATGCAGACCGAATGCGTCGACAAACGCCGCTGGATCGGCCAAGGCGCGTTTTTGCGTGGCCTCAACTATGCGATGATGCTGCCCGGCCCCGAAGCCCAACAGCTTGCCGCCTACATCGGCTGGCGGCTGCACGGCGTCAAAGGCGCTGTGTTTGCCGGCACGATGTTCGTCCTTCCCGGCATGATCCTGATGATCGCGCTGGCGTGGATTGCCGCCAAGTATGGTGACCAAGGTGCGGTCGCCGCAATCTTGGACGGCATTAAGCCTGTGGTCGTCGCCATCGTCATCGCGGCGGTGTATCGGATCGGCAGCAAAACCTGCAAGGGGCCGGCTGCCCTTGGCCTCGCTATCGGCGCTTTCGCCGCGTTGCAGTTCGGCGGTGTGCCTTTTCCGGTGGTCGTCTTGGGGGCTGGCTTAATTGGCGTCATCGTGGCGAAGTTCATGCCGAATGCTCTGGCGCACGGGCACGGCCCGGACGCCGCCGCCGAGATCCTGGGCCAAACCGCAAATGGCAGCGGGCTCGGCAATTTCATCAAAACCAGCCTGATCTTCGCAGCCCTTTGGGCCGGCCCGAGTGCGCTGATGATTGCGCTGTTCGGCGTGCAGCCGTTTTTGGATGTGATCAAGCTATTCACCACGGCAGCATTCGTCACCTTCGGGGGGGCCTATGCAGTACTACCATATGTCGCAGATGCCGGGGTCAACACCTATGGCTGGCTGACGGGCGCCGAAATGATCGACGGCTTGGCGTTGGCCGAAACCACGCCCGGCCCACTGATCTTGGTCACCGTCTATGTCGGTTTTTTCGCCGGATGGTCATCGGGCGGCGGTTGGATGGGTGTGCTCACCGCCCTGGTCACAGCCTATGTCACGTTTTTGCCGTCGCTGTACTTGATCATCGCCGGCGCGCCGTATGTGGAAAGCATTCAACGCTTCGCCTGGGCGCGCAATGCGCTCAGCGCCATCACTGCCGCCGTGGTCGGCGTGATCTTGAGCCTCGGTATCTTTTTGGGGCGCGCGGCATTTATCGATTCCAGCGGGAGTATCGCCTGGATCGAC
>JAFMCK010000134.1 GCA_017857825.1 Rhodospirillales bacterium
CGCTTCGTCATCGATCTCAACCTGTCCAAGCTCGGGCACATCCAAATTGACGGGCTGGTCGGTGAACGCGGTAAGCGGCTCGATGTTGTCGTGCGTACCGACGCCCCACTCACACCCGAAATGCGCCATGATATCCGCGGCCTCTACAGCAACGCGATTGAGGTCACCGGCCTCGAAGGCTCGGTAGGATTTCAAGCAGCACCCGGCAACTTTATCGCCGTCGCACCGCCGACCGCCGGCCTCAGCGACAGCGTGGTGATTTAACATGGACCACAATGACGACAGCCTGCACGCCCGACGCGCACGCCTGAAAACAGCCGCATCGGCAACACGACATTTTGCGATCGTCACCTTGGATGCGACCTTCGGTGCGTTCAGCATGCGGCTTCGCTATGTGCCGGATCGCGATCTTTTGGACCCCGAAGCGCTTGGCGACTACGTGCGCGCCGTCGACGTAGACGGCCAGACCCCGGAAGCGCTCGCCGAGATGATCCTAGAAGACATCAACGACCAAGTGATTCCTTGTTGGCTTGATGTGACCTTAAGGCGCGACGGTACGATCACCCACGAAGTCCGCATCGAAGATCGCCAACCCCGCTGGGACGACAAAGGCTTGCTGGCGCGGCTCCGGCCGTAAGCGAGCGCGTTGATGCACGGGCTCGGACGTGCAGCGACCCGATATCTTAAAGTGACGCCTTACGATTTACGGATATGTGCGGTGATACCGATTTCGTCGAGGTCCGCCTGTTCGGCGCGGGCTTCTTCAGCGTCGATCCGATTGACCCGGGCTTCTTCAGCGATCTCAAACTTCTTGAGTTCCAAATACGCGGCGCTGAGGCGGTCGCGGGCGTGCTCAACACTGGCTTGTTGTTCGGCGATCCGACGTTCCAGGTCTTCACGCCGCGCGCGGGCTATTTCGGCGTATGAGCCAAAAAAGATCCCGCCTTCGGTCGGCATCGCCTCGGCGGCTGCCTTTTCGCGGGCGACCTCGGATTCGAACGCCGAAAGGTTACCCTCCAGGTTATCGAGCTGACGGAGCTCTTCGCCGAGTGCGCGGCGTTTTTGATCGACTTCCCAATCGTTCAAGCGCACCAGCGCCTTAAAATCACGTGCCATCGGTCTCTGCCGCCGGCGCCGCGTCGCCGTTCATGCCCAATATCTCGTAAAGCGCCGCATAGCCGTCATCAAGACGGGTGACGTCATTGATCTGCTGACCCAGAAAGGCTTCAAGCTGCGGGTAATACAAAATGGCTTCGTCGACTTCTGCATCAGAACCTTTTCGGTACGCGCCCAGGCGGATCAATTCGGCCATATCGTCATAGGTCGCCAGCAAACGGCGCGCACGAGCAACCGCGGCATTTTGCGCGGGCGTATTACAGCCCGGCATGGTTCTGGAGACACTGCGCAGAATATTGATCGCTGGAAAGCGGTTGCGCTCAGCGATTTGCCGTTCCAAGACCACGTGACCGTCTAAAATACCGCGCACCGCATCGGCCACGGGCTCGTTGTGATCGTCGCCTTCGACCAGCACCGTGAACAAGCCAGTGATGTCACCTTGATCGCCGCTCCCGGGGCCGGCACGTTCCAGCAACTTCGGCAACTCGGCAAACACGGACGGCGTATACCCTTTGGAGGCCGGCGGCTCACCAGCCGACAAACTGATCTCGCGTTGCGCCATGGCAAAGCGAGTCACACTGTCCATCATGCACAGGACGTTGCGGCCACGGTCGCGGAAGTACTCGGCAATGGCGAGGGTTGTGTAGGCGGCTTGGCGCCGCACCAATGGCGGCTCGTCAGATGTCGCGACGATCACCACCGTGCGTTTCATGCCCTCTTCGCCCAGATAGTCCTCGATAAATTCCTTCGCCTCGCGGCCCCGCTCGCCGATCAGGCCGACGACGCTGACTTCGGCATCCGTGTTACGGGCCATCATCGACAACAGAGTCGATTTGCCGACACCGGAGCCGGCGAAAATACCCATACGTTGCCCCCGACAACAGGTCAGGAACGTGTTCATAGCGCGCACGCCAAGATCGACTTTGCCACCAACCCGGCGTCGATTGTGGGCCGGCGGCGGTGACGCATGGATTGCATAACCCCTTTCGCCGGCAGACAACGCCCCTAAGCCGTCGACGTCTTTGCCGAATGCGTTGACGACGCGCCCAAGCCAGCTTTCATCAGGATAGATCGAGGGTTGCGTGGACGCGAGTTCCGCATTGCAGCCGAGCCCGACACCTTCAAGCGGGCCGAACGGCATCACCATCGCGCGTCCGCCCTTGAAGCCAATGACCTCGCAGAGCACCTCGTTACCCTTGCGGCCATCGACGCGCACATGGTCACCAATCGATAACGAGCCTTGCAGCCCGCCGATTTCGATCATCAAGCCGACGATATCGGCGACGCGCCCAAATACCTGATGGCCAGGCAGCTGCGCCACTTCGTTGGCGATATTGTTTGGAAACACCCGCAACCCATTTACCCACTTATCATGGCTGACCCACAACCCGTCGCATGTTCGCAACCGTCAGCATGCGCGATTATGCCTAACGAATGGTAAAGCACGCGCTGGCGTTGGTCTATTCGGACACGAGATTCATCGAAATATCGTTGATCAGCCGGTCAGTTCCCGCGCCGCAACCGCGATGGCATCAATGGTTTTTGCGATATCGTCCTCACTCAGCGCCAGCGACATGTACATTTTACTGGGCGACTTCAGGATACCTTCCCGGCGAAGAATTTTGTTGAATTGGGCGGCCTTATTTTTATCACCGGTCATGGTATCACGATAGTTTTGGATCGGCTTGTCGGTAAAAACCACGTCAAACAAGATTGGATGGCCGGTAACTTGATGCGCGTGTCCGGCCGCACTTAGGTGCATTTTGATGGCATCGATCAGGGCGTTGCCCGTCGCGATCAACTTTTCGTACTGCCCAGGGCGGGCCAAAATCTCCATGGTCTTGAGACCGGCAATGGCAGCAACCGGGTTGCCGCTGAGCGTGCCGATCTGCATCAAAAAACCTTTGCGGCCGACTTTGTGCATGTCGAAATGCGCCATGATTTCAGCGTTGCCGGCAATCGCCGCCAAGGGAAAGCCGCCACCGATGACTTTGCCCAACGTGCACAGGTCCGGCGTGACGCCATACGCTTCTTGTGCGCCACCGTAAGCCAACCGGAACCCGGTAACCACTTCATCAAAGATCAGGACGATGCCGCGTTTTGTGCATTCGTCGCGCAGCAACTGTAAAAACCCCGGCATCGGCGGGATGATGCGCTGCATCGGCTCGACAATAATCGCCGCGATGTCGTCGCCGTGCTCGTCCAAGAGCGAGCGCAGAAAAACCTCGTCGTTGTATGGCGCGATCAACATGGAATCGCGCACGGCGTCCGGGATGCCTGCAGAATCCGGTACGGCAATGGGAAAATTCACCAGGCTTTCCGGGGCCAGGCTCATTTGCGCCTCCGCCGACATACCGTGATAACCGCCTTCGAACTTGATGATCTTGTCGCGACCGGTATAGGCACGTGCCAGCCGCATCGCATACATATCTGCTTCGCCGCCGGTGCTGACATAGCGCACGTGGTCAGCGCAGGCGACGGCGCGGCAGATTTCCTCGGCCAACTCGATGCCGAGTGCGTTGTTGGCAAAAAACGTCATTCCTTTCGGGAGTTGCGCCTGCACCGCCTCCAGCACTTCGGGATGGCCATGCCCCAACATCATCGGGCCAGACCCGATCAAATAATCGATGTATTGATTGCCGTCTTCATCCCACACATGCGCCGCACGGCCTTCGCGGATGATCATGGCGGGGTCATAATTGCCAAACCCACCGCCGGGCATCACGGCTGCGGCCCGGTCCATTAACGTTTGTTGGGTTTGCTGGCTCATGAATCGGCTCCTCATTCGGCGGGAAATCTTTACGCGCGCCAATCATGGCGCGGACGGCCGCGACCTTCAACAATATCTGGTGGATAAATGATTGTTTCCATACAAGGGATAAATGGTAATATGGTTAACGAACACCGATTCGCGGCCTTTTTGGGCTGGCCCAGAGGGGGAAAAATGCGCGTATTATTAATTGAAGACGATCCGACCACACAGGCAAGCATCAAGATGATGCTGGAAACTGCCGGTATGGTCGTGGATGCGACCGATCTCGGCGAAGACGGCTTGGAAATCGGCAAACTTTACGATTATGACATTATGATCTTGGATCTGATGTTGCCGGATATGGACGGGCTGGAAGTACTGCGCCGGTTACGTGACTCTCGTGTGACGACGCCGGTGTTGATCTTGTCTGGTCTGACGGAATCGGAAATGAAGGTTAAGGGCCTCGGCATCGGTGCCGACGACTACCTGACCAAGCCGTTCGACAAATCCGAATTGATGGCCCGCGTGCAGGCGATTGTACGTCGCTCGGCAGGCCATTCGCACTCGATCATCAAGACCGGAAAACTGGCGGTCAATCTCGACACTCACATGGTCGAGATTGAGGGCCAGTCAGTACACCTCACCGGCAAGGAATATGGCATCTTGGAATTGCTCAGCCTGCGCAAAGGCACAACGCTGACCAAGGAAATGTTCTTGAATCACCTATATGGTGGCATGGACGAGCCTGAATTGAAGATCATCGATGTGTTTATCTGCAAGCTCCGCAAGAAGCTCTCAGACGCCAACGATGGCGATCATTACATCGAAACGGTTTGGGGACGTGGTTACGTACTGCGCGATCCGGAAAACGTGCCGGCGGCGCAACACGCTTAAGCAAATCGCTCGATCACATTTTTTACTAAAGATACATGACCGGGCGCCAATGGCGTCCGGTTTTCGTTTGTCGATCAGGTAAGCGCGTATACGCCCCGTTGATTGGGTACGGGTTTAAACGCGTTCGAGACACCCAACACGGTTTCGGCACCGCCCAAAAACAACATCCCGTCCGGCGGCATCAGTGCGGCGATGCGCTCCAGCACTTCTCCTTTTGTCTTTTGATCAAAATAGATCAGCACGTTGCGGCAGAACACCACGTCAAATTTTCCGAGCGATGCCGGGCTTTCCAAGAGATTAAAGAATTTAAATTTAATCTTTTCTCGAACCTCCGGTTTGATACGCCAGGTCTCACCTTGTTGTTCAAAGTATTTCACCAACAACGTGATCGGCATGCCGCGCTGCACTTCGAATTGCGAATAAACGCCCTTTTCCGCCTTGTCCAAAATTGACCGCGAAATATCCGTGCCCACGATCTCGTAGTTCCACCCTGCGAGTTTCGCTTTCTGCTCAAGCAAGGTCATCGCGATGGAGTAAGGTTCTTGGCCGCTGGACGCCGCCGCACACCAAATACGAAATGATTTCTTACTGGCACGTGCCTCCAGCAGCGGCGGCAGCACGTGATCACGGAATAGGTCGAAAGGCTTAATATCGCGGAAAAAGAATGATTCGTTGGTGGTCATCGCATCGACCACTTCTTCGATCAGATTTACATCGCGCTTTACTTTCATCAGATCGATCAGCGCATCGATATCAGAAACCTCTGCACGCCGCGCAATCGGTGTCAGCCGACTTTCCAGCAAATATGTTTTTTCCGTCGTCAACACGAGCCCAGATCGCTCGCGCAATAGTTCACTGATGAAGGTGAAGCGATCCGGGGTCATGGTAACGCCTCCAAAATGCGGGATGCTGTGACCCCGGCGATATTCTCCAAGGGTTCAACAGCGGTGCATAAACCCGCACGCGCCACAGCACCCGGCATGCCTCAAACGACACTGCTTTCAGGATCTTGAGCCAATATTTCACCACCCGCTTCGACAATCGCTTGGCTGCCTTTGTGCCCGTCCGAACCCATACCGGTCAGGATCACCGTCAAAATCCGACTGCCGAAAACCGGTATCAGCGACCGCAGCATCGGGTCGACGGCCGGGCGGCAAAAGTTTTCCGGTGGGTCTTGGTTCAGTTTCACCTTCGGTGCCAACTCGCTGCCGGTAATCAACATGTGAAAGTCACCGGGTGCCAAAATGATTTGATTGCGCACCAAAGGCATGCCGTCAGTCGCCTCGACACAAGGAAAGCCGGTCCGCTCAGTAATATGCTTTGCCAACATGGTGGTGAACTTCGGCGGCATATGCTGTGTCAGGATGATTGGCACACCTAGGTCTTTTGGCAGTTTGCTAAAAAACGTCATCAGCGCGTTCGGTCCACCGGTCGATGAACCAACCGCAAGAATCTTCGCACGGCGCGCCATTTTTGAACGCGGACGGACCGAGTAATCGCCGATCACAAATGATTTTGCGGTCGCTGCGCTAACAGTCGCCGCATGGCTACCTGTTGCGGGCCGGGAGATCACCGGCGGCCGGCCGACGGCCTCGACCTTGGCCACCAACTCGCGTCGGAAGTCATCACTGCCGCCAACCCCGCTGATATCACGCGACGCGGTGGGTTTTGGAATATAATCAACCGCGCCCAAAGACAACGCCTTGAGGCTCGCTTCCGCATTTGGGCCGGTCAGCGTCGACGCCATGATGACCCGAAGGTCTGGCTTCATGGCGAGCATTTTCGGTAGCGCCGTCAGGCCATCCATCACCGGCATTTCGATATCTAAAATCACAACATCGATGTTCTTCGTGCCGAGCCGCTTTAACGCCTGATCTCCGTCGCTGGCTGCAGCGACGACCTCAATGTCGTCACGACCGCTCAACATACGTGCGATCAAACCGCGAATAACCAGTGAGTCATCGACCACCATGACGGCAATTTTCGCCCTACTGCAGTAGGCGAAGTCGTCTCGGGCCGTGCGGTTTCTGCGTTCACGTGAAGTTGCTCCATCATCATTCGAAAACCGATTGCCGGCCTAAGAAATCAATTTACAAAAGGCCGACTTGCGAGAACTTGCTCTGGATTATCTCGTTATCAAACGGCTTCATGATATATTCGTTAGCACCCGCCTCGATGGCTTCTTGGATATGTTTAATATCGTTCTCCGTGGTGCAGAAAACCACGATCGGTCCTGTTCCACCCGGCATCGCGCGCAGCGTCTTCAGGAACTCGATGCCGTCCATCACCGGCATATTCCAATCCAGCAATACCGCTTCAGGCATTTGTCTCTTACAAGCATCAACCGCCTGCTGACCATCGGCGGCTTCTTCTGTCTCGAAGCCCAGCTCTTGGAGAATTTTTCTGGCTACCATACGAATCACTTTAGAATCGTCGACAATTAAACAGCGTTTCATTAAATGGTCCTCACCCGGTCGTCGGTATGTGTTTTTAAAATACCGGCATGTCTATGAACGAATGCAGCGGAATGCCGCACGGTAAGTATGCAGGGGCACGTATGCCCCTGCAACTAGCCCCATTCGAGGATCAGTTCTCACCAGTACTTGCTACCATGGCAACAGTTTGCGCCAAGCTTGAGACCCGCGCGTTTCGATCATGCTTTGTAATGTAATCGTTGAAGCCTGCGTTCCGTCCGCGCTCCATGGCAGCGTCGCTGACGTGTCCGGACAGTGCAACCATTGGCACGCCTTGCCAACGCACGTCGCTCCGTACCGCTTCGGCAAGTTCGAAACCGTCCATGCCAGGCATTTCGATATCGCTGATGATGACATCGAACATTTCACCCTTTTCCCGCCGCGACAGGGCATCATCGGCAGATGCCACCGCCGTCACTTTCCAGCCGGCAACCGACAAAAGCGGCGACAGCAAGTTACGGAAGAAAGGACTATCGTCGATCAACAAAGCCCGCTTACCGGGGCCTTGAATCTTTAACGGCTTGCTGTCACCCGCATCGAACCAATCTTCGAACGCTTGCGTCAGATAGTAGCCGGCATCAATCACGTCGGTCCCCTTGCCTGCAAGCACTGCACTGCCAATCAAGCCCGGCGTCGTTGTTGCGATTTCTATGGTCAGTTTGTCGTCGACGATATCGACGATTTCATCCACCACCAAGCCCATCGAGCGATGGCGATCCGTAAACACCAGCACTGGCTGGCGGCCCTCTTCAACAAACTTATTGTTGCCGTCGAACGAGACCAGCGGCATTAACTGGCCACGATACTGCACCATGGCTTGACCATGTACCTGTTCGATATCAGCAACCTCGATCTCTTCGAGGCGCGCGATCAGCGCCAACGGCACGGCCCGCGGCTCATTGCCACCGGCCTTGAAGATCAACATCGACGTGGTGTCGTCAATGATGTTGGCTTGACCATTGTCGGCACCGGCATGATCGTCATCGCCGGCAATCTGACCGGCTGCGGAAGCAATACCATTCGGGTCTAAGATCATGATCACGCTGCCGTCACCCAAGATCGTATTCCCCGAATAGAACGTGATATTCCGCAGCACCGGCGATACAGGTTTAACGACGATTTCCTCGGTATCGAAGACTTTGTCGACGATGATCCCGAACGTGTTGGTGCCGACCTGGGTGACGATAATGAAATTGTCGTCATTGATCTCGACCGGCTCATCGCTGAGTTCCAAAAGGTTTCGCAACGATACCAGCGGCAAAAGACGATCACGCAGCCGCATGACCGGCGAATTAGCGATCATCTCGATCCGCTGATCGGACTTGTCTTTGTTAGAGGCACGTACCAGTTCGAGCACGCTGATCTGCGGAACAGCAAAGCGTTCACCGCCGCATTCGACGATCAACGCGGACACAATGGCGAGCGTCAGCGGAATTTTGATCGTGAAGATCGTGCCTTTGCCCTCGGTCGATTTCAATTCGATATGGCCACCAATCTTTTCAATGTTGGTGCGCACCACGTCCATGCCGACGCCGCGCCCGGACACGCTGGTAACTTTTTCAGCGGTCGAGAAGCCGGCCTTAAAGATGAACTGCTGGATTTGCTGATCTGTCAGACCTTCCAGCTCCATTTCGGATGCCAGGCCGTTTTCAACGCACTTCGTACGAATGCGCTCCATATTTAGGCCGCGTCCGTCA
>JAFMCK010000135.1 GCA_017857825.1 Rhodospirillales bacterium
AGACCCGCTGTTCATTCTGTATACGTCTGGCTCGACCGGTCAGCCGAAGGGTGTTTTGCACACCACCGGCGGATACATGGTCTATGCGTCGATGACGCACGAATACGTGTTCGATTACAAAGACGGCGAAGTGTATTGGTGCACGGCCGACGTCGGCTGGGTCACGGGGCACAGCTATATCGTCTATGGCCCGCTCGCCAACGGGGCGACGACGTTGATGTTCGAAGGTGTGCCCAACTATCCCAGCGTGTCGCGGTTCTGGGACGTGTGCGACAAGCACAACGTGTCGATCTTCTATACCGCACCGACCGCGATCCGGGCGCTGATGCGCGAAGGCGACGCGCCGGTCAAAAAGACATCCAGAAAATCGCTGCGTCTTTTGGGCTCGGTTGGTGAGCCGATCAACCCCGAAGCGTGGGAATGGTATTACCGGGTCGTCGGTGAGAGTCGCTGCCCGATTGTCGATACCTGGTGGCAGACCGAAACCGGCGGCATTCTGATTACGCCGTTGCCGGGTGCGATTGATCTAAAGCCCGGCTCGGCGACGCTGCCGTTCTTCGGCATTCAGCCTGAGCTTGTGGATGCCGACGGCAATGTCCTTGAAGGCAAAAACGAGGGTAACCTCTGCATCGCCGACAGTTGGCCCGGCCAAATGCGCACGGTCTATGGCGATCACAAGCGCTTCATGGAGACTTATTTTTCGGCCTACAAAGGCAAATACTTCACCGGTGACGGCTGCCGCCGCGACGAGGACGGATACTATTGGATTACCGGTCGCGTCGACGACGTGATCAATGTGTCCGGTCACCGCATGGGCACGGCAGAGGTCGAAAGCTCGTTGGTGGCGCATCCCAAAATCGCCGAGGCTGCCGTGGTCGGCGCACCGCACGACGTCAAAGGGCAGGGCATCTATGCCTATGTGACGCTGAACATCGGCGCCGAACCTTCGGAAGATCTGAAAAAAGAGCTGATCCAATGGGTGCGTAAAGACATCGGCCCAATCGCCAGCCCCGATTGGCTGCAATGGTCGCCGGGCTTGCCGAAAACACGGTCCGGTAAAATCATGCGCCGCATCTTGCGAAAGATTGCCGAGGACGAATTCTCTAATCTGGGCGACACCTCGACCTTGGCCGACCCGGCTGTCGTCGAAGACCTGATCGAGAATCGGCAAAATAGGTTGAAATAACTTTTCCAACGCCCAGGGCAAAATCGATGGGTAGGGTTTCAAAATATATGAAACCACGTGAACCGTCTGAAGCGAGCGCAAAGGTAGAATAAAATCGCTCGCGTCAGCAGTCTTGTCGGGATGCGGAGGAGGACACCAACGTCGCCACTGGTTGGAAGGTGCCCGCTAAGGTCATCTGCCCGACGTGGGTCTCATAGAAACACCATTTAAATGCTGGAAAATCATCGATTTATCAACTATCCAAACGGATGCTCTGGGGCGGAATAGCCGTTGACGTCAGCCAAAGGTTTCTTCAATGCACGAGAACTTCGCGAGACACGATGACATCAAAGTCGGCTCCGAGCGGGCCTTCGGCGTTACCGTGAGAACTATGAGGCTATTCAAAAAGAGGGGTCGCATACAATCTCACACCCAAAATATATTTTTTCGTATCATCACCGGCATTCTAAATGTCCGTCTAACATAACGATTATTTGATAATACTCTTCAAGGTAGACTGATATAAAACAATCGGAAACCCAATGACTATTTTTATAGATTACGTCTGGTGGCAGTAGACTTACTAGGCGCCTTAAGCTTTCGAGCATCCCCCCGGTAACATCCCGAACGATCTTTTACACAGGTTGGCTTAAGCCACTAGGGAATATTCCATTACCCTTGGAGGCGACGATGAAGCTCTGGAAGGCCATATCGAAATCAATCACAAACCTACTCGCAGTCCTCTACAATTTCACTGAAGGTCCAAACGAGCTGTCCATCATGTACAAATGATCGAAGACGTAGACATGCTTTTACGCCCTTTACCCGTTACGACCCGGTTGAAAAACATCTGTTGCGCTAGGCGGGTTCACCGCTTCTCCAATGCCACACCGATCAGCGACGATGCGGGTAAACATGCGCGCCCCCTCGCCGTTTAAGTGATGGCTGTCGGCAAACAAGCTTTCATCCATTTCCATACTGAATGCGTTCACATATGGAATGCCATTTTTTTCTGCCAGGGCATCAAAGAAGGCAAATATATCGGCATATTGGGGGAACTGAGCCAACTCAGCACGCAAAGTCGCCGAGACCGGAAATGTTACCAAGCAAATTCGAGCGCCTTTTTCTAACAGCGATCGTACCGTTGTTTCGTAAGCTTGTGCCGCCCAAGTCGACATAGGAGCGCTGACCGGCTTGATTTGGTACGCCTGACGTCGGGCGGCTTGCAGTCGAATACTCTTTGGAATCGCTGCGTAGACGTCATCTGAAACCCGCGCCCCGTCGTCCATCATCGACTCTTTTGGCACTGGCGGCTTGCCGGAGAGGAACGCGCGCCAATAGGCAAATGCCTCACGGCGCAACTCCGGATTTAGAATCTCGAGCGGATACCCACGGTCATCCAGCATCTTTAAGAATTCTTTTGGTGTCGGCTCGCGGTCTTTGTCGAGCCACGTCGGTGCAAAGTGATGCGGTGCCGCTTGGAGGATCACTGTCGCAGGTTTTAAGTCGTCAAAGTAATATTCGACTTTGGTTTGAACCAATGCCATGCCTTCGCCGCCGAAAGCTTGATTCACAAAGCTTTTTAGGCCCAACAGCCCATGCGCTGCGTGGGAGTCGCCGAATATCGCATTTGGAGAGCGCTTTGAGGTCAATAGTTGGATGTGCTTGTTCAGCGGGTGAATGTCGCGAACGTGCGCGCGGATGAGCCATTCTGTTGCGCACGCAAAAATTACCGAAACAAAAACAGTCGCGGTGAGGAAGCAGCGTAAGAAGCGCCCGCTATCAGAATTGAAAATAAATGAATGCATTAGATTGCTGACTGAATAAAAGGCCTAAGCCGATCAGAAAACCGATCGACGTAATAAGTCCGGAAAATGCCGTAGGATGCCAAGTTAAGAACCTGTGGCAGGTGGTCATTAAGGGGTGATTGATCGGTACGTGCGATCCAAAGATGGACGCGCTGTTTGGAGCGATCAGGACAAGGCATAAAAGACCGCCGATGCTTAATGCCTCAGTCAAGGTCGGATAGACTTGAGCATCCGTCGCAGCACTAAACTGTACGCCGATGACCTTGAGGGCTGGTGCAATGAAGCCGAGTCGGACCTGATAACTCTCCGGCATGTATAATCCGTTTGCGAAAAGCCCCTCGATCACAAGAGAGGCGCTTTCCCAACTGGTTGAGCGAAAAAGTATCCAAGCGAACATGACCGAACCGAGCGTCAGCGAATGGGCAAAAACGCGCCATGCCAATGAGGTGCGAAGCAACTGTAGTCGTTCGACACGATCGCAAATATTTATCCACCCGTGGTTTACCGCGAGGTAAAATCCGTGCAAGCCGCCCCAAATCACGAAAGTCCACGCCGCGCCGTGCCAAAGTCCGCCGAGCAACATGACGATCATCAAGTTCGTATAGCGGCGGGGTAAGCCCTTACGATTGCCGCCAAGCGGTATGTACAAATAGTCTGTCAAAAATTTGGAAAGCGTTATGTGCCAACGGCGCCAGAAACTGATGATATTTCCGGCCTTGTATGGGGAGAGAAAGTTGAGCGGCAGCTTAATTCCAAACATCCGGGCTAAGCCGATTGCCATATCGGAATAACCGGAGAAATCGAAATATATCTGAAGCCCGAAAGCGACGGTTCCGAATAAAGCGCTTAAAAGAGTTAATTCCTGGCCCGCGTCCACCCACTGGAAGACTCGGTCCGCATAAGCTCCCATTGGATCGGCGAACGCGATTTTCTTTAACAGGCCCACAACGAATATAGACAAGCCGACGGAGAGATTGTCTGCGCGAAGCTGGAAGACGGATTTATTCTCGTATTGTGGAAGTAGTTCTTTATGGTGAACGATCGGGCCCGCAATTAATTGCGGAAAAAAGGTCACAAAAAGGCTGTAGCGCCCGATATCCGGCTCGAACGCGATCCCACGCTTAACGTCGACGAGATAGGCAATTTGTTGAAAGGTGAAAAACGAAATCCCGAGTGGCAGAATAATGTCCTGCGCGAGGAAGCTGTTGCCGGACAGCGTGCTAACAGTATCCAGGAGGAAATTCGTATACTTGAAATAGGCGAGCAGTCCGAGGTTGAAGGCAATACCAGCCGCCAACACACCATTTGACCGGTGCGACGCGAGAATGCGACCAAACAGAAAATTCGCGAGAATTGATCCTGCGAGTAGTCCTAGATAATCCCAATCCCACCAACCATAAAACACAAGCGATGCCAGCGTCAGAAACCACATCGCCTGTTTATGCATATTGGCCGCACCGAGCAACGCGTACCCGCCAAGAACCAATGGTAAAAATACCAAGATGAATTCGAACGACCCAAATAGCATGTTGTTTGCTCGGTTAAATATTATTGACTACGAGGGAGCCTGGAGCCTATTGCCCTTGAATGCGCGGGTTTCAGTTTCCGTAAAAGCTCTCGGGCGCGGTAATGTCTAAAAAAAGCGCTTGGTTCATCGCAGAGATCAATTCGCGGACGCCGTCCCGAACGGTGTATGCCGGTTCAAAAAATAACTGTTTGCGTACTTTCTCGAAGCTGACCCGATAATTTCTCGGATCGGCTCCTTTTGCTTGATAACGAACCGGAGCACTTGGCAACTGTTCCAAGACGGCATCGACCATCATCTGTTTCGTGAAGTTATTCACGTCGCCGCCCGCATTGAACACATTGAAATGAATGCGCTCACGCGGCGCCTCTAAAACCCGTCGAATGAGTTCGGCGAAATCGGCGACATGGCAGTAAGGGCGCCAAGTGTCGGCGTCGTAAACAAACAAGTCTTCTTTCAGAAACATGGCACGGGTGAATTCGCTCACGGTGAGATCGAAGCGCATGCGCGGTCTCAATCCAAAGGCGGTCGCAAAACGAAGGATCGTGACCGTTAGATCGTCGTTATCGGCCATCGCCAAAAGGTTTTTTTCCACTTGGACCTTGGACTTGGCATAAAGCGACAGCGGGTTAAGTTCAAACTCTTCGTTGGCGAGGACATCTCCTTCGATCAAGCCATAATTGGAGCACGTCGAGACAAAGATGATGCGATTAAGCTTAGCCCCACGCAAAACATTCAACATGCTCGCATGCCCGACGTCGTTCACGCGCGCGGCTTCGTCGGGGAACTGCTTGGTGATAGGATCTTCGGCAAGTCCGGCCAACAGCACGACGTCGGTAATGCCCTCAATAGCTTTGCCAAAATCCGCCTCGCTTGCGAGGTCGCCCCGGCGAAACTCGTAATGTGGATTGCCGAGATAAGCTAGGACCGTCAGTCCGTTATTAAAAACGAGGTCGTCGAGGCAGCGAACATGGTACCCAGCGGTCAAGAAATGCCCTGTCAGCACGGACCCGGTATATCCGGCGCCACCGGCGATCAAGATACGCCGCTCATCCAAGTCCATAGGGGCGAGCACATCGTGTTCTAAACGTTCTCGCTCAGCCTTGATGTCCGAACGGTATGCCGAAGGCAGATACCGGTTGATTATGTTGGCGATTACATCGCGTCGAATAGGGTTTTGTGAAGTTGTGTTCATAGTCTTATGGGGCTCTTTGACACCAGTTGAAGCGCTTGGAAATTCATTAACGGTGCGGCGCCGGAAAGCTTAAAGCCTTGCGGCCTTGTTGGCGCCTCGTTTTTGTCCGGCGGCGTCGTTTCCTTGGTTCGGGCTGCCTCGAAACTTGCGACAGAGTAAGGGTAAGGCGCGCCCCAGGCAAGTGCGTTCATCATGTGAACGCGAATCGCTGAAGTTATTGTTCGATTAAGAGAAAACGCCATATAGAGCGATTTTTGAGGGGATGATTGGGCGCTTGTATTCGGCCCAAAAAATCAGTACCTTCCGTAGGGTAAAAAGCGTGGAATTGCGTTCAATTACGGGGGGCAGAAATGACTTTTCTGCCCGAATGCTCTGAGGCCAAATGGCACGTATCTATGATCTTTGCGGAATTTCCTCGTCCGATTAAGGTAAACGGTTTCTGGATCCACCGATGAAAATCTTCTTAGGCGACCTCGTCCACACATGGAACAAAGTCAGTGTATGGACCGTTCCGCTAAACATCGCATTCTTGACGGCTTATGCTAAAGCACACGTCGAAGGCGCAGAATCTTGGGAATTCCAGCTTTTTAAGGATCCCGAAAAGATGTTTGCCGCGATCAAGGATGAAAAGCCGGACGTGGTGGGCCTGTCGCATTACGTCTGGAACTCGCACCTCAATGCCTTCGTTTTCCAATATGCCAAGGAGGCCTGCCCCGAGATCATAACCGTCGGAGGTGGGCCTAACATCACATCTTTGAATGCGAACGAAAAAGGCGCTGCGAAGTTTTTCAAGGCATCGCCTCATTGTGACGCATACATCTATAACCAAGGCGAGCAAGGCTTTGCGAAGTTCCTCGAATGGGTTGCCGCCGGAGGAACCGCCACTTCGTTGCGTAACCGCGCCGAGCTCGACGGTTGTCTTATCAATCGGGGGGCATCAAATCCGCCGTTCATCGGGGCAAGTATCGCCGCTTTCAATGACCTTGATCGGATTCCGTCACCTTATCTTTCGGGCCTTTTGGACGAATTTCTGGCTCAGCCGCTGATCCCGATGCTCGAGACGAACCGATCTTGCCCGTACCGTTGTACGTTTTGTGCGTGGGGGATCGGGACAAGCAAGCTGGCGCAGTTTAGCGAAGAGCGTACACTTGCGGAAATCAATTACATCGCCGATCACAAGCCCATAAGCATGAATATGTTCGTAACAGATGCGAACTTCGGCATTTTGGAACGCGATCAGACGTTCGCGCGTGAGCTTTATAAAACCCATGAAGCAACGGGCTACCCCGGACGCGTCGCGGTGCAGTGGAACAAAACGCGTCCAGACCGAGTGCTTAAGGCTGCGAAAGAATTCAGGGGAATCGCGGAAGTCGGCGCCTCCATGCAAAGTTTGGACCCCGGGGTTCTCGACGCGGTCAAAAGAAAGAACTTAAACCTTGAAACTTTTATGGAGATGCAAAACTCTTTGCGCTCCTACGGAATCACGTCGCCCCTGTTTAGTGAATTGATTTTAGGGTTGCCGGCGGAAACCCTGCAAACGCACTTGGATGCCAACCAGTCGATGTTAGATTTGGGGGCCCGAGTGGTGAACTACAATCTTCACCTATTGCCCGGCACCGAGATGGAGACCGAAGAGCAGCGCGCGAAATACTTCCGTAAAACGGGTTGGCGCATGCACGACAATGCTTATGGCGTTTATGCGGGTAAGAAAATCATCGAGGGTCAGGAAGTTGTCTTAGAAACCTCTTCAATGAAAGAGTCTGAACTATGGTCTATGAGGTTCGTGCACTTCCTGCTCGAATTCATGTGGAATCGTCGATGGTATCACGACTATCTCAAGTTCATGACGAGTTGCGGTGCGCGTTCGATGGATTTGGTATATTTGATCGCCGACGCGATTTCGAAAGATCGAGGCGCGATGGGCGAATTGTATCGTCGTTTCGAGGAAGACCATGCGCTTGAGGCGTTCCCGACCTTTGATGCATTATATGAATATTGGACGGATGAGGCGCATTTTCAGCGGCTCGCCAATTCAGAGTACGGAAAGCTAAACTTTTATTACATTTATGAAATCGTTCTCGATTGCTCGGATGCGTTCGATGCGTTGCTGCAAGACGTGACGAAGTCGTGGTTTGCCGAGAAAGACACGATTGTCGACGCGGATAGTGCCAATAAAATCGTTTCAGAGCTTTTGGACTTCTGCAAAGAAACTCGTGTCGATCTTATGAATGGAGACAGTTTGATTGATCAAAAGGTCGTCAAGAGTAGGACGCCGGTTCCCGAATGGCGTGATTCGGGTTGCGAATTAAAAGTGCTTACTGACGCGCTGAGCCAAGCCCCCCAGCAGTATCGTTTTTATCTTGACGATGCGCAGCACAGAAACCTTAAAGCGCAATTGGCCCAATTCGACTCCGAGAACAAAAAATTGATGCTGAGAAAACTCTCAGAGGTCATAAATCCAACTCAGCTTTTCTACCGAATTGACAAAACGGGCGGCGGGAAGACAGGTTCAGGCGCCGATAATCGTAAGGCGGCGGAGTAGGGCGCAGCCTCGTGTGTCTGCCATTATCCATCACCACATCGGCGCGTGTGAGGGACAAGGGTCCATTTCGATTCCCAAGTCGTTCCTGCCAAATATTCGATTTTATTTTTATGACGCTGACCCGGACTGTGTAGCGGAAGCCGTAGACATCCTGAGCAGTGACGGCTTCCGCGCGGAGGTAATGCCGTATTGTATTGCCGATAGCATAGGACGGCGTCCGTTTAATATAATGGTCGAGCCCTACTTGAGCTCCATCTTTCCGTACAATTGACCTGCCCCCCTATAACTGAGCCACGTATGATATAAAAACTCAGCTATGAGGGGAGGCTTTGATGACACGGAAGCGTTTTTCAGAAGAAGATATCTTGAACATTTTGCGCCAGGTTGAGATGGATCTTGCTGGTGGAAAAACAGTTGAATCAGCGATACGAACAGCTGGCGGAAGCGATGCAACGTATTACAAATGGCGCAAGATGTATGTCGGCGTGGGCAAGGCTAGCCGTAGCCATCCTGGCCGGGTATGGAACCGTATTCCGGATGATGTCCGTGCCGAGGTTGTCGACCTCGCCCTGGAGGAGGCCGATCTGTCGCCCAGGGAACTGGCCGTCAGGTTCACCGACACAAAGGGCTGTTTTGTCTCGGAAGCCTCGGTCTACAGGTTGCTTAAGTCCCACGACCTGGTCACT
>JAFMCK010000136.1 GCA_017857825.1 Rhodospirillales bacterium
TGGCAAGCGACGTGTTGAATGACCTTCACGATATGAAAGAGAAAGCACGGCCATGAGCGCGCCCTTTCGTATCGGCATTCGTGGACGGCTGTTTTGGGCCTTCGGCGCGGTGGCAGTCGCGACCATCGTCGCCACGGTGGTGGCCTGGGTTTCGTTCAACCGGTTGGGCGATACTTTGGAGTTGATCGTGGGACGCAACGTCCCGGCCGTAACGTTAGCAGCGCAACTGGCGGAACGGGGCGGTGGCATTATTGGTACGGCGCCAGCGTTGTCATCCGCCAAGGATGATGCGGAACGCGAACGGATTTGGATGCAGTTGTCCGCGCGCCTTCAAGACATGAACGCGGAGCTGGACGCCATGGCTAAGGGCGGCGCAAATAACGAGGTTCTCGCAAACTTTAACGAGGCGGTGACCGCTTTAAGCGTGAACCTCAAAAAACTCGACGCATTGGTCAGTCAACGCCTTGCCCGATCTGCACGTAAAGAAGAACTCATCGAACGGCTACGCTGGTCGTCGGCGGATTTCCTGGATGAAATTGAACCGATGATCGATGACAGCCGCTTCAACATCGACCTCGCACTGACACGCGACGGTTCATCAATCAAGACGCCCGGTAGACTGAACCAGGAGATGGTCAAACAACGTTCGTTGTTCAAGATCAATGCAGATGGCAGTCTTTTGGCCGAGTTGATTGGGCGCGCCGCTAATATTCCCAATATCGATGCGTTGCGCGGCACCGAATTATATTTCCGCGAAATCGAAAGCCGCATCGACACGAGCATACAGGCTATCGAAGCGGTCCCCGGTGCATTGTCCTTGCGCCAGTCGATTAAGGATATCCAAGTATTTGCTAACGGCCCACAAGGGGTCTTTGCCCTGCGCGCGCTTGAGCTTAATGACTTGGAATCTGAACGTGACTTGCTGATCAAGAACCAAGCCCTTTTAGACCCCTTGCATACTTTGATCACCCAGCGCGTTGATGAAGAAATCGCAGCTGCTTTACGTTCTGCGGAACGTTCCCAGGCGTCAATCCGTCAAGGGCGGTTATGGCTGATACTCGCCGTGTTCGTCAGTTTGGTTGTGGCAATCCCATTCGTCTGGCTGTATGTCGGGCGCGGCTTGGTCGGACGGATTACACGTTTGGATGAAAGCATGCGCGCGATTGCCGATGGCGATCTTGGCGCAGACGTTCCCGTCGGTGGTGAGGATGAGATCGCCAAGATGGCGGAATCTTTGCGAACCTTTCGTGACACCTTGACCGATACCCAGGCAGAGCTGGTACAGGCGGCCAAGTTAGCGGCGTTGGGACAATTGACGGCTGGCATATCGCACGAAATAAATCAGCCACTTGCCGCCATTCGTCATTACGCACGCAACACGACTTTGTTGATTGAAAAGGGTTGCAAAGCCGAGGCCAAAGAGAATCTGGATAAAATCGATGAACTTTTGGAAAAGACCAATCGCATCACTGGAAGCTTGCGCGATCTAGCGCGCAAACCGAAACGTGACCTGCGGCGTACCGATGTCGTATCCGTTTTGGATGACGTGCTTACGCTTTTGGAACGCCGCGTCGTTGAACATAATGTTGAGGTCAATATACAGATCGACGAAACTTGCCGATTTGTTTTGGCCGGGCAGGTGCGCTTGGAGCAGGTGGTCTTGAACCTCGTCAATAACGCCATTGATGCCATGGAAAACATCTCTGCGCGCCGCTTAATCATTTCCGCCCATTCAACAGACGGCTGGATAGAGCTTCGGGTCCGCGATACGGGAAGTGGCATGGATGACCATCACTTGGCGCAAGTATTTGATCCGTTTTTCACCACCAAAGATGTCGGCGAAGGGCTTGGACTTGGGCTGTCAGTTTCGTACAACATCATCAAAGATTTTGGCGGTATCATGCGTGTTGAAAGTCGCATTGGCACGGGCACGACGTTTTGGGTAAGGCTGAAGCCTGCCCCTGAAGTATGAGGACTATGACTTTATGAATGTTAACCGGATCATACTCATCGATGACGAAGACGAGGTGCGCCTGTCGATATCTCAGACGCTAGAGCTGGAAGGGTTCGACGTCTTAGCCTTCGACGGTGTTGAAAAAGCGTTGGCGCACATCACGCCAAACTTGCCGGGCATCGTGATTACGGATTTCAAAATGCCGCGCGTGGATGGCTTGGAGGCCCTTATCCGTATCACGAGCATTGATGCGGACCTTCCGGTGGTGATTGTGACGGCCCATGGTGACATACCTGTTGCGGTTAAGGCGATGCGCGACGGTGCTTATGACTTTATGGAAAAGACCGCCGACCCCGAACAGCTTATCGGCATCGCCCGACGCGCCTTGGATATGCGCAAACTGGTTTTGGAAAATCGCGAGTTGCGCCGCGAACTGGATTCATCTGGTGAACTGGAGCGCCAGATCATCGGCAAAAACCCGGCCATGGAGAACCTGCGTAAGCTGGTGCTGAACTTGGCGGATACGGACGTCGATGTTTTGTTGGTGGGCGAAACCGGTACCGGCAAGGAGATCGCCGCCCGCTGCTTGCACGATTATGGACAGCGCGAAAAGAAGCCCTTCGTTGCGTTGAATTGCGGCGCGCTGGCGGAAAGCGTGATCGAAAGCGAATTGTTTGGCCACGAAGCTGGGGCTTTTACCGGTGCCAGTAAACGGCGCATCGGCAAGATTGAATATGCCGCAGGTGGCACACTGTTTTTGGATGAAATCGAAAGCATGCCGCCTACTGTACAGGTACGGATGCTACGTGTGCTGCAGGAGCGTACGTTGGAGCGCGTAGGCGGTAACGTATCGGTACCCGTCGATATTCGCATCATTGCCGCATCCAAGGTTGATCTGCGTGAAGCTGTAAATGGTGGCACGTTTAGGGAAGACCTGCTGTACCGCCTGCAGGTGGCCCAGGTTACGCTGCCGCCGTTACGTGATCGCATTGATGACGCGCCGTTGCTGTTTTGTCATTTTGTGGACGGTGCATCCGTGCGCTATCACCGCCCGGTTCCGCAGATTGACGAAGATAAAATACAGGATTTGATGAACCAAACGTGGCCTGGAAATGTTCGCGAGCTGCGCAATGCTGCGGAACGCTTTGTTTTAGGGTTAGGTGAGCCGGATGGCGTTAGCAACGTTATGTGCGATGGCGATGATGTCGGTAAAACGCTGAATGAACGATTGGCGTGTTTCGAGCGCGCCACCATCTCTGCGGCTTTGCGAGACCAAGGTGGGCGCGTGGGGGAGGCGGCGGCAGCGCTTGGCTTGCCGCGTAAGACTCTGTACCTGCGTATGCAAAAACACGGGCTGAACCGCGAAGACTTTTCGTAACGATTTTGACCCAAAACACTTCGGGGATTGGGTCAAAATTGACCCAATCCGTCGCATGCCGATCCTGTCATTATTTAGAATATCCCATTGAATCAGTTTGTTATGATGACCTCCGCCCGTTGGCACAGGGATTGCTCTTAGATGTGCATAAAAGGGGGGGCCGGCTGGCACCTCCATTCATCTGGGAGGTTTAACAATGAAAAAGTTTATGACACTCGGTGCGGCGGCGGTGATCGCCATGTCCGTGGCATCGGGAACCGCATTTGCTGCGGATGGAACGCTCACGGTCGTGACATCGTTTCCGAAAGATCTGACGTCTGTATTCAAGTCGGCATTTGAAAAGAAGAACCCTGGCTTGACCATCGAGGTGCTTAACAAAAAGACCTCGGCTGGCATTAAGTATCTTCAAGAAACGTCGGCCAATAACACCTCTGACTTATTCTGGGCTTCGGCACCGGATGCGTTTGAAGTGCTTAAAGGCGATAGCTTGTTGGCCAAGTATACGCCGATGGCCAAAGGCATTCCCGATAAGGTCGGTGCGTTTCCGATCAACGATCCGGATGGTTACTACATGGGTTTTGCCGCATCTGGTTACGGCATCATGTGGAACACCCGGTATACAGCGGCCAAGAAACTTCCGGTGCCTAAAAACTGGGCTGATTTGAAAGATCCTGTCTATCACGGCCATGTCGGAATGAGCGCCCCTTCGCGTTCCGGCACCACCCACTTAACCGTTGAAACGGTTATACAGGGTATGGGTTGGGATGCCGGTTGGGCCGAATGGAAAGAAATTGCGGGCAACTTCAAAACCGTTACGGAACGTAGCTTTGGCGTTCCTGATGGCGTTAACAGCGGCCAGTTCGGCTACGGCATTGTGATTGACTTCTTTGGACTGTCTTCAGTGGGTTCCGGCTTTCCTGTGGACTTCGTTTATCCCGAAGTCACGACCCTCGTGCCGGCCAATATTGGCATCGTAAAGGGCGCACCTAACCAAGCTGCAGCCGCCGAATTTATTGAATTCCTGCTGTCGCCAGAAGGCCAGGAACTGTTACTTAATCCGAAGATTCGTCGCTTGCCGGTGAACCCGAATACCTACGCAAATGCCCCGGCCGGTTTCCCCAACCCGTTTAAGGATAAGTCCATCGGCGCAGCGGTGAAATTCGACCTTGATCTGTCGAAGAACCGCTACAACGTCGTGAACTCTTTGTTCGATGTGATGATTACATATCGCATGAAAGACCTTACTGCGGCGACCAAGGCCATTCAGGACGCGGACGCAGCCATTAAAGGTAAAAGCAACCCGGCTGCGGCAAAACTGATCGCCGAAGCCCGTGCTCTGGTCGCAAAGATGCCCGTCAGTGAAGCCACTGCAGGCGCGAAAGAATTCAATGCGATCTTCAAGAAAAAGCGCAAAAAAGCGACCGATGTGATTGAAGGCCGTCAGGCCGAGGTCGAGCAAGAATGGGATACCCAGGTTAAGGCAAACTATGCCAAAGCTAAGGAACTGGCCGAACAAGCCAAGAATATGTTGTAAAACAATCCTCTAGGAAGCCGCTCTCTTCGGAGGGCGGTTTCCGCCTTTCTTTGTTGTTTGTGCCGTTAGCTTGGGACACGTCATGTCATTTTTATTTCCATCCGTGCAAAGAGGTCCAGCCGTAGCGGGTCTTTTGATCGCGTTGTTCCTGTTTCTATTTTTGGCAGTACCGGTCGGGCAGGTCATTTTTGTAGCCTTTCAAGATGCCTCGACGGGTGAGGCGACGATTATTAACTTCGTCGATTTTTTCCGAAATTCCCTTTTTAGAGAATCATTTTTTAATTCGTTTTACGTCGCCTCCATGTCGGTGGTGATTGCCTCCATCATTTCCATGCCGCTGGCTTACTTCACCACCCGGTTCAATTTTGGCGGTACCGCACTGATTCAGACGTTGGGAATTATCCCTTTGATCATGCCGCCGTTTGTCGGCGCGGTCGCCATGCAATTATTGTTCGGCTCCAACGGTTCGGTGAACTTGATACTTGATGATTGGTTTGGTTTTACGATCCCGTTCATGGAAGGCCTAAACGGGGTTATCTTCGTTGAAAGCATCCATTACTTTCCGTTCATCTTGATTAATCTTTCTGCCGCACTCAGTAATATTGATCGCTCGATGGAAGAGTCTGCGCAGAACCTGGGCTCAAACGGTATGCGTCTGTTCCGCCGTATTGTCTTTCCGCTAGCCATGCCGGGTTACGTCGCTGGGGCGGCGCTGGTGTTCATCAAGGTGTTTGATGATTTGGGCACACCGTTGCTGTTGAACGTCAACAACATGTTAGCCCCTCAAGCGTACCTGCGCGTGACCTCCATCGGCATCTCTGATCCCATGGGCTATGTCATTGCCGTCATCTTAGTTGCTTTTTCGCTGTTATCCTTGTGGGTGTCCATGCGCGCGTTAAAAGGCAAGGATTACGCCACCGTACAAAAGGGCGGCGGCGGATTGATGAAACGTGATTTGCGTCGCTGGGAAAAAGTGGGCTGCTACGCGGTGGTGATTTTGATCTTGGTGCTGGTGCTGTCGCCACACTTTGGTTTGCTGTTGCTGTCGTTCGGTACCATCTGGTCGTATGCGGTGCTGCCCGATGCGTTTACCATTGCGCATTACGTCACGGTGTTCTCGACGGCCACTCAATACATCACCAACACACTTTTGTACGCCGGTCTGGCAGCATTGTTCGATGTGATCTTGGGGACCGCCATTGCTTACGTCGTGTGGCGTACCGATTTGGTCGGTCGCAAGTGGCTGGACTATGGCGCGACGGCGGCGCTGGCGGTACCGGGGGTGGTGTTGGGCATTGGATACCTGCGAACCTTCCACAATATCAACGTACCCCTGATTGATGAGCCATTGGCGACGTGGTGGGTGATTATTGTTATCGCCATGACCATCCGCCGGTTGCCATATGCTCTGCGGTCCTGTGTCGCAGCAATCCAGCAAATTAGCGTGATGCTGGAAGAGGCCGCAGAAAACCTAGGCGCAACCAAGACCCGCACGGTTTGGCGCATTGTCATTCCCCTAATGTCGGGCGGTATCTTGGCTGGCTTCGTCACCAGCTTCGCCACTGCCGCGGTGGAACTGTCGGCAACCATTATGTTGGTCGCGCGCGAAACGGATGCACCGCTGGCTTACGGCATTTACGAATTTATGCAAAGTGCTGCGGGACGTGGGCCGGGCGCGGCATTGGGCGTCATCGCCGTCCTGTTTGTCGGCGTCGGCACCTATATCTCACATGTGATCATCGAGCGCAGCAATAAGGCGCGCGAACCCAAATCCATTGTCGCGGAGGAGACCTAAACCATGATTGACAACGCACACGATTCTGCGGGCGTGGTGATTGAAGACCTAAACCTGTCGTTTGGCGACACCCATGTTCTCAAAGGTGTGGACCTGGTCATCAAACAAGGTGAGTTCTTTGCTTTTCTGGGTCCATCAGGATCCGGTAAATCGACGTTATTGCGCGCCATTGCCGGGTTCGGGCCGACGCCAACAGGGCGCATTTTAATTCAGGGTAAAGATATTGCGGACCTCCCTCCCTGGAAGCGCGATGTGGGCATGGTGTTTCAGAGCTACGCCCTGTGGCCGCATATGACGGTGCGTAAAAATGTCGCGTTTGGACTGGAAGAACGCAAAATCTCAAAACATGAGATAGATGAGCGCGTTGATAAGGCGCTGGATATGGTCGGGTTGTTGGATTTGGCAGAACGTAGGCCATCGCAATTGTCCGGTGGCCAGCAGCAGCGCATCGCCTTGGCGCGCACCATCGTGATCGAGCCGAAGGTTCTGTTGTTGGATGAGCCGCTGTCGAATCTAGATGCCAATCTGCGCATTCAAATGCGCCGCGATATTCGCGAACTTCAACAAAAGCTTCAACTCACCACGATTTTTGTTACCCATGATCAAGAAGAAGCAAACACGACGTCAGACCGTATGGCGGTTTTGGATCAGGGCGTTATTCAGCAAGTCGGCGCACCGATCGATTTGTACGACAACCCCGCCAATTTGTTCGTTGCTAAGTTCTTAGGGACCGCCAATATCATCAAGGGTGCCGTCATCACCGAAGGAAGCGCATTGGTCTTTCGCACCGACAGGGGCATGGATATCCCATTGAACCAGGGCTATACGAACGGACGCTCCATCGTTTTTCGCCCCCAAAATGTCGATGTCTGTGCTACGGGCACAGGTGCAAGCGAGGCGCATGCAAAGCTAAACGGAAAAGTCGATCACATGGAATTCCTCGGTTCCATCATCCGCTATGGCGTCGACGTGAACGGTGACGTCGTCCTCGTCGATCATGCCCATAAACTGGGGGAGGCGGTATTCAGCGTGGGCGATAGTGTAGACCTTCTGGTTGATCGCGACAGTATTCTCGTCTTGGCGGCGTGACGTCCGCTAATGGGATGGACCGGCTGCTTCCCAAGCGGGTTAGTCTGTAAAGACTTTAACCCGCGAACAAAAGGAGCAGCATCCCATGGCAACCACATCGAAACAGAACACCTTCACCCTTGCCTCTGTCGGCATCGATATCGGTAAGGAAGTTTTTCACCTTGTTGGCTTTGATCTTGACGGTAAGATTGTGCTGCGTCGGAAGATCAGGCGCCTGGCGTTGGTCAGCGAATTTGAGAAACTGCCGCCTTGCACCGTTGGCATGGAAGCTTGCCTGAGTGCACATTTTGTCAGCCGCACGCTTCGTAAGCTGGGCTTTGAGCCCCGGATCATTCCGGCAATTTACGTCAAGCCCTTCGTCAAGGGCCAGAAGAATGACTACAACGATGCTGAGGCTATTGCCGAAGCGGTTCTTCGGCCTAATCTGAAGTTTGTAACGGAAAAGACCCAGGATCAACTCGACCTGCAGGCCTTGCATCGGGTCCGGTCACGGATGGTCTCCCGACGCACGGCGACGATCAACCAGATCCGCGCATTTTTGATCGAACAGGGCATAACGGTTCGCACCGGCACCCACGCGTTAGGCAGTTCGCTTTTTGCGATCCTGGAAAACCGCAAAGACGAAATATCTCCGCGCATGAGCGCTCTGATTGTCGACCTCTATGAGGACTGGCAGAGGCTCGACGAACGCATCGAGACCATCACCGAAGAGATTGAGATGATCAGCAAGGCTGAAGAGAACTGTCAACGGCTGATGAGCGTTCCGGGCATTGGGCCGATTATATCGACTGCGATGGTGGCCGCTATCGGAACGGGTGATGCCTTCGGGCGTGGACGTGACTTTGGGGCCTGGCTCGGTCTCGTCCCACGCCAATACAGCACGGGCGGAAAAACAGTCCTTGGACGGATATCCAAGCGCGGCAGCAAGTATCTGCGAACCCTGTTCATCCAGGCGGCGCACGTCATTTTAATGCGCCCCAACAATTGGCAGAAGTTCAGCTTCGGACCGTGGCTCACCGAAGCATCAACCCGGCTCCATCGAAACAAGCTCGCCACAGCCCTGGCCAACAAGCTGGCCCGTATCGCCTGGAGCGTTCTGGCAAA
>JAFMCK010000137.1 GCA_017857825.1 Rhodospirillales bacterium
AACATGATGACGTGGTTTTCATCAAGGGCAGCGGTGATTTCGTCGATCACGGCATCGGGCAGGTCTTCGGCGACATTCACCCCGGACACTTCGGCCCCGATAGAGCCGGCAACGCGCTTCACCTTGATATGCTGATATGCGCGAAAAGACTTCGGCGGTTCCCAATCACTTAACATTGCAGTGTTTGCTCCCAATAGCGTTTTAAATTTATCCTTTTCATGATGATAGAGCGCTACTCGTGCCCCGGCAAATACGGTTTGGCGGTATCAAGACAGGGATTGTCGGGAACCACTAAACGGGAATTTCGCTGAGGCCTTAAAGAATTTGTTCAACGAATGGATGCTCACACCCGCCTCCCGTCCAATCCGGAGATGAAGCACATGTCAAAGACCAACAAAAGCGCAGATGTCGTCATCATTGGCGTCGGCGGAATTACCGGGGCGTCGGTCGCGCATCACCTGATCGAACGCGGTTGGGACAACATCATCGGCATCGACAAGTCAGGCATTCCGACCGATATCGGCTCGACCGGGCATGCGTCCGATTTTTGCTTCAACACGATGCACGATCAGATGACGATCTTTACCACGAAGTACAGCATCGACTTTTTCGAAAAGCGCGGTCGTTATTCCAGGATCGGCGGCATCGAAGTCGCCCGCAAAGGCGACGACGAGCGGATGCTTGAGCTTGAGCGCCGGGTCAGCTCCGGTCGCGCGTTCGGCAACCGCGTCGAGTTAATCACGCCGAAGCAAGCCAAAGAGCGGATGCCGTTAATTGAAGAAGGCGTGATCCAAGGTGCGCTTTGGGACCCGGACGCGGGCCTGGTCATTCCCCGTTCGCAGGTCGTGTCCGGCGAGATGATCCGCGACGCCGAGGAAACCGGCAAACTGGTGACAATGCCAAACATATCTGCGACCGCCCTCGACATCGAAAACGGGCGCATCAAGGGGGTCGAGACCGAACGCGGCTATATCGCGACTTCGCACGTCGTCGTCTGCGCTGGGCTTTGGGGTCGTCTGATCGCAGAAATGGCGGGCGAAGATCTGCCGGTAATGCCGGTCGACCATCCGCTGACGTTCTTTGGGCCGTACACCCAATTCGAAGGGACCGGCCTGGAAATTGGATATCCGCTGCTTCGTGATCAGGGCAACTCGGCCTATTTGCGCGATACCGGTGACCCGAAAACCGCCGAAGGTGGCCAGATTGAATGGGGCTACTACGAAGAAAAAGAACCCCGCTTGGTGCATCCGCGCGACCTACTTGAAAAAGAGCAAGCCCGCCTGTCGCCGTCACAACGTGATCTGGATATGGAGCAGATTATCGAGCCGCTTGAGCGCGCCATGGAGCTGACCCCGATCCTTGGCGAGTTGGGCTACAAGGATAAATGGTCGTTCAATGGTCTGCTACAGGTCACTGCCGATGGCGGCCCGTCGATTGGTGAATCCCCCGACGTACGCGGCCTTTGGTATGGTGTCTCGGTCTGGGTCAAAGACGGCCCAGGGACCGGCAAAGTCATCGCCGACTGGATGACCGACGGCCGCACCGAGCTTGATCATCACAGCATCGATTACGCGCGGTATTATCCGATCCAAAAATCCGAGACCTATATCGCGGATCGTTGCTATGAAACGGCGTTTAAAATCTACAATCCTCCGGTCCACAATCGCGAGCCCTATTCCAAGGGTCGGAATTTGCGCTCGGCACCGTTTAACCTGCGCGAAAAAGAACTTGGCGGTTATTTCATGGAACTCGCCGGCTGGGAGCGCGCGCACGGCTACGCCGCCAACGAAGAAACTTTATTGGCAAAATATGCAGATCGCGTCCCAGTCCGCGAGAACGAGTGGGACAACCGCCATTTCTGGCGCGTGTCCAATGCCGAACATCTGGAGCTTTCGGAAAACGTCGGCATGGTCAATCTATCGCACTTCGCGATTTACGATGTCAGCGGCCGCGATGCGGCGCAGTTGATGGAATATGTATCTTCATCAAAAGTCGCGGGTGATACAGCGGTGGGCAAAGGTGTATACACCAACTTCCTGGACGCGGTCGGCGGCGTACAAGCCGACCTGACCGCGCTGCGCCTCGACGAAGATCGCTTTCGCATCATCGACGGCGCGGATGCCGGCAACCGTGACGCCACCTATCTGCGCCGCATGACCCAAGACAAAGAATGGTCGGCGTATATCGAAGACCGCACCGACCAGTTCGGCTGCATCGGTGTTTGGGGGCCGAATGCCCGCGCGCACCTTAAACAGTTGGCCGATGATCCTGCGGGGCTGGACCTCGAAAACTTTCCGTTCGGTGCCTGCCGCGACTTCACCCTGCGCGGCGTCCCGGTGAAGGGCTTTCGGATTTCCTATGTCGGTGAACAGGGCTGGGAACTGCATTTCTCACTCAGCTACGGCCTGGCCCTTTGGGATATGTTCCGCGACATCGGCATCACGCCGATTGGGGTCGAGACCTATGCCAACAGTCGCCGCCTGGAAAAGAGCCTGCGCCTGCAGAATGCGGACCTGCTGACCGAATATAATTTGTGCGAAGCTGGGCTGACTCGCCCGAAAGTGAAAGCCGCCGATTTCCAAGGCAAAGAAGCGTATCTTGCGCAGCGCGACCGGCCGCACCAGCCAGCCTATCTGTGCACCCTGACCATGACCGACAACATCGACAAAGACGGCGTCGCGCGGTTCCCGGTCGGCATCTGCCCGATCATCGATCCGAAAACCAACGAGGTGCTGATCGATTCCCAGGGCCGACGATCCTACACCACCAGCATGGCCTTCGGCCCGTCCATCGGCAAAAACATCGCCCTCGGCTACCTGCCGTTTGAGTACTGCGAAGAAGGCCGCCAGCTGGAAATCGAGTACTTCAATCAAAAATTCCCGGTGCACGTCGCCGCTGTCGGTGCCAAACCACTCTATGATCCGGAAAATCTCCGTCCGAAATCGTAAATGACCTGAAAACAGGGATTTTTGACGGTATTTAGCGAAAAAAGTTCTTTTGAGTAATCCATGACCGGATTTGCTGCGTAAACCTGTATAGACACAGGAGTATGGTCATGCAGATCAAAAATCGGATGTTGGCGAAGGTTCGATCGCTGATGGTGGCTTGTGCCTTAGCCGTCGTGATCGGTCTGGGTGGCACCATTGGTGCAGGCGCGGCATCGACCGCGGTCGAAAGTGCTGACCCGACAGAAGCCGCTGCCATTCAAGCCGTGATCCTCAAACAAATCGATGCATTTGAGCAAGACGATGCGCACACCGCGTTCGCCATTGCCGCACCGGAAATTCAGCAGCGCTTCGGCTCGTCCGCGATGTTCATGCAGATGGTACGCCAGGGGTATGCGGCCGTTTACCGGCCCCGCTACGTGGAGTTTGGACCATTGGTGCCTTACGACACCACGTCAGAAAATACAGGGCGTTATGTGCAGCACGTTGTCATCGAAGGCGCTGACGGTGCCGTCATGATGGCGGTTTACGCGATGCAAAAAGATGACGGTGGCAACTGGCGTATCGCTGGCTGCAACCTCACGCCATTGCAACGCGAGAGCCTATGAGCGTAGACATCGCCCTCACCGCCCGCCGCGTGCCGAGACCGATGCGCCTCAGCGTGTTTTACGACGGTGACTGTCCGTTGTGTCAGCGCGAAATTGCTTTTTACCGACGCCGTTCAGGCGCCGAGCGTATCCGCTGGATCGACGTGGCAAGCTGTGATGAAGCCGTGTTGCCCGCCGGCATCAACCGGGAAACACTTTTGAAACGTTTTCATATTATCACAGAGTCCGGTGACGTGATCTCAGGCGGCCCCGCATTCGTTGAAATTTGGGCGCAAATGCCGGTGTTTCGGCCGCTAGCTTGGTTGGCTAAAATCCCTGGGACAACAACGGTCCTCGAAGGGTCTTATCGATACTTCTTGCGGTTTCGACCGCGTCTACAACGGTGGGTTTCGTGATGAAACGAATTATTTATGCTTCGGCAGCAAACTCGGGCGTTGATGAGTCAACGCTTGATGAGATTTTAGGCCACGCGCGCAAAAACAATGCCGGGCTCGACGTCACTGGCATATTGTTATTCGGCAACGGCGTTTTCATTCAGGTCTTAGAGGGCGAAGACGATATCGTTGATCGCCTTGCCATGCATATCGAACAGGACCCCCGTCACCACGACTTCGATATTCTGTACGAAGATCGCATTGATCAACGCGCCTTTGGCGCCTGGGACATGGCCTACAAAATCTTGGACCGTGACAGCATCGCGTTTTTGAACGGTGCCATGGCCAAAAGCTCCGGCGAAGACCTGATCTCCTATCTACGCGAAGACGACTATTTCGCCCGTAGCTTCATCGCCGAGTGCGCAAAAGACCTAAAACTCAGCGCATAGCATCGCTTTTTAGGCCGTTTCCGTCTGAACATCTGATATCTCCACAAGGCTTGACCCTACCGTCGAGTTTTGAGAGAAACACGCCTTCTACTATCCCGTTTACGACGTCGATTTGTCGTCAATAGGATATTAGGTGGCTGTTTTATGCAACTTTTCGGCCCCACACGCCGATACGCTTGACCAGTCAAGGGGAGATATCATGCCGAATGCCCAAAATCGCAGGCAATAATGCCACAGCGAACAAGGCGGTATGATTCGGTTATTCGGATGGGGAGATCTGAAAGATGAGTGAAGATGCAATCGAAACCGATTACGAAATCGGTCAAGATAACGTTGAGATCATGGGTCTCGACATCCATAACCCGGTATTTGTCATATCGGGCTTAATGATCATTGCCTTTGTGCTGATCACGTTGATGTTTCAAGAAACCGCCGGACAAGCCTTTAATGATCTTCGGCCTTGGCTGTCGAAGACTTTTGATTGGCTGTTTATGGGTGCGGCCAACATTTTTGTCATATTCTGCCTTGCACTGATCGTTTTACCGATGGGCAAGGTGCGGATCGGCGGCAAAGATGCGGTGCCGGAATATTCCTACCCTGGCTGGTTTGCGATGCTTTTTGCTGCTGGCATGGGCATCGGCCTGATGTTCTTTGGCGTGTTGGAGCCTGTCTACCACACCTTAAACCCGCCACTAGGCGTCGATGCCGCAAACACCGAAGCCGCCCGCGCCATCGGTATGTCGGCGACAATCTTCCACTGGGGCCTTCATCCGTGGGCAATTTATGCCGTGGTCGCGCTTTCCTTGGCTTATTTTTGTTACAACGCCAAACTGCCGCTGACCATTCGCTCGGCATTCCATCCTTTATTGGGTGATCGCGTCTGGGGTTGGCCCGGCCATATCATCGATATCTTAGCTGTGTTTGCGACGCTGTTCGGTCTTGCAACCTCGCTCGGCTTCGGCGCTGAGCAGGCCACGGCCGGCCTAAACTATCTGTTCGGCACGCCATCCGGCGACGGCATGAAAGTATTCCTAATCATCGCCATTACCGGGGTGGCGCTGGTCTCGGTGCTCGCAGGTTTGGATGCCGGCGTGAAGCGCCTAAGTGAATTGAATATGATCTTGGCGCTGCTTTTGTTGGGCTTTGTGATTGCGGTTGGGCCGACGCTCAACATTGTGCAGGGCTTCTTCAATGGCTTGGCGGATTACGCCGTCGCGCTCCCGGCATTGTCGAACTGGGTCGGTCGTGAAGACCTCGGCTACATGCACGGTTGGACGACCTTTTATTGGGCGTGGTGGATTGCTTGGTCACCTTTTGTCGGAATGTTCATCGCACGCGTCTCCAAAGGCCGCACGGTGCGCGAATTTATCGTCTGCGTGCTGATTGTTCCGACCCTGGCATGCGTCGCATGGATGGCGGTGTTCGGTGGGACGGCGGTCGATCAATATCTCAACGACGGCTATCAAGGCGTTGCACAGACTGTGAATGACTGGCAACCGGAACTTTCACTGTTCAAGATGCTCGAAGTGTTGCCGCTGTCCGGAATCACGTCGTTCATCGGTATTGTTCTGGTGATTGTATTCTTCGTGACGTCGTCGGACTCCGGCTCGTTGGTGATCGACACCATCACCGCCGGCGGCAAACTGGACGCCCCGGTCGCACAACGCGTCTTCTGGTGCGTTTTTGAGGGCCTTGTCGCAATCACGTTGCTGCTCGGCGGCGGTCTCGGCTCCTTGCAGGCCTTGGCGATTGCCACTGGGTTCCCGTTCGCGATCGTCCTGTTAGTCATGTGTGTGTCGTTGTTCATGGCGCTACGCAAAGCTGAACGCTGATCCAAGCGGAAAGTGGAACGGTTGGGGCGGGCCTTTCGGGCTCGCCCCAACTGCGTTTTGGCGCTTTTTCGACCCTGATTTCGGTGCATGTCGCATCGGCTTTAAATACTGTCTACAAATGGACAGAAGCCTCAAGGCCTGTCAGTCTATTCAATGACTTATTCGACCTGATGGCGGGTCATTCTGGCTGGGAGAAATATCGTGGCCGACGAACAAGATGACATCGTCCTTTCGGAACTCAGTGACGAAGATCTCGTGCCGCAAATGCACGATGACCTATACGACGGTCTCGCTGACGAGGTTGTCGAAGGCACCAATATTCTCCTGGGTCGCGGCTGGACACCCTATGATGTCCTGACCAAGGCACTGGTCGAAGGGATGCGCATCGTCGGCGTCGATTTCCGCGATGGCATCCTGTTCGTCCCTGAAGTCCTGATGGCCGCAAACTCGATGAAAGCCGGCATGGGCATCCTGCGCCCGCTGCTGGCCGAGACCGGCGCACCGAAGATGGGCAAGATGGTGATCGGCACCGTCAAAGGTGACATCCACGACATCGGTAAAAACCTTGTTGGCATGATGATGGAAGGTGCCGGTTTTGAGGTCATCGACCTGGGCATCAACATCGACGTCGATAAATACCTGAAAGCCCTTGAAGAACATCAGCCGGATATTCTGGGCATGTCGGCACTGCTGACCACGACCATGCCGTACATGAAAGTCGTCATCGACACCTTGGTCGAAAAAGGTATTCGCGGCGACTATATCGTGCTCGTCGGTGGTGCGCCGCTGAACGAAGCGTTTGCCGAAAATATCGGTGCAGACGCATATTGCCGTGACGCCGCCGTTGCTGTCGAGACCGCCAAAGAATGGATGTCACGGCGCCAAGGCTCAGCGCATGCGGCCGGCTAGCGCATCCCATGGGCGCGGCCAAACAGCCCTCGCTTAAGCCACTTTTAATCATCGCCTGTGGCGCGCTGGCCCGTGAAATCGGTTGGGTGCTCGACGCCAACGGCTTAGACGACATCACCCTGACCTGCCTGCCTGCCGAACTGCATAACACGCCGGACCGCATCCCAGCTGAAATGCGCCGCAAGATAGACGCCGCCGAAGGCCAATATGCGCGCATTCTGGCGCTCTATGGCGATTGCGGCACCGGCGGTGAATTGGATGCCTTGCTTTCGGAAAAAGGCATTGAGCGGATCGACGGCGCACATTGTTATGCATTTTATGCCGGCTTGGACGCATTCGACGCCATGCACGAAGACGAAATCGGCACGTTTTATCTGACCGATTATTTGGTGCGGTTTTTCGATCGCTTGATCATCAAAGGACTCGGCATTGATCGACACCCGGAACTGCGTGACGTGTACTTCGGCAACTACACACGAATCATGTATCTGGCCCAAAGCGACGACGATGCACTGGATACGCAAGCCCGCGCCGCCGCTGAAACGCTGGGACTGAGCTATGCGCGCCGCCGTACCGGCTATGGCGGGCTCAGCGACTTCATCTTAGACCACGTCAACAAGGACACCTCAGATGGCAACAGCGACGGTCGTATATTGGCGTGATATCCCGGCGCAGGTGATCGTGAAGATTGGCCGCACCACCGCCAAGCGCGAACTCAGCGCGCGCTTTCAAGAAGCCATCGACATGGCCGCCATGCGCAGTGGTGCCATCGGCACCGATGCCTATCTGAACGACTGGCGACGCGGCCCAGGGATCGATTGCGACGAGGACCTTGAAGCCGAAGCGGACCGCCGCCAAGCTGATATTGAGCACGCGTACGATGCCACACGGATCGCCGGCCTCGTCAAAAATGGCGGTTATGAGAAGGACGCAAGCTGATGAACCTGCGCCGCACCTATAAAACCCTCGCGTACCAACCAAGCGACGTCAGCGCAGTGCGCCGCCAGCGATCGCGCTATTCGGTGCGGCTTTGGTCGGTACGCCAAGCACGCCTGTTCGAAATCGTCTACAACGCGCTCGCCGATGTCTTTTTAAAGCTACACCCGGTATGGAACGCCATCGGCTATCATCGCGTCGAGCGCCCGGTGATCTTCGTTGAGAAAACCGTCAAAAGCTTTTTGTTTGATTGCCGTATGTGCGGTCAGTGCGCGCTGTCGGATACCGGCATGTCGTGCCCCATGAACTGCCCCAAGCAGCTGCGCAATGGCCCGTGCGGCGGCGTCAGGGCGAATGGCAACTGTGAGGTCGAGCCAGACATGCCGTGCGTTTGGGTTCAAGCCTGGGAAGGCAGCCAGCGCATGCAAAGCGGCGAAAACATCATGCGTGTACAAAAGCCGGTTGACCAAAGCCTCCGCGACAGCTCAGCGTGGCTTCGCGTCACCGCCGACAAAGCTGCCCAACAGAAAGAAAAAACTGAAAAGGCAGGCACCAATCCATGACCGCTGACATTCACGATGATTATACGATCATTCCCGAAGGGCATTCGTCTCGCGGCCGGTTGGAGCGTATCCTCCGGCGCGGTGAATTTGCGGTCACCGCCGAGTTGAACCCACCCGACAGCGCCGATCCCAACGAGGTTTATGAACGCGGCGCGGTGTTCGATGGCTGGGTCGACGGCATCAATGCCACCGACGGATCCGGCGCCAACTGT
>JAFMCK010000138.1 GCA_017857825.1 Rhodospirillales bacterium
CGGGGTTACCAGCCGGGGTGATCATATCAGCCCGCGCGGCGAGCCGGAAAACCGATTTGATGAACGCAAGGGGCTGTCCGCTGAACGTCGACTGAGCTGCCATGCGCTGCTGTGGGACGATGTCGTCATCGACGTACCACCCGATAGCCAAGTGCACAAACAGTTGGTCCGCAAACGTGCCGAGGTCCGCGACATTCAGATGGACCCGGCGATCCGTCTGCACTACTGCGTTGTCGAAGAACCGGACATGCACAATCCGTTGGGGGATTTTGAACGGTTGAGCGCGGCGCTGCGCGATCAGTGGGGCATTGAAAACCTCGAAGAAATCGATATCCGCGTACTCCACAACCTGCAGACGGCGCTGCGCAAGGGGGATTGGAACGTCACTGTCGCCGTGCATCGAAGCACCCGAATTACCGCCGTGTGGGCAGGTTTCTGGGACAAAGCGTATGGCATCGCTTTCGATATCGGATCGACAACGATTGCCGCGCACCTATGCGACCTTTCCAGCGGCGAGGTGTTGGCGTCAGGCGGTGTTATGAACCCGCAGATCCGCTTCGGCGAAGACCTGATGAGCCGCGTGTCCTACATCATGATGAACCCGGGCGGCGACGTCGATTTGACCCGCGTTGTACGAGAAGCCGTCAGCCAACTGGCCGAGGACGTCATCAAAGAAGCCGACATTCACCCGACCGATGTGCTCAACGTCACCGTGGTCGGCAACCCGATCATGCATCATTTGTATCTCGGCATTAACCCGATTGAGCTGGGCGGCGCGCCATTTGCCTTGGCAACCAGTTCCAGCATGACCGTATGGGCAACCGAAGTTGACCTGAACAGCATCAACGCAGACGCACGGGTTTACATGCTGCCATGCATTGCCGGCCATGTAGGCTCCGACACTGCCGGGGTGATCTTGTCGGAAGAGCCGCACCTTCGCGACGACATGACGCTGGTTGTCGACGTCGGCACCAATGCCGAAATCGTACTCGGCAATCGCACCACGTTGTTGGCGGCCTCCTCGCCGACCGGTCCGGCGTTCGAAGGTGCGCAAATTTCGTGCGGTCAACGTGCCGCGCCCGGTGCGATTGAGCGGCTGCGGATCGACCCCATCACGCTTGAACCACGCTTTAAGGTGATCGGCTCCGATCTTTGGTCGGACGAAGACGGTTTTGCGGCGGCAACTGCATCAATTGGTGTTACCGGCATTTGCGGATCAGGCATCATCGAAGCGTTGGGCGAAATGCTGCTCGCGGGGATTTTGCGCACGGACGGTATCATCGATGGCGCTGCGCAGGCGCTGAGCCCGCGCATCGAGAGCGATGGGCGCACTTTTGCATATCTGGTCCACGCCGGGGACGTGCCGATCCGCGTCACGCAGAACGATATTCGCGCGATCCAATTGGCAAAAGCCGCGCTGTATGCGGGCGCTGCGCTCTTGATGGACAAGATGGGCATCGATCAGGTGGACCGCATCGTGCTTGCCGGCGCTTTCGGCACTCACATCGACCCCAAATACGCGATGATCATCGGTATGATCCCGGACTGCGGCCTGGACCGAGTCTATGCCGCCGGCAATGCGGCGGGCACCGGGGCGAGGATCGCCCTGTTGAACCAGCAGAGCCGCGACGACATCCAACGCGTCGTCAAAACCATTACCAAAGTTGAAACCGCCGTCGAACCCCGCTTCCAAGAGCATTTCGTCAAAGCCATGGCGTTGCCCCACGCCGATGCGCCGTACCCGCAACTGGAAGCCGAGGTGCCGGAACTGACCACCCGCCGCGCCGCCCTCGCCCTGGAGACAAATGCCGAGACAGGCCGGCGGCGGCGGCGCCCACGGTAGCGTCCCCCTCACCTGTCCTCTCCCCCACTCCGTAGGAGAGAGGGACCCTAACGCAGACACCACTTATCCCTCTCCCCCCTTAGGGGGAGAGGTTAGGTGAGGGGGCTTATGCACACACCAACATTGTTATTGCGCCGCTTTCCCCCTACCACATCGACATGAGTGATTTAGCGATAAATTGGCACGCCAAGACATGGCGGATTGCGGCACCGGTGATCATCACCAATGTCTCGGTACCGATATTGGGGATCGTCGACACGGCGGTGGTCGGGCGGCTGCCAGGCGCCGAGTACGTTGGTGCGGTGGCCATTGGGGCGCTCATTTTTAGCTTGCTGTATCACGGCTGCAATTTCCTGCGAATGGGGACCACCGGGCTGACGGCGCAAGCCTATGGGGCCCGAAACGGCGGCGACGTCAAAACCTGGCTGGCCCGCGCGCTGTTGTTCGGTAGCCTGATCGGTGTCGCGATGGTGATCCTGCAATGGCCGCTGTTTCATTTTGCATCCTTGCTGGTCGGGCCGAGTGACGCGGTACTGCCGCTCGCCGAAGATTATTTTTCCGTTCGCATTTGGGCAGCGCCGTTTGCACTCGCCAACTTCGCCCTCTTGGGCTGGTTCTTCGGCGTTCAAGACGTGCGCGCCGCGTTGATCACGCAGATTTACATGAACGGCGTCAATGTCGTGCTGGATATCTGGTTCGTCTTGGGGCTTGGTTGGGGTGTCACCGGCGTCGCCTGGGCGACCGTGATTGGCGAGACCTCGGCACTTGGGCTCGGTCTTATCTTTGCCGCACGCCATTTGGCACGCATGGGCGGCAAGATGGATCGTAGTGCTGTGTTCGAGGTCTCCGCACTTAAACGCCTTATGCAGCTCAGTCGGGATATCTTTATCCGCTCCATGTGCCTGCAGGCCGCGTTCGTCACCTTAACGGCCGTGGGTGCCCGCATGGGCGACGTGACCCTGGCGGCTAACGCGGTGCTGTTACACTTCCAGACCTTTATGGCGTACGCGCTGGACGGTTTCGCAACGGCGACAGAAGCGCTTGCAGGCGAAGCGTTCGGTGCCGGCAAACGCCGCCGCTTCAAGGCCGCCGTCAATGCATCGACAATTTGGGCGGTGGCATTTTCCATTATCTTCGCGGCCATTTATGGCCTCTTTGGACGCGATGTCGTCGATCTCATCACCACCATTCCGGAAGTGCGCGAGCGCGCTTATGCCTTCGTGATTTGGATGATCATCCTGCCGCCGGTTTCGGTCTGGAGTTTTCAGTTGGACGGAATCTTCATCGGCTGCACGTGGTCACGCGAGATGCGGAATTCGATGATCTTATCGCTGATCGCCTACATCGGTGCCGTTGTTTTGCTATCCAGCGCGTTTGGCAACCATGGGCTCTGGGCCTCGCTGGTGGTGTTAATGGTGGCCCGTGCGGTCACGCTATCCTGGATGATGCCAAAGCTCGTCCGACAAATTCCCGACAACAATTAGGTTTTATGCCTCAGGCCTACGTTCTTCACTGGGCGTGCGGCTGAAGTGTTCACGATAGCATTTGGAAAAATGCGACGCCGAGACAAACCCGCACGCCAACGCAACACTAAGGATTGGCAGACTGGTTTGACGTAGTAAAAACCGCGCCCGACTTAAACGCATCGCCAAATAGTACTTGGTCGGCGCGGTGCTCAAGTATTTCCGAAACAGTCGTTCCAGCTGGCGAGTCGAGAGGCCGACACCATCGGCCAAGTCGGCACAGTTTACCGGTTCTTCGAGATTTTTCTCCATTTCAGCAATCACTTCGAGCAACTTTGGATGCGAGACGCCGAGGCGCGTGCGCAGTTCCATCCGCTGTCCTTCGTCACCGTCCCGGATACGATGGTGGATCAGCATGTCGGCCACTTGCGAGGCGATGGCATTGTCGTAGTGCAATGCGATCAGCTTGAGTGACATATCCAACGCCGCAGTCCCGCCGGCACAGGTATAGCGATTGCGATCGATCTCAAACAGCTCAGGCACCACGTCCAGGTCGGGATACTCTTCCATAAAAGACGGAATATTTTCCCAATGGATAGTGCAACTGTAGCCATCCAGTAAGCCGGCTTGGGCTAACGCCTCGCTACCGGTGCAGATTGCGCCCATCCCCGTGCCGTGCGACGCGACGCGGCGCAGTTTTTGGATTAACGGTTTCGTGACCTGTGCGCGGGAATTTACCCCACCGCACACAAACACCGTTTCCAGGCCATCTATACCGTCAATGGCACCATCGACATTTACCGACATACCGTTGCTCGACCGTACAGGTCCCCCATCTATGGAATATGACTTGCACGTATAAAGCGTTTGTTCGCTGATGTGATTGGCGAGCCGGTACGGTTCGACGCCGGCGCTAAACGCCATCATCGTAAAATCAGGCAGCAGAAAAAAACCGATACGGTGCGGTTTTGCGCCGTTTGAGCCGCCATCCATCGGCGATATCCTTGGCTTCCCCAGGCGAATTCGCCTGATCCTATGTGGAAAAGATACTGCATCGCCCGGCCCCGGAAAACATCGAAATGACATTCACGTGACAACGGGCAAGAACCGGGTAACCCATGAAATGTCAAGATATCAGGGGACTTCAATAGATGGCGATCTTTACCAAGCAGGAATATCTCGACCGCGTCCAGCGCGTTCAAAAGCGCATGGAGATGGAAGGTTTTGATGTCCTTATCACCTGCAATCCGGCCAACATGAATTATCTGACCGGCTATGACGGCTGGTCGTTTTATACGCCACAGTTGGTGGCACTCGGCATCGACGAAGACGAGCCGATGTGCATCGTACGTGGTATTGACCGGCCTGGTGGCTTGGTGATCACCTACCTCCACGAAGAAAATATGATCGGCTATCCGGACCATTATGTGCAATCCGATGATAAGCACCCGATGGACTGGATCGGCAGCGTGCTGGTGGAACGTGGGCTCGGTGACGGCCGCGTCGGCATCGATATGGACGCCTATTATTATTCGGCGCGCGCGCATGAATCACTGCGCTCAGCGATGCCAAATGCAACGATCACAGACTCCAAAAATCTGGTGAACTGGGCGCGAATTATCAAAAGCCCTGCTGAAATCGGCTATATGCGCGATGCCGCTAAGCTGGTGGAAATCGCCATGCAGGCAGGCATTGATGCGATTGAACCGGGCACCAGACAATGCGATGCCGTCGCTGAAATCTACAACGCACAAACGCGCGGCACCAAAGATTTTGGCGGCGAATACACCGCCATCGTTCCCATGCTGCCGACCGGCGTCGGCACCACGACACCGCACCTGACGTGGAATTCGGAGCCTTTCAAACAAGGCGAAGGCACGATTTTGGAATTGGCCGGCTGCCGCATGCGCTATCATTGTCCGATGTCGCGCACTGTGTACCTGGGCAAACCGCCGGAACGCATGGCCGACGTCGCCAAGGTCTGCGTCGAGGCCTTGAACGTCGCCGTTGAAGCGGCGAGCCCCGGCACCACATGCGAAGCCGTGCATGCGGCGTGGAACAGTGTCGTCAGTCGTCATGGCATCGTCAAAGAATCCCGCATGGGTTATTCCATCGGCCTCAACTATCCCCCGGATTGGGGCGAACACACGCTGTCGATCCGCCCCGGCGACACCACCGAATTGCAGCCCGGCATGACCGTGCACGTGATGCCCGGCATCTGGCTCGACGACTGGGGCATCGAAATCAGCGAAGCCGTCCTGATCGGCGATAAAGCCGCGGAGCGCTTGTGCGATTTTCCGCAAGAGCTTGTGGTGAAGGGATAGAGTTCCCCCGCCACTTTACCGTCATTCCTGCGACGTGACGTCTGGAAGGATGCGCGGTCGGGTCGATCAGACATAAAAAAAAGGCCCACCGTTTGGTGGGCCTTTTTGCTGATGTTTTATCCAATCAACCCGGGCTCATGCCGCGGAGTTTCTCGGAACGGCGACGGAGGATTTCCACTGTCGCCAGCAACATGATCGAGATACAGATCAAGATCGTTGCCACAGCCAGAATGGTCGGGCTGATGGATTCACGGATGCCTGCCCACATCTGTCGTGGAATGGTCTGTTGCTCCACCGAAGCCACAAACAGCACCACAACGACTTCGTCAAACGACGTCACAAATGCAAACAAGGCGCCGGAAATCACGCCTGGCAAAATCAACGGCATGATGATTTTGAAGAACACAGTTGTTGGGTTGGCACCCAGCATCGCACCAGCGCGGGTCAACGAATGGTCAAAGCCACTGAGTGTCGCAGTCACCGTGATCACAACAAAGGGCGTCCCCAGCACGGCGTGCGCCAAGATGATGCCAAGGTATGTGCCAGTTAAAGGAATGTATTCGTTCATCACCGCATAGAAGAAGAAGATACCGGCAGCCGTGATCACCAACGGCACGATCATCGGCGAGATCAGCAAGCCCATGACAATACCCTTGTACGGCATTTCCGAGCGGGAAAGACCGAGTGCTGCAATCGTACCCAACGTCGTCGCCAAAAGCGTTGCGAAGGTCGCGATGAAGAACGAGTTACCAATCGAGCGCTGCCAGATTTCCTTGGCCATGAAGTCTTCGTACCATCGCATTGAGAAAGCGGACGGTTTCAGCGCCAACATATCTGACGTGAAGGTGAAATACGGCTCCGAGTTAAAACTCAGCGGAATGATCACCAAGATCGGCGCGATCAGGAATAAAAACACCACCGCACAGATGAAGATGAAAAGATAATGCCAGATCGTTTCAATCGCGCCGGCGTGTTGTGGAAGGGATACTTGGCTCATGTCAATTAACCCATCTGCAGCCGGTCGATACCGACCAGCTTGTTATACAACCAATACAGGACGATAACGCCTGCGAGCAGAATACCACCAAGCGCTGCGGCGAGGCCCCAGTTCAGCGATTTCTGCATATGGAATGCGATCATGTTGGAGATCATCTGACCGTCTTGACCACCGACAAGAGCCGGCGTGATGTAGTAACCAATGGCCAAAATGAACACCAACAAACAGCCCGCACCAATGCCCGGCAGCGTGTTCGGCACATAAATCCGCCAGAACGCCAGGAACCTGTGCGCACCCAAACTTTCAGCCGCCCTCAGATAACTGGGCGAGATCGTTTTCATAACGCTATAGAGCGGTAGCACCATAAATGGCAGCAAGATCTGCGTCATCGCGATGACTGTTCCTTGCGCGTTAAATATCAATTGTATTCGCTGCGCATTATCGATGAGCCCGCTCCAGACCATGATGTCGTTGAGCACACCTTGCGTCTGCAACAGCACGATCCACGATGTGGTCCGAACCAGAAGCGACGTCCAAAATGGCAACAACACCAAAATCATCAACAAGTTTGAATGCCTGAGCGGCAAACTCGCCAGCAGGTACGATATTGGGAAACCGAGGATCAAACAGGCGACCGTCACCATGATACTCATCCACATGGTGCGCATGAACAAATCGACGTAAATGCGATAATCTTCGCCGACTTGGACGATGTCACCGTTTACATCGTATTGGCGATCGACCGCAGCCAAATAGTTGACCGCCGTGATGGTGGGTCCCAAACGTTTTATCGTCACCCACGTTTCAAGTTCGCCCCATTCTTTGCGGCGATCCAAAAACTTTTCTTTATAAGGTGGCTCCCAGCGACCCGCGCTTCGGGCGGAGCCCGTAATCACACTGCGCAAGCCAGGTGTTTCGAAGTTGAGGCGCGTCGCAACCTTACCGATCTCACGTGATTCCCGGGCCGTCACCAGGTCTTTGGCGAGCGCCGCAAAGGCCTCTTCACCCGGGACCTCTTCACCGTTCCATTGCTCAAGAACGGCCAACGTGTTCGGCATATGTTGCGCGATCAGCGGATTCTCCACCGAGCGATAGAGCATCAACGCGATCGGATATAAAAATGAGAAAAAGATAAATAGGAATAAGGGCAACACCAGCAGAACCGCGCGGATACGCTTGCTCCGTTCGGCGCTCGCCAAAGCCGCCTTTAGGGGCCGCCCGTCAACTGTTGTAAGTGACTCACTCATGGTCTCACCCGCTCCCTGCAGTGCCCCCGGCCGACTTAGGCGGCTCTTGTGTGGGCATAAATTCGACGTCGTTCTTATAATTTAAGAAGGTTCGGGGGCAGCCGTTGGCCGCCCCGTTCCCAATGTCGTCTTAGTTAGCCAGCCACGCGTTGAAGCGGTTGTTCAACTCGTCCTGACGGTCGGCCCAGAACTCGAAATCGTTCTGCAGCGCGGTCTTAAAGTTCTCAGGTGCCGTAGGCATATGCGGGCCCATCGGAATACCTGCCGTGGCATGCTTGCCAATCAGCGGGGTGGAGGACTTACGGACTGGGCCGTAGGAGATCCACTTAGCTTGCTCAGCCAACTGCTTGGTTTCGGTGGCAAACGAGATGAACTCCATTGCCGCTTTCTTGTTCGGGGCACCCTTGACGACGACGAACAGGTCGAGGTCAAACACTTGGCCGTCCCAAACGATTTCGAAAGGCTTATTTTCTTCAGCGATTGCGTTGAAGATACGACCGTTATAAGCGGTGGTCATAGCGACTTCGCCGTCAGCCAAAAGCTGCGGCGGCTGTGCACCAGCTTCCCACCAAACGACCTGATCTTTAATGGTGTCGAGTTTCGCGAACGCACGATCAACGCCGGCGTCGGTAGCCAGCATGTCATAGACGTCTTTGTTTGCAACGCCATCAGCGATCAACGCCATTTCCAGGTTTGCTTTCGGCGTTTTACGCATGCCGCGCTTGCCAGGGAAATCCTTGGTGTTGAAGAAGTCAGCCATGGTCTTCGGCTCATTGCCTTTGAACTTGGTTTTGTCATAGGCATAGATCGTCGACCAAACGATACTACCAACGGCGCAATCGAAGATCGAACCATCAATAAAGTCTTTCTCGGCCGGGGTGCCATCTGCACCGGGCGGCAAGATCGACGGATCAATGCGCTCCAGCAGGCCTTCG
>JAFMCK010000139.1 GCA_017857825.1 Rhodospirillales bacterium
CTGCTAACCATCTGACACTCATAAAGAAAATTCCTTATCTATGTCAGCCCCAAAAAATTAAACCCGCGTCGCCACCCGCACCACACGATACCAACTCCATGTGAGGGCGTTGTCAGAGGAAACTCCATTGAGGGGATGACCAGAGCGGGATAATCTTGTCCGATGACCAAACATTCCCATTTCCGCTATTTCAAAACGTCACCCGAGATCATCCGGCTCGCAGTGATGATGTATGTCCGGTTCCCGCTCTCACTTCGTAATGTCGAAGACCTGCTACAGGAACGCGGCATCGATATTTGTCATAAAACGGTTCGATATTGGTGGAACCGGTTTGGACCAATGTTAGCAGCAGAGATACGAAATCGGCGGGTTCAATCTCGTGCGTATTCTAAGTGGCAATGGCATCTCGATGAGATGTTTGTGAAGATCAATGGCGAAACACATTATCTTTGGCGGGCTGTGGATCATGAAGGTGAAATCTTGGAATCTTTTGTCACCAAGCGTCGCGATCGCAAGGCTGCATTAGCATTTTTGAAAAAAGCGATGAAACGATTTGGCGAACCGCAGGTCATCGTAACAGATCGACTGCGCTCGTATCGAGCTGCAATGAGCCAACTTGGCAATACCTATAAGCAAGAGACGGGACGCTGGCTCAATAATCGAGCCGAAAACTCTCACCTACCATTTCGACGAAGAGAACGAGCCATGCAGAGTTTTCGAACAACTCGAAGTTTGCAAAAATTCACAGCCATTCATTCTTCTGTCTGCAACCACTTCAACTTTCAAAAACACGTTATCTCAAGAGACGAATTCAAAATCCAACGCAACGCTGCACTTGCCGGTTGGCAGCAGCTTTGTGCTGCATAAATCGCCATATCTATCGGCGAACTGAGACGAGTTCGCATTTGTCTGACAGCACCGCCATTCCTTATCAAGCAAAACAGTTATATCCAAACATTTGCATAGATAATGCAAACCTAGAGTTCGTTCGCACGCCATTCGGACTCCGCTGACAGCATCAGCGATATTTACTTTGAAATAGAGATAGGGCCACCCCTTTCAGGGCGGCCCTTCCCAGTGCAGCAAACCCATCAGGGTTCGCGGTTTAGTGGCTGATCATCCAGGGGCGATCCGCCGGAAATACTTTGCTGCCGTCACCCAGATAAACTGTTCTAGATTTTCTGGGTTTGCTCGAACAGCAGCTACAGCTTGGACCGTGATCAAATGTCACATCCCGATCCGCTTTGCTTGAGACCAACGGCTCGTGTGCATTGCGCTCGTTGGTTTCCATGGCCTTCCGCCGTGCCGGTGACATATCGAGAATCTTCGGCGAGATCACGAACACACGCGGCGATGATTGTCCACACTGTGGGCAGTCCTGCGGCTCGGGTGCCTGCGCAACCGTTTGAAGCTCCTCAAAAACACCGTGTTGGCGGCATTTATAATGATACATCGGCATGATGGGTTACGCCTTATCCGGTGATAACGGCACGTCGACGTCGCCCGACAGGTATTTGGTCAGACCATCGCCGTTCGGCTGCACGTCAAACTCGAAAATATCCGTCGGCAACCAAAGGGTCGCACACGCATTCGGAATATCGACGACGCCGCTGATATGGCCCTGCACCGGTGCCGTGCCCAAAATCGCATAGGCTTGTGCGCCGGAATAGCCGAACTTTTTCAGATATTCGATGGCGTTCAAGCAGGCTTGGCGGTAGGCGATATGCACATCCAAATAATGCTGTTTGCCATCTTCGTCGACAGAGATGCCCTCGAAGATGAGGTAGTCATCATATTTTGGCGTGATCGGGCTTGGCTTAAAGATCGGGTTCTTGATCCCGTACTTATCCATGCCGCCTTTGATCAGGTTGACGCGCATGTGAATCCAGCCGGCCATCTCGATGGCGCCGCAGAATGTGATCTCGCCGTCGCCTTGGCTGAAGTGAAGGTCGCCGACCGACAGGCCTGCACCATCAACAAACATCTGGAACCGATCTTCGCCAAGCTCAATGTCGAAAACCTTACGTCAGCAGCGATGATGGCCGCGCGCGCGTTATGGGGCGATTGAAATCGTCTGGGAGGCCTCGGCGATTGCGGACCGCCGTGAACCCTGTTTTTTAAAAAAACCGCGTCCACAATCCGCTTGTGATCGGGTCAGTGCCCGCCAAGATATCGACGGATCCGTCCATTAACCGCCATAGCTCAGGCCTCGTGTCCGTGTTAATATCAGCGCACTTATTCTGCCAACAGTGACCACCCTGCATTGGAGCCATTGATGCGCTTATCCAAAGATATTGCTGCGTTCGAAGCGGAAAAACAGCGGACCCATGACCGTGACGTGCTGGATATGATCGACACCACAACGGCCGATCTGGTTGCGACCGGAATCGCGGCGCAGGCATTGGCCGTCGGTGATCAATCACCCGCGTTTGAGCTGCCCGATCAACTCGGCAATATGGTGCGTTCGACGGACGTCATGGTCCATGGGCCAGTGGTGCTGAATTTTTACCGGGGTGAGTGGTGCCCTTATTGCAATTTGGAACTTCGTGCCCATCAAGCCAAGCTCGACCGCATGGAACGATTGGGCGCATCTTTTCTGGCGATTTCGCCGATGCTGCCTGACAATTCAATGGCCCTCGCCGAAAAACATCAACTGGCATATCCGGTCCTGAGCGATGTCGGCAACGAAGTCGCCGCAGCATTCGGTCTGGTGTTCACCGTCGACAGCCGCATTCAAGCGATGTATCTGCAGCGATTGGGGAATGATCTGCCGACGCTGAATGGGGACGATAGTTTCACCCTCCCCTTGCCCGCCACCTATGTGATCGACCAGGACGGGGTCATAATCTATGCCTACGTCAATGCCGACTACAGACTTCGGGCCGATCCGGAAGATGTTTTGGAAGTCTTGGAAGATTTGATTTGACCAGCTAAGACTAAAACACCAAAGCCTCACGACACGCCTGCATTCGCATCGAAAAGATCGCTCATGAAACTTTCTGTTCTCGACCAATCGACCGCCGCAGACGGTGTACCCGCCGCCCAGACCTTGCGCGACACGGTCGAACTCGCAGTGTTCGCTGAAGAGCTTGGCTATCATCGATTCTGGGTTTCCGAGCACCACAATCATCCGGCGATCAACGGCACCGCCCCTGAGATTCTGATGGCGGCCATTTCGCAGCGCACCAGCCGCATCCGCTTAGGCAGCGCCGGCGTGATGTTGCCGCACTATGCGCCACTCAAGGTGGCGGAACAGTTTCGTGTTTTGGAATCCCTCGCCCCCGGCCGCATTGATCTTGGGCTTGGCCGCGCCCCCGGCGGCGACGGCCTGACTTCAATGGCGCTCAATCCCAATGCTCATGAAGATGCCAACAATTTCCCATCAAACGTGCGCGATTTGATGGCTTGGGTTTCGGGCGATCCGTTGCCAAGTAGTCATCCGTTTAAAAGTATTGTTGCACACCCGGAGACGAACACGGCGCCGGAAATTTGGATGTTGGGTACCTCGGACTACGGCGCATCCGTCGCCGCGCATTTCGGTATCCCGTATTGCTTCGCGCACTTCATCACCGATGGCCAAGGCGTTAAGCAGGCGCTGACGCTATATCGGGACAACTACCAACCGAGTGAACGGTTTCCGAAACCGCACGCGACCGTCTGCGTTTGGGCACTCGCGGCAGACACGACGGAGGAAGCAGAGGTTTTATTTTCGTCCAGGGCCTACAACAAGGTGCGCCGCTCGCTCGGTGACCTTCGGCCGATCATCGCGCCGGAAAACATCGATTGGGACTCTGTTTCGGAATCCGAGCGTCGGCACCGTGATCGATTGCGGGCCGTTTCCCTGGTCGGTGATGGCGCCAAGGTCAGCGGAATGCTGCGTCAGCTTGGCGAAGACTTAGACCTCGACGAGCTTGTCGTGCTTACATGGACACACAGCCAAGAAGCCCGCCGCCGATCTTACGCTTTACTGGCCGAGCACTTTCACTGATGCCGGTTCGGCGTCGTCGCCTTGCGGCGCAACGGTTCGTGATCGCGCCACGACTTCGTGCTTTTGCAATGGCCGCAGACCCGCTGGCCAGACCACGCACTTAAAAATGTCGCGGAGCACCTGAGGCATTTTCGACGCTTTGCAACGTCTGCCTCAGGTGCCGTCGCCGGGGTCACTGATTTTGAGATGATCCCCTCCATGCTCATTTTTGTGTGGCAGATTCAGCGTCCGGGTTCATTCCCTTCAGGAACTTGAACACGTCACTGTCGGTCGACAAAACAAGCGTGGTGTTGTCGGCGATCATCAGCTTATAGGCCTGCATGGTCCGGGTGAATTCATAAAACTCGACAGACTGCGGACTTTGATTGTAGGCCTTTGAATAGATTTCAGTGGCTTTAGCGTCTGCAAGACCCCGAATTTCTTCGACCTGACGATAGGCTTCAGACTGAATCTTGTTCAAATCCCGCACCCGGTTGCCGCGGATACGTGCGGCTTCGCCGTTACCTTCGGACAAGAACCGCTCGGCAATTTGACGGCGTTCGCTGATCATCCGGTCATAAATCTTCGGGCGCACGCTTTCGTTATAGTTGATGCGCTTGAACCGAATATCTAGAAGTTCGATCCCGAACACGCGCACCTTTTCGGCAGCCGCCTCAAATATCTGCGCTTCAATCACGGCACGACCTTTGGTGATCGGCACCAATGATCCGATATCCTGCTTAAGCTCCGCATCGGTCAGCAACGTATCACGCAGGGGCACACGGTCTTTGGTGGTACGAATAAGCTCGATCAGTTCATGCTTGGCGACGGCGTTACGGGTCTCACTGCCGAGGATGTCATCAAGACGTGACTGCGCGCTGCGCTCATCCCGCAGACGCAGGAAATATGGCAACGGTTCGGTGATGCGCCAACGGGCATACAGATCAACGGAAATATACAGTTTATCCTTGGTCGGCATGTCAGACGGGCTGCCATCCCATTCCAGAACGCGCTTATCGATAGCGTTGACCTCTTGCACGAATGGCAACTTAAGCTTGAGCCCTGCCGTCGTCACCGGCTCGCCAACGGGCTTACCGAACTGGGTAATGATCACCTGCTCGACTTCGTTAACGGTATAGACCGCGCTGGTCACCACATAAGTGCCGGCGACAAGGATAAGCACGCCTAAGATTTTGAGGAATTTGTTCATGGCTGATTTCCTTTGGCGCCACCGAGATTCAACAAGGGCAGAATGCTGCGCGCCTGCTCATCGATGACGATTTTAGATTTAATGTCGGGCATCACGTCTTGCAGGGTTTCAATATAAATCCGCCGCCGCGTGACTTCAGGTGCCTTTTTGTATTCGGAAAGCAGTGCGGTAAAGCGGGACGCATTACCTTCCGCTTCGTTGATCCGCTTCAGCCGATAGCCGTCCGCCTCGCGGATGCGCTGATCTTTCTCACCTTCGGCCAACGGGATCACCTTGTTGTAATCGCGCCTGGCTTCGTTGATTAGTTTTTCTTTTTCCTGCTGGGCTTGGTTGACCTCGTTAAAAGACTCCTGCACCGGCCTTGGCGGGTTGATGTTTTTCAACTGCACCTGATCGATGCTGATCCCCATCACATACTTGGTAGAAAGCGCCTGCATCTTAATCAACGCTTCAGACTCGATTTCCTGACGCCCAATCGTAATCACTTCGTCGACGGTGCGATCACCGACCACTTCGCGCATCACAGATTCCGATACGTAGCGGAGCGTCTCGCTCGGCTCACGCACCTCGAACAGAAATTTCTGCGGATCGGAAATACGGTACTGAATGACCCATTCCACCAGCGCCGCGTTTAGGTCACCGGTCACCATTTCGGTTTCGCGGCGGGCATCGCGCGGACGCGGGCTTTGGAAGCCATCTGTCGCACCGGGGGTCGAAAAGCCAAATTCCTGCTTCAACTGGCGCTTCACCGGGACCACCGTCGCGACATCGATGCCGAGCGGCAACTTGAAGTGAAGACCTGGTGGGACTTCATTAAGGTATTTACCGAACCGCTGCACGACCGCGACGGAGTCACTGGGCACCGTGTAATACGACGTCCAAGCACCGAGCGCTGCCAACACGAGCGCGCCCACAATGATCAGACCTCGGGCGCCGCCACCTGGTAGCATTTGCCGAATGCGCGCCTGCGCTTGGCGAACGGCATCTTCTATATCCGGACCAGGTGCACCCCCACCGCCCCAAGGACCACCTTGATTCCCGTTTCCGGTTTGCGAAGCCATTCAAAATATTCCTTTTTGTATTTTCATTGATCTTACGTGCCGACATGCAAAATCAACGGGCAGCCTTATCGAAGGCTCCACCCGTTGAGGTGACAAAGGGGGCTAGGCCCCCTTCAACACATTTAGACTTTTGGCTTCGGCGCAGCTTCGCTCGGTGCCGCGCCCGGCTTGGCGGCGGTAGCAGCTTTGGCATCTGCTGGCGCTTTAGCTGGTGTCTTATTTGAGGTCGAAAAATCTTTAAAGGACATAAAATATCCCTTTCTATAATAGCAGCAAAAATTGGCTACTATATAACATATAGTGTTGTTTTAGTTTATAACAATATCTGCATGTAATTTATTTATTTTATTTATTGTATATTTTTAAAAATTAATATTTACAAAAATTACGTAAGCTGTTGTTAAGTATTCATATTGTCCGCCAAAGACTCACGCAGTTGTGATTTCCGTTGAAGGTCGCACGCAGGCAAGTTTCGACCAACCTAGACCCGTTTATAGACGAAAGTTTCCAGTATGCCTTTGACCCTCGCCGTTGCCATCGGTGCCCTCGCGATTGGCACACTTTTGATGTCGCCGCGTCGCGCCACCGTGGAGGGCTTTTTTCATGGCCGCAGTGAAACTGGCGCGCAGCCAAAGTTGATCACGCTGGTGTTGTCGCAGGTAACCACCTGGATCTTCGCGCGCTCGCTGATGAATGCGGCCATTCTCGGCTATTACTATGGGGTCGCCGGCACGCTGGCGTATGCGGCGTATTATCTTTCGTTTTTCACAGGCGCCGCGATTGTCGATCAATTACGTTTCCGCCATGGATTTGAGAGCGTTCAATCATTTCTTCTATCTCGCTACGGACGCACCGGCACGACGTGTTACAATTTTGTCGTTGCCGTACGTCTGCTGTCGGAAGTGTTCGCAAACCTGATTGTGATCGGTCTGATTTTCGGTGATGCCGGCGGCAGTTATTACATCATCGCCGTATTAGCGATGGCCACCTTTGGACTTGTATACTCGTTGATGGGGGGGCTACGCGCCTCGCTCCGCACTGATGTATTACAAATGGGCGCCCTGCTGATTGTGCTTGCGTTAATGACGGTACAAACCGTGATGGGGCCGTTCTTCGATGCGACCGCGATCTTCGGCTCCAGCCCGAACCTCGCATCGCCCGGATGGATATTACTGCTGGTTGCGGCACTTCAAGTATGGTCTTACCCGCTCCATGATCCAGTGATGATGGACCGTGGGTTTCTAGCGGACCGTCGCACGACGCGGCTGAGCTTCATACATGCAGGATGGATCAGTATCCTCTGCATTCTGGCATTCGGTATGCTCGGCATTGTCGCTGGGCTCAACAAAGAAGACGGCGATGCCATGGTCGCGACCCTGACACGCCTGTTTGGCGAGCCGTTGATGACACTGTTTAACTTGGCGTTGATCGTGTCGGCGATCTCGACCTTGGACAGCACCTTGTCGGCGGCGGCGAAGCTGGCGATTTCCAACATGCGGCTGGCGGCGGAAAATGTGCGTAACGGCCGCATCGCCATGATCGTATTTATGCTGGGCGGGCTTGGATTTTTATTTTTAGGCAGCAAAGACCTTTTCAGCGCCGTCGCCGTCAGCGGCACGGCATCCTTATATCTGACACCGGCCATCGTCATTTCGATCTGGCTGGGTCGGACCGATGTGCCTGCTTGGAGCTACACCACAAGTTTCTGTGCTGCGATGGTCGGTGCGGCTTTGTATTTCCTGGAATCCAGCGGCTATACCAACATCGTCGGCCTATGGACAGGCGTTGAGCATAAATATGCTAAGCTCCTGGTCATCTGCGTCGCGGTCTTGATGGTCGGCTTTAGCGCCTATGCGGTCGGAATCCTGACCAATCGCCGCAGTGTGGGCACGGCACCTAGCCTTTAAGCGCTGATAGGTCGGGGGCCGACACCGACAATGCGGGCCGAACTTTAATCTCGGCTTCCAACGCCGCAGCCGCCGCCAGCAGGTCAAGATCACCCCGCCGGTGCCCGACGATCTGCACGCCAAACGGCATACCGACCGAATCAAGCCCGGTCGGCACCGCAATCACAGGGTGTCCGGTCAACGTCAACGCCGAGCGGATCAACGACGCATCGACATAGTTCTGCATCGGCTTGCCGCCGACAGATTTCGGTATGCCGTCAGCGATCAAAAACGGCGACACAGCATTGCCGGGCACAATCAACAAATCGATATCTTCAAAATACGCCTCAAAATCGGCGTAAAGCTTCGACCAAGCCCGCTCCGCCCGGCCCACATCCGCAAGCGACATGGCAAGGCCCGCTTCGACGTTAGAAACAATATTCGGTGACAACACATCACGATGCGCGGCAACGCGGGCTTCATGGCTGGCGAGGTAATAGACGCATCGCAACGTCCAAAACACGTCGCGGGCCGCCGTGAAGTCGGGGTCGCGCCGTTCGCAAACCCCAAACCATGGCGCCATTTCTTGGATAACGGCACCAAACGACTCTTGGATCGACTGGTCAATCGGTGCCGTGCCGCCGAAATCCGTCGACCATGCAACGCGCAATCCTGA
>JAFMCK010000140.1 GCA_017857825.1 Rhodospirillales bacterium
ATCATCACCATCAATGCAGCCCCACATCGCTTTACCGATGCCAAACTTAGAGAAGCCCGCGCGGCGTGGGAAAAACACGTCGCAAAACTGCCGACGCCGCGGATCGCCGTGATGATCGGTGGCAGTACGCGCAAACATACGTTCACCGACGCTATGGCGCTGGAACTAATTATGGCGGCAGAGCGTGCAGCCGACGCGGTCGGCGGGTCTTTGATGGTGACCACCAGCCGTCGCACCGGACGCGCCGTCGACACCATCGAAATGGCGCTGACCGGCCCACATGTGTTGCACCGCTGGGATTCTGACGATGACAACCCATACGTCGGCTTTTTGGCGCTGGCGTCAGCGATCATCGTTACGGGTGAGTCGGTGTCTATGTGTTCGGAAGCTTGTGCCACTGGGCGGCCAGTGTATCTTTTCGCGCCGCCGGGGCTGATTTCGGACAAGCACGCACGGCTGCATAGCAATTTGATCGCGGGCGCACACGCGCGGCCCTTTGAAGGCACCCTTGATCTTGGCTGGCAGCCGGAACGACTGGATGTCGCGTCCGAAATCGCCGCAGAAATCCGTGTGCGGGGATTTGTTGCCTAAGGGTTAGGTCGTACCCGAGGCTTAGACGGCACTCGAATGCTTGGCAGCACCGCCTTCTAAATAGGAATCAAAGCCCGCCGCAATCGCACGCACCAGTGGACGACCAAGCGCCGTGACCTCAAGCGCGCGGCCGTCGATGTTCAACAAACCGTCGCGGACAAACCCATCAAATGTCGCCAATGTGGAATCGAAATGTTCGACCGGCTGCGCGAAGCTTTTGCACATAGCGGCCAAGTCGACGCGGAGGTGACACATCAGCTCTTCGATCACCTTGCGCCTCAGAAGGTCTTCGTCGGTGACCTGCAAGCCCCGTGCAATCGGCAGCGTGTCTGCTGCGACAAGCCGTTGATATTCGCGGATTGAGGCGCTGTTTTGTACGTATCCCTGCGGCAGCGTGCCGATAGATGAAGCGCCAAGCCCGATCAGAGTATCCGTATCATCGGTGGTGTAGCCTTGGAAGTTCCGCTTCAGCGCGCCGTTTTGGGCGGCGGCAGCCATGGGATCATCCGGATGCGCAAAATGATCGAAGCCGACCCGCACGTATCCGGCTCGCGTCAGGATATCCGCGGCCAACTCGGCTTGCGTCCAGCGTTCCGTCGCATCGGGAAGCGCGCGCTCGTCAATCAGGCGCTGATGCGCGCGCATCCAAGGTACATGCGCATACCCGAACAATGCGATTCGTGTGGGTTGTAGATCTAACGCCAGCGTTGTCATGTGTTCGATCTTGTTTTCGTCTTGGTGCGGCAGGCCGTACATCAAGTCCAGATTGATCGCAGTGATGCCGGCATCTCGAAGCCACGCGACCACGGTCGCGGTGGTCGCATACGGCTGCACACGGTTGATCGCCTTTTGGACTTTGGCGTCAAAGTCTTGCACGCCGATGGAAACGCGGTTGATGCCGGCAGCCGCCAGCGCGCTGACGTAGCTAGGCGTCGTTGTACGTGGGTCGAGTTCGACCGCCAGTTCCGCATCGGCGGCAATATCGAATAATGCGTGCAGCCGATCCATGGTGCGTTGCCAGTCTTCGGGCTTCAACATCGTCGGGCTGCCGCCGCCCCAATGCACATGGCTGACTGTCATGCGGGTCGGCATGTGTGTGCTGACCAGTTCTGTTTCGTGCAGCACCGTATCCAGATAGGCAGGGATCAGCTTATAGCGTTTGACGATCTTGGTAAAGCAGCCGCAATACCAGCACATCTCGTCACAAAACGGGATATGCATATACAGCGAAATCGGCTTTTCCATTGGCAACGCGGCGAGCCAAGTGGCATAGGTATCTGCACCGATGTCAGCCGAAAAATGCGGTGCGGTGGGATAGCTGGTATAACGGGGTACTGGCGCCCCATAACGCTCGGCAAGAGACTGTGTCATGCATTTATCTCATCGATTTCTGTCTCACCAGCATTGACATGGATCAACTGATTAGCCTTTGTTGGCCGCACAATAACAAGATGGAAAAAATGCCCAAATTTGCTGCGAACTTGATGTATTTGTTTACCGAACTGCCGTTTGAAGCGCGCTTCAAAGCCGCAGCCGATGCCGGGTTTCGCGACGTCGAATATCAGTTTCCCTATGGCAAAGACTTGGACTTGATGCGCGATGCCTTGGTCGTTAATCGGCTCAACATGGTGTTGATCAACGCGCCCGCCGGGGACGCCGACCGAGGCGAGCGGGGGATTGCCGCGCTGGCCGGCCGTGAAGCGGATTTTCGCGACAGCTTTTTGGATGCCTTGGCGCATGCCCGCGAATTGAGATGCCCTCGCGTACATGTGATGTCGGGGGTCGTCGCTGAAAAAGATACGGCGTTGGCGATCGCGGTGTATGCCGAGAATTTGCGGTTCGCTGCCCGCACCGCTGAATCCGCCGAAATCAACGTGGTCGTCGAGCCGATCAACGGTATCGATGTGCCCGGCTATTTGATCCAGCGCACCGAACAGGCACGCGCGCTGATCGCCATGGTCGGTGAAGAAAACCTAAATCTGCAATACGATGTTTATCACGCACTGATGAACGGTGAAGATCCGATTGAAGGTCTGCGTGCTAACTTCGACACGATCCGGCACATCCAGGTTGCCGGCTATCCGGGTCGTCATGAGCCGATTGGTGACGGCTATGACATGCGGGGTTTTTTCGAGGCTTGCGACATCATGGGGTATGCCGGTGTTATCGGCTGCGAATACAAACCCGCCACTACGACAAAGGCCGGCCTCGGCTGGGCGTCCGTCTACGGGATCAGTTGATCCTTACGGGCGTCAGCCACCCGTCATCGTGTGCAACTGTTCGCCTAAGCTCTCGATGCCAAAGCGCAGTTTTTCATCGGGTTTTAGGAACCGTTGGGGCTTTTTCCCGGAGCCGACGCCCGGAGGCGTGCCGGTCGCGATCACGTCGCCCGGCATCAATGTCATATGCGCCGAGATGAACGCAACCAAGTGACCGACATCAAAGATCATCGTTTTGGTGGTGCCGTCTTGCATGCGGTCATTGCCGACATCGAGCCAAATTTTTAATCCGTGGACGTCGCTGATTTCGTCTGGGGTTACCAACCACGGTCCCAGCGGCGCAAAGCCTTTGTGACTTTTGCCTTTGGTCCACTGCCCCGTGCCCTCAAGCTGCCAGGCGCGCTCAGAAATATCGTTGATGATTGTGAACCCGGCGATGTGATTGATCGCGGCAGCGCGTGACACATTCTCGGCTTGGCGGCCGATGACGATGGCAAGCTCAACCTCCCAATCGGTTTTGACTGAGCCTTTGGGAATCGCGATGTCATCGAAGGGGCCGGTGATCGAATACGGCGACTTCATAAAGAGCACCGGCTCGCTTGGGGACGGCATATCAAGCTCAGCAGCGTGGTCAGAGTAGTTTAAACCGACGCAGACCAACTGGCGTATGTCGCCGACCGGCGCACCGATACGCACGTCTTTGTCGACGCTGGGCAGGGGTTCTTGGTCGATCATGGCGAGCCGAGCCAAGCGGTCGGGGTCAAGGGCCGCGCCGGCGAAATCGCCAATCTTGTCAGACAGGTCACGGACCCGACCGTCGGAATCGATGAGACCGGGTTTCTCGGAACCCACCGCGCCAAAACGAACAAATTTCATGATCTTATATCCCCCATTTTATTTTCCTGCACATTACGGCGGGTTCAGCCCCGCGTCCATGCAACATGAAAATTTTTATCAAATGTGATGGAAATCATAGGTGTTTCAGTTGCTTGCGCGTACTCAAAGAACACCTTGAAGGAGATCAGACGTGAGCATTGCCTATCGTGATTTAACGCATCTTGTGGAACGCCTACACCGTCGTTTGTTGGATGTGGTGCGCGCGGAACTGACCCGCGCCGACATTAACGACCTGAACGGCGTTCAAGCGCTGCTGTTGGTCAACGTCGGCGAAAATGAAATAGCCGTCCGCGATCTGGTTGAGCGGGGGGATTATCTTGGCTCGAACGTATCCTACAACATTCGCAAATTAACCGAGCTTGGGTATCTTCAGCAAAAGCCGACCAAACATGATCGCCGCTCGGTCACCGTGATTCCCACGGAGAAAGCCAAACGTGCGATCCAGGCGGTACGCGACGGTGAGGTCGCATACGCGGAGCGCTATGGCACCGCGCTGGCCGGTCTCAGCGATATTGAGACCATCGGCGAAGCCCTTAAGCGTCTTGAATTCATCTGGACGGAAGATTTGGGCCGGAGCGGTCGGTAATTTCTTCGTCAATAGATTCCCGCCTTCGCGCGAATGACGGGGGCTGGTGACACCCGCAAAATATAGCTAAATCCCCAAGGCTCCCGAAATCATCACCCTCGCGAAGGCGGGGGCCCATAGAAGGTGGCGTGGATTCTTACCTGTGCGGAAATCACACGCTTTGATGATGCTGACTGCAATCTAACCAATCATTGCGACATCCCGGAGAGCTTTCAGGGCTTATCCAGGATATTTGGGCGAAGTGCTTAAACGTCCAAATCCTGCACGAACTTGGCGTGTTCTTGAATGTATTGGAACCGAAGCTCCGGCTTTTTGCCCATCAGTTGCTCAACCAAGCGCGCCGTTTCTTTACCCTCGATGATGTCGTCATCGCTGAGCGCACCCGGCACGGTAACGCGAACCAACGTCCGGTTGGCCGGTGCCATGGTGGTTTCTTTGAGTTGTTTAGGGGGCATTTCGCCCAGGCCTTTAAAGCGGCTGATCTCGACCTTACCGCGGCCTTTGAATTCGGTCTCCATCAGCTCGATTCGATGCGCGTCGTCGCGGGCATAGATGGTTTTGCCGCCTTGGGTCAGGCGGTACAGCGGCGGCAAGGCCAAATATAAATAGCCGCCTTCGATCAATTCCGGCATTTCCCGATAGAAGAACGTCATCAGCAAGGAGGCGATGTGCGCACCGTCGACATCGGCGTCGGTCATGATGATGATTTTTTCGTAGCGCAGATCGTCGGCGATGAATTTATCACCGGTGCCGCAGCCGAGTGCTTCGATCAGGTCGCTGAGTTCCTGGTTGCCGCGTAGTTTGTCAGCAGTCGCGCTGGCGACGTTGAGGATCTTGCCCCGAAGCGGCAGGATCGCTTGGAATTCACGTGCGCGGCCTTGCTTGGCGGAACCGCCGGCGCTGTCACCCTCGACGATAAACAACTCGGTCCCGTCGCGCGTTGACTTTGAACAATCGGCAAGCTTACCCGGCAGGCGCAGGCGGCGGGTTGCTGACTGCCGCTTGGTTTGTTTGTCATCGCGCTTTTTGAGGCGGATTTCTGCGCGCTCAATCGCATGCTCAAGCAATACTTTGGCGACTTCGGGCGCGCCGGACAGCCAATGATCGAAGTGGTCACGAACCGAGGTCTCGACGAGTTTTTGCGCTTCGTTGGTGGCCAGTTTTTCTTTGGTCTGGCCTTGGAAACTGGGCTCGCGAATAAACACGGACAACATCACGTCCGCGCAGCCGACCACGTCTTCGCCTTGCAGCTTGCTGGCCTGCTTGTTGTTGATCAACTCGCCATAGGCGCGGAGGCCTTTGGTCAGGGCGCCCCGCATGCCCAATTCGTGGGTGCCGCCCAGCGGCGTCGGTACGGTGTTGCAGTACGAATTGAAGAACGCGTCTTCGTCGACCGGCCACGCCACCGCCCATTCGACACGCCCGGCGCCATCGGCGAACTTCGCATCACCGGCGAACGGCGTGGGCGTCATGGTTTTGCGATCTTTCAGCACCGACGATAAATAATCCCCAAGACCGCCGGGGAAGTGCAGGGTGGCCGATTCCGGCGTGTCATCGTCGGCTTTAAGAATTTTCGGGTCCACCGACCAACGAATTTCGACACCCCGAAACAGATATGCTTTCGAACGTGCCATGCGAAACAGCATTGATGGTTTGAATTGTGCCCCGGCGCCAAAAATTTGCACGTCTGGCATAAACGTAATCGTGGTGCCGCGCCGGTTCGAAACCGCGCCACCGTCGGTCAGCTTGGTTTTGGGCACGCCGCGTTCATAGGTTTGCGTCCACAGCTTTTTGTCTTTGCAGACTTCGACGGTCAGTTTTTGTGCCAACGCATTGACGACGGACAGACCGACGCCGTGTAGACCGCCCGAGGTCTCGTAAGCATCGCCGCCAAACTTGCCGCCGGAATGCAAGGTGGTCAGGATTACTTCGAGTGCGGATTTATCTTTGAATTTCGGATGCGGATCGACCGGAATGCCGCGCCCATTGTCGCGAATGGTCAGCGCGTAATCAGCGCCGAGTTCCATTTCAATTCGACTGGCGTGGCCGGCGACGGCCTCGTCCATGGCGTTGTCGAGAATCTCAGCGGCCAAGTGGTGCAGTGCACGTTCGTCTGTGCCGCCGATATACATGCCGGGGCGGCGGCGGACAGGCTCAAGACCCTCAAGGACTTCGATATCATCGGCGGTATAGCTATCTTTGGTGCGCCCGGTATCCGCCCTTGTCGCCTTCGGCGCCGTCTTCGAGGGCTTTGCCGATTTCGCAGCTTTTTTGGCTGATTTCGCCGACGTCGCGGTCGGCGCGTCTTCGGCATCGTTACCAAAAAGATCGCTCATATCATCGCTACGCTCCATCGAACGGTGCTCCCGGCAAACTGAACTTCAAGGCCGCATGACGGCGCTTCGGCGCACACTTTAGACGCGCCCCGCAATGGCATCAAGGCTGATAAGGTGTATGCCGCTTTATTGTGCAGCCATATCTTGTGTATAGTCCGTTAACTCTTTTACATGTCATTTTAGGCTCAACCCCATCAGGAGCGCCGTCTCAATGGCCGATCTCAATACCAACCCAGACCCGAGCGCGGCGCCACGCGGTGAATTGGCGCTTAGAACCTTGGCGATGCCTGCCGACACCAATCCGTCCGGGGATATTTTCGGGGGTTGGGTGATGGCGCAGATGGATATCGCCGGCGGTATTACCGCCTGGAACCGCGCCGACGGCCGAGTCGCCACCGTTGCCGTCGATGGCTTTAGCTTCCATCGGCCGATTTTCGTCGGCGATGTGGTGTGCTGTTATACCGAGGTCTCGAAAGTGGGGCGCACCTCGATCTCCGTGTTGGTCGAGGCCTGGGTGCTGCGTGGCCGGAAACCGGAAAACCGCATCAAAGTCACCGAGGGCACCTTCACCTTCGTTGCCATCGACGCCGACGGTCAAAAGCGAGAAGTGCCCCCCTTAGACGATTAGACCAGCATCATGCTGACGTAAGCGGCGGCGAACAGGGACCCGAGGGCGAGAAATTCGCTGAGGAAGCGGCCGGCGTTGTTCCAATTGGTCATTTTAATCTCCCGTTTCTTCGATGTATGGCGGCGGATGTTTGCGCTCATCCATGTTTCAACGTTAATAGAACAAAAAATGAACATCAACTGTTTTCTGCCGATAACTTCAATTTTCTTTTGCCGTGGTGCTTCTGAATAAGTTGACCCCAGGCTTGATCTCGGCGCCGGATCAGACCACCCTTGAGACGACATTAGATCGGGAGAGAGTCCAATGCGGTCTCATATGTTTTCAGCGTTGATTATTGTTGCTTTGGGATGTCTTGGTTTTGCCGGGGCAGGGCACGCGGGCGAGGCGTCGGTGCTGGATGTCCAAGTGCGCGCTAATGAAGACGGTACCTATGCCTTTACGGCTACTGTCAGCCATCGGGACGAGGGATGGACGCACTATGCCGACAAGTGGGAAGTGTTGTCGCCGACCGGCGATATCTTAGGGACCCGCACGTTGTATCATCCGCATGTCGACGAACAACCGTTCACTCGTTCATTGGGCCGCGTCGAAATTCCGATCGGGGTTACATCTGTGACGGTGCGCGCCTACGACAACGTGCACGGTGCCGGTACGCGGACATTCACGGTCGATCTGCCGCCTCGGAAGTAGGGTGTTTGCGGGCGCTACCATCTTGTCTTTTAAGACAATAAATTTGCCGCTTTCATACACACAGTCGTTTAGCTGATCTTCGCCCGAGAAAAGCCGCGCCCATTAATCGCGATCAAGCCTGCCGCGATCAGTGCCATGCCCGCGTAATGCCGCAGCAACAACGCTTCGCCCAGGATCAAGCTGCCCAATAGAATTGCGCTGACCGGCACCAGTAATGTGACAAGCGCTGTGTTGACCGCGCCCGCCGACGACAGCAGTTTGAAAAAAACGATATAGGCAAGCGCCGTCGACGCGACGGCAAGGGCCAGAACGGAGAGTGTCGCGCGCATGCTGGGCACCGGCAGAGTCCAGGGCGCATCAAAAATTGTGACAATGGGAATCATGATGATCGTTGTGGCTACAAGTTGGCCGAAAGCGATCTGGGTCACGGATAGCCGCATGGCTGCAAAGCGCCGTCCGTAAACACCGGCGAGCCCATAGGAAAGCGCGGCGCCAAGGCAGGCGATCATACCTAGGGTGGCGATATTTGTGCCGGTCAATACGTCGGCGCCGAGCAAAACCACAACACCGGCAAAACCGAAACCGATGCCGATGGCTTTGTTTACGGACATCCGTTCGTCGGACAGCGCCAAATGTGCGACCAGGATCGAGAATATCGGGGTCATTGCGTTAAGAATTGACGCGAGACCGCTGGGAATCTGTGTTTGTGCCCAAAACAGCAAACTATACGGGATCACGTTGTTCAGAAGACCGAGTACGGCGAACGAGGTGAGGGTGCCCGTCGCGAGCGGCCATGCAACATGCTGCATTTTCAAGACCAGCGCCAGTGTCAGCGCGGCCAACCCGGAGC
>JAFMCK010000141.1 GCA_017857825.1 Rhodospirillales bacterium
CGACCGAGGTCTCGGACTGCATGTCGGTCGAGTATCTTGCGTAAATGACGGCGCGCATGATTGTTCTCCCTATTTAAAAGGATTGTGAAACTGAGCCGATAGCTGAGCGCGAAGATCATTCACGGCGTCATGATGACGACGGCTCGCCTGAAGTTGATTGGCATGGATGTAATGATCTTCGGTCGTCTTTGGGTTCGTATGGCCGAGGATGGATGCTGTGACGCCAATATGTTCGGGCGCTAGATCCGCGATGGTGGTGACGGCAATATCACGAAACAGATGTGGGTTGATGCGAACGCCGAATGCCTGCTCAGTCGTGTCCATGATGCAGCCATAAATCCCCCGCGACTTCATCGGCTCGCCCCGACTGCCAATCCAAAACGCATCTGCCGATCTGCCATGCAAGAGAATGGATCGCCAAGTCTTGAGCCATGAATCAATGAATGGGGAGAGGCATGACGGCAGGTGCGCAGTCAGATAGCGGTTCGTCTTGATCTCATGTGGGGCGTAATCCAGATAATAGTTATCGCCGTTAGTTTTGAGATGCCGATCAATGCGAATCATCGCAAGATTGCGAAGTCGGACAGGGCATTCGATTAAGATGGCCACCATCAATGCGTTGCGATAAGCCAAAGAATCTCTGTCCTGGCGCACCTGCAAGCCTTCAAGTTCCTCAAGTCGGTTATATGCCCAAGCTGCAATCTCAGGTGCAGGCACCATCCGTTGCAGCTTGTTCTTAGAAGGTCGCTTCTTGATATGTAGCTTGGCACTGATGCGATATAACCAGCCCCAATCTAAATTAGGCGCAAATGCCAGCGCGATCTGATGCAAGTTGACGACATATGTCCAAACCGTCTCTGACTGTATCTGGGTTTGCAGCATGAGGACATAGCCTTTGACGCGTCCCTGGATGATCCGTGCCGTAGGCGATTCTAGTGGGTCCAGTTCTCCAATATGGATGAGGTAACTCAACCAACGACCATAGGCTTGACGGTTTTTATTCAAGGTGGGTGGGCGCCACAGAGCGCCGCGGCCCACATGGTCATCCCAAACGTGACCCAGTGATGTCGCGTCGTGCCAGGCCTGTTGATCAAGCTCGGGCCATTCGTGGACATGAAGGCATCGGCGAACAGGTTCGAGGAGATTGGGCATCATTCGTCCTCCCCGCCATCGTCATTCCCGCGAAGCTGGATGACTGATTGTTGGTAGAGATCCAAACCAGCCTTTTGTTCAAACTGCGCATAGGACCGCATGACGGTCTCCATGCGATCACCCAAGACATAACTTGCTGTTGCCACGTCACCCGGGATCACTCTGTTGTGGATGGTGGCAACGAGATTGCGAAATAGGTGCGCATGAACGATCAAGCCGGTTTTGGAAAATATGTGGCGTTTGATCTGATCAGATAGGTCGCCTGGGTTGCGACATGATCCATCCATCTTGGGAAAGAACGCTGTGCTAGGTGTTCCATTCAACAATATGGGACGTGCCACCTTCAAATAATGACGGATCACTCTGAGTGATTGCCCTTTAAGCTCGTGATGCAGAGGTTTGTCGTTTTTGACTTCATCCGCCGGGATAACGATGAACATGCGGGTTGCTTTGCCTTCATGAACCCAGCGGATATGGCGCTCCAGATCCAAGTTGGCCAAGTTGCCAATCCGTAGCGCTGTCATCAGTAAGATCTCGATGGCCGCGGCGGACTGCGCTAACAAGGGAGCGCTGCGCGGTTTCAAACCTGGTTTGGTCGAGCAATCCAATAGGAAATCGGGGAGGGCGATCAGTTTAGCCAAGTTAGTCAGACTAAGCTGGAACTGCTCAAGGCGTTCTTTGTTCTTCTTCCTATAGCGGTTGGCCTTTTTGTCGATATTCCTAGAAATATTTTGAAGTCGTTTAACCTGCGCCTGGTCCACTTTAACGAAGTGGCGGGCGACAGACTTAATGCCTGAAACCAGTCCGAATAGGGCTTCAGTGATCTCGCCGTCTTTCCGGCTTATCATGAATTCCAAACCCCGTTGAAAATTGGTCAGTTCGACCAAATCAGCCAATGAGGTGATCTGAGACTTATCAACGCCGCTGCGGACAATGGCAGCCGCCATCATTCGGATCTGAAACCGGCGGTGTTTAATGGTGGCTGGGCGGCACTGTTTTACGGGGGCGTCATCGTCAAAAATGTCGTCCATCGCCAAGCGCTTGCTCCAAGCGTCTACCTCCACTTGAAACGACTCGGGATAGGTCTCCAGTGGAAATGTCCAAGGTGGTCGCGAGGGCTTTCGCGTGAGATGGATATTCGGCCAACCAACAATATTTTCTCTCAGCTTGTTCCAAGTCAGGACTGCATCGCGAGCGACCTTGGGAGGGTCTCGGTGCAGGCTCTCAGAAACTACATGCGCTTCAAATTCTGCGATGACTTGGTCATTAATGCTATCAGGAGCTATGCCGTTTAGGCTGCAATACCGGAAAAACCGGGCCAACTTATAGCCTAAGAATCGATCAGGGATTTTATCATATAGTTCCTGAAACGCTGACGACATGCTGGGCTGGCATCCCGTTTGAGAGTTATCTGTCTTCGTAATCTTCATGGCGGCCACGAGCAAGCTCAGTGTGTTCTGAAACGTCTTCTCACTTATGTGGCCAGTGCCCTTTCGTTTGCGCACCTTGAGGTGATTAATCTGGCGGAGTCGTTGACGCACAAACCGCATGTTGGCGGGCACGATCTCTGGGGTCGAACCCAGAATATGACACACGGTCTCAATCGCGCTGATTAGATCGCGGCGACGCGATGCTTTGACGTCGTGGTTCGCTTTGATGCGTGCCTTTAACTCAGCCATGGTTTTTGGGGGTTGGTTGGTCATCGGGAAAGCTCCTAATTGGTCAATGTTGGACACGGGTAGAATCGGGGTCAAATCGCGCCTCATTCGGGATGTCGTAGCACAGAAAACAATTACGAATTGCTGGGCAGCGTTCTCCCGACAAGGCCGCAAGTCATTGAAATTTATGGAAATGAATCGCCATCTATGGTCACCATTCCAGGCGGTCTTTGATGAATAAATCGAGGTCACGGGGGCGGATGCGCCACTGCCCGCCGAGCTTTGCGGCCGGTAGTTCTCGTACCTCAATCCAGCGGCGGACCGTCTTTTCTGAGACCTGCAAAATGCCTGCGACCTGTTTGATTGTGAGAAGGGGGGTAACAGCATTGCGCGCATGCGCGTGCGCACGAGCGGTACGGTCATTCGTCATGGAAAATGTCCTGATCGGAAGTAGAGCCTTGGATGTTAGGCGTGATTGCTGAAAGAGCCACAAACTCAGCTGCGGCTTGGTGCGCCAGCAACCGGGCGAGCACTAACACAGGTTGCTCAATCGGCTCACCTGATCGGTGACCAGTGTCGTTGTTTATGCTCGGGTCATGCCTAATCGCTCTGCTCATGCGACCAGGTATGCGTCAGTTCATGGACATGAATCCATGAAATGGCAGGTTATTTAAATCTGATTTAATCGTTCGTGGGGTTTGCGACGGCGTCTTTATAGGTGTCGTAGGCTTGTTTGGTGAGCGCTTCACTAACACCAACCCAGTTGGCTATGTCCTTGATGGTGGCATCGTAACTGCCGGGGCCATTGTCCTGAAGGCGTTTCTGGATACAAAGCGCAATAAGAATATCCCTGAGTTTTTGCTCGGGACCCTTTTGTTCACGGCCTTTCTTGGGAAACCGCTGTTTGCGCTCAAAATAATATGGGAACCGTTCGTCTTTGGTAGCATCTGGGTTCAGGGTGTGCGCGAGGACTTTAAGGACTGCATCAGACGGTCGGTGCCCTTGTTCAACCCACCAGCAAAACGGCCTGGGATCACCGGCCATTAGGTATCGTGCAATTACGAGATCAATGATCTTCTCGGTTGACGCAAGTTCCACCTGATCAAGAAGGTCTTGTTCTATAGTCCAGGGCAAGTCGGGAAAATCGTTATTATCAGGCTTTGATTTAGTCATACAGTCTTAGCGCAGGCAGACCCTTCGCGGCGCTTAAATAAAAGCCGAAAGCGGACGATAGCTATCTTTATCATAATAATCATCATTTCTGCGTTTAAAAGTTGATGAATGCTGGTTGGCTAAGGAACGTTCGGGAATTGCCCAGAGCAGTAACTCGTTGTATCTTGTGTTAAAGCCTTATTTGCAAATCTCAACACATTAGAGACAAGCCGTGTTTTTGAATGAGGGCAAAAACAAGATAGCCATGGAAAAGCCTACGTAAGGAGAAAAGTTAACCGTCGGGCAGCTACAAGTCGGTCAAGGAGCTGGTCGGTGAAGCTGAGGTTGGTTTGGCGGAGAGGTACTTTAGAAACCAAAAGGAAAAGAGTAGGCTACCGTATGTCCTCGGCAACCTACTCTTTAACGAACGAAAATATTTAGGGACTAATAAATTCGCTTCTTCAGCCGTGCCCTCGTGGGAAGGAGAGCCACCCAGAGACGATAAGTCGCCAAAGCGACCGATTGGCTGGTTAATATTGATACATCGGCGATTGGATGTGCAAAACTCGTGAAAAATACGAGGCATCATGTTTTTAAAACTCTGATTAAATAATTAAATGAACCCACGCAATCACCTTTCCGAAGACGGCCCTCATCAGTCCGAGCATGCGCTCCTGATCTGGCTGAGCGCGGCGCTGGTATATTTTGCATCGGGGGAACTCAGTCTTTTCCTGCATGGGCCCTATACGTATGCGCCGCTCATTTGGCTGCCGTCGGGGATCGGCACCGCGTTTTGTATCATCTTTGGCTTAAGAGCGTTTCCCGGCGTTGTCGTTGGCGCGCTGTTCGTCGTTCTCTCGCAAATTGGACCGATCGATAGTTGGGAACGCGTTGTCGGCCTTTTGCTGCAAACGGTGGCGGGGCCGACCCAGGTGTTAATCAGCGCCTATCTTTATAATCGGCTCACCGATGCCGCGCTGTCGATCAATCACGCGAAAAAGTTATTCCTGTTCGGCGGCACGGCATGTGTGATCGGACCGATCGCGAGCGCCGTCATGGGGTCGACGGCACTTTGCCTTAACGACCTAGCGCCTTTTCATCTTTTTCCGGTACTCACCTTTAACTGGTGGTACGCGGATGCCCTAGGGGTGTTCGTCGTCGTGCCGTTGGCGCTTTCTGTTGCAAAGCAGGCGCTTGGAAAACGCGTAAATTACCCAGGCAACCTGTTGGAACTGACGGGGCTTATTCTTATCGCGGGCCTGCTGACCTGGCTTGCCATTAAAACGGATGTATTGCTGGGTTATCCGACCGAAGTGCCGACCCTATTCATTTTGATTCCCGTAATCATTTATGCGGCTTTTCGGTTTTACCTCCTCGGCGCCGCTTTGATCGCGGGCGAGATTGTTTTGATTTCCGTTGCGCTCTCCGCCTTCAGTTTCGGACCGCTGGTCCAAGTCGGTGACCAGTCGAACATCGTCATAAATGCATTCATCACGATTGTGATGATTACCTCGATTTCTATGGGCTGTGCGTTTCTTGAGAAGTATGAAGCGGAAGGCCGGCTCGTTAACGAGACGATTGCAAGGCAGGGCGCCGAGCGCATCGCGATGCTGGATGCCGTCGGCGCAGAACTCGCTCATGAAATCAATCAGCCGCTATCGACGGCAAGTATTTACGTAAATCTCGCGCGATCCGGGCTCTTTAAGCGAAAAGTGACGGAAGAACAATTGCAGACCTGGCTTGCAAAAGCATCTTCAGCCAATGATCTCGCATCCGAAATAATTCAACGCATTCGCACGTTTACGTCCGTCGGCGCTGATTTGCCCGCAGAAGTGAATGTGAAAAAAGCCCTCCAACAGTCGATTGATGTACTCAGGCCGACCATCGATAAATCGGGCGTCAAAGTCTCGGTCTCGTGCGATGAAAAAATAACGTTTCACACAAATCACAGAACCCTTGCACAACAAGCTGTGATCAATTTGATCAGAAACGCGGTTGAGAGTGTCAAAACGCTGGCAAATCGCAACGGTGAAGTCCATGTTACCGGGTACCAAGAGAAGGACAATAGTATTACGATTGCGGTCTCGGATAATTCAGGTGCATCTGATGGCTTTTCGCTGGTCCGATCGGGGGAATCTTTTTTCTCATCGAAGCCGGAAGGCATGGGGATAGGCTTAGCGCTGATCAAATCCATCGTCGAGCGTTCGGGCGGAAAACTGTTCCTGGATCGCACCGCTACGGACGGGCATACAGTCATCAAATTGTCGTTGCCGGATGAATAAATGACGTCGAATTCAGCCACGATATATATCATCGACGACGACCTCAGCCATCTTGCGGCGATCGATGATTTGTTGAAATACGAAGGGTTCCAAACCCAGGCTTTTTCAGGCCCTGACGAATTTCTCTCGGCGGCGTTAAATCCGGTCGGCGTTATTCTGCTGGATATGCATTTAGGTGAGGTCAAAGGCCTCGCCGTTCAGGCGGCATTGAAGGACAAAGACGTCGTCCTTCCCGTTATATTCATTGCCGGCTTCGGCTCCGTGCCCGATGTCGTTACGGCGATGAAATATGGGGCGTATGACTTTTTGGAAAAGCCGCTTAACAATCAGACACTTATCAAGAAGATAAATGCCGCGCTGGATATTGCCCGGCGCACTCAGAATGATGGGAAGCCAGGTAACCGCTTCGGTAATGCCATCGAAAATTTAACCGAGCGGGAGCGCGAGGTTTTCGATTTTCTTGTCGCCGGCCACACCAACAAAGAGACGGCATCGCTGCTCAAGATAAGTGCTCGAACCGTTGAGTTTCACCGCGCAAATATAAAAGAAAAATTGAATGTGACGACTGTTTCGCAACTCGTTGCGCTTGCAAAGGCCAATTAGCGCCGCCCGTCTAAGCTCACGCACGCCCTTTTAAATTATTTTTCGGGTGAAGCACGAAAAACGCTCTGGCACCTCCATTGTTCATGCATCGACATAACAATGAGGATCGAGCAATGCAGAACAAACCCAAGGATAATCGGCTCCCACGCGTAAGAAAACTCTTGCTGACGGCGGCGCCCCTTGGCGTGGCAGCCCTTCTTTCGGCCTGTCAGTCGGCAACCACGGGCGACCTCTATGAAGGGGTGGGCTACCGTGAGGCACGCTTTGCGGAGATCTCTGCCGTTCGGGAATACCGTTCTTGCGTGGATGAGGCGATGGGCATCGACACCAAGGCGCGTCAGTCGAACGATACCGCACGCTACCTGACGTCGGCACGGCTTTTGGAAAAATGCGAGGCCGATATGGGGCCTGATGCGAAATCCGTTGCCGAAGAAGAGCGGATGCGCGCCTACGCGCTGAGCATTCAGAACTACGTGAAGGGCAGCGACGTTGCCCGCGCACGCGAAAACCTCGAAACCTTCAAGAAGACATTTTCCGGGCGCGACCTGTATTACGCGGACGGCGAATCGTTCATCGATACGATGGAACTGATCGTTCACGCCGGTAACACCGAAAACGTCGCGTTCTTGAATGTGAGCAAGGGCGTTCGCGCGGAAATGCGCCGAATTTCCTATTGGAAGCAACGTTAACCGGAGGCCATGAAAATGAAGAAATCAATCCTTCTTGCCGGCATCGCCGTCGTCTCTGTACTCGCCGTACCGAATATCGTTATGGCCGATGCAAAATGGCAGCCGCAATCCGTCGAGCGCTTGGTGAAGTTGCCGGCGACGTATCTGACGAAGTCCATCGATCAGGACTTTCGGCGTTCCGAACTTGGTCAGGCCGTGATCGGCGCCGAAAAGAACATCGGCCTTAAGGCGCAAAGCCTTGGCGAGTTGAACGATGCGGTCACAATTGCCGATGGCGAGGTCAAAACCGAGTTGCGCCACCGGGTCTTGGTCGAAAAGCATGCGTATCTGGAATTGATGGCGGACCGCAACGATCTGCGCCGCAAGCAATTGCTGACCAAGCGCCGGCTGTTGGACAAACTGCTGAACGAAATCGCCGACCAAAAAGGCAGCGACAACCCGCGCCAGCGTGCGCTGATCGCCAAGCAGGAAGAAGCGCAAAACCGCTTCGAAAGTTCGATCAGCAAAGTCGACATCCAGCTTTTCAACAGCGTTGATGCGCCGCAAAGCAAATACGGCAAAAAATACGCCGAAAACATGTCGGCGATCGAGAAGCTGGCGCAAAAAATCGACTCTCACCAAATGAACGAGAGCGCCAAGCTCAACGGCAAGGCGGTCACCCAAGAAGAATATGTGCGCGCCCTGATGGCCGACACAGAGTCCGAACTTGCGATCTTGCAGCAAGAAGAAACGATCCTCGGCTACATGGCAAAGCTGGTTGCGCTGGACGCGATGGCGCTGTCCGAAGAGGGCCTCAACGCGGAAATCGCCGACAGCGATATTCCGGACATGTCCAGTCCTGCCGCTTCGGTAGATCTGTTCATCGCCAGCAATTGAGCAATAGGAGTAACCTGACAATGAATAAAGCAAACCTGATCACCGCCGCCGCCTGCGCAATCCTGGTCGCCGTAAGCGCGACCTCGGCAACCGCCGGCACGCTGGAAAACCTCGAACGCGAACGCGCGATCACGCTTAGCAACCTGATCTCCGATGACTTGTCGCCGATTGAGCGTCAGGATCGGCTTCGCAACGCCAAGCCGCGTCTTGTCGACCTCGAACGGATGGTCATGCGCGATCCGTCGTTGAAGGGCAAAAATACCCCCGACGTGCGCCGTGCCTTCAGTAACTACGATATGACGTTCCTGATGCATGCCTCGGTCGAGAAAGACCGCACCCTGATCGACCATTGGT
>JAFMCK010000142.1 GCA_017857825.1 Rhodospirillales bacterium
CAAAAGCTTGGCATCACCGATTTGCCCGACGGCAGCAACCAGTTCAGACACACGGTGATCAATATAGCCGCCGAGCCGGGTCAGATGTGCTTCTTGTCCATCGTCACAGGCGACCGTGTATTTGCGATCATTGATGCTAACGGTGACTTGTGCCACTGGCTCAGCCTTTCATGTCAGCGGTGGCAAGCGATTCTAACCGGGTAATCGCACCGGCCAGTCGGTCGGCGGCAGTGCGGTTTAGGTCACGCAGGTCAGAATTTTCCTGACGAAGCGCGTCAAGTGCTGCCTTGTGTTCCGAATCATCCGCACCTTTAGGGGATGTTGTCGATGCCTTGGCTGTCAATGCGAGGTCCAATCGGTCTACAGCCGCTTCGAGCCGTTCTACGGCGCGATCAACCTTCGATGCCTTGGCGATTGTCGATGTCGACATGCCGATCATGGCCCCCTTTTCGTCTCTCCGGCGCGATGACGCCAGTGTGCGACAAACCTGTGATTGTCCAGAGGTTAAGCCGGTTCCGCAATTTTCGTCAAACGCAACCTGAGAGATTGCTCGTAAAATTCTGAGACTCTGAGGATTTTTCATATTTCGCCGCCTTCGGTAAAAATCTCCGACGACATCCGGCAATCAAACATTGACCTTTCGCGGGAAACCCGGTTTTTTGCGCGCACAGTGAAACAACGCGTTTATTTAAATGTCGCGCCTATTGCGGCTGCGACCAGCACAGGAGGACAGCATGGCAACACGTGTCGCCATTAACGGTTTTGGACGTATCGGTCGATTGGTCTTACGCAGCATCGTCGAGAGCAAGCGCAACGACATCGAAGTCGTCGCCATCAATGATTTGGGCTCGGTCGAGATGAACGCGCACTTGTTCCGCTACGATTCCACGCATGGCCCGTTCCCAGGTGAGGTCAAAGTCGACGGCAACACCATCGACGTCGGTGCCGGCGTCATGAAAGTGACCGCCGAGCGTGACCCGGCCAATCTGCCGTGGGGCGAATTGGGCGTCGATGTGGCGCTGGAATGCACCGGCCTGTTCGTCGACCGCGCGAGCGCCGGCAAGCATATCGAAGCAGGCGCAAAGAAAGTCCTGATCTCGGCACCGGGTAAAGACGTCGACAAGACCATCGTCTATGGCGTCAACCACACCAGCCTGACCGCCGCCGACACCATCGTGTCGAACGCATCTTGCACCACCAACTGCTTGGCGCCGGTCGCCTATGTGCTGAACAACTTGGTCGGGATTGAGCGCGGCTACATGACGACGATCCACGCTTTCACCGGCGACCAGCGCACGCTCGATACCCTGCACTCCGATCCGCGTCGGGCACGGACCGCGTCGACCTCAATGATCCCGACCTCGACCGGCGCTGCAAAGGCCGTCGGCCTGGTGTTGCCGGAACTGGTCGGCAAGCTGGACGGCACCGCGATCCGCGTACCGACGCAAAACGTCTCTTTGGTTGATCTGACCTTTGACGCCGGTCGGGCGACCAGCGCCGAAGAAATCAACGAAGCGATGAAGGCCGCCGCTGAAGGTCCCCTGAAAGGCGTGCTCGGCTATAATGTTGAGCCGCTGGTCTCTATCGACTTCAATCACAATCCACACAGCTCGACCTTTGATGCCACGCAAACGCAGGTCATCGACGGCACCTTCGTGCGCGTGTTGAGCTGGTACGACAACGAGTGGGGCTTCTCCAACCGGATGCCGGATACGGCATCGGTGATGGCCGGCCTGTAAAAGTTAGGCCCTGATATGCGCGGCGCCCTGGTTGTTGTCCACGACATCCACCAGGCGCGCCGCGCCGTCAGCCGGGCGCAAAACTTAGGTGTAGACCTGACCCTGCTCAGCGCACCGAGCGCCGCTGCCACCCTCGGCCCTGCGGTATTTCGCGAAATGATCGCAATGGTCCGCGCGGACCTTGATGAAAATTCAATCACCTTCGATTCGATCCTCGATTGCGGCGAAGATCCGGGTCCGGCGTTGCAGGCGCTGCGGTCTGGGTGCATATATATCTGCTCGACGGCACCCGAAACGGTGTTTATCAAACTCACGAATATTGCAGAACAATGCGGTGGCGCGGTCGTCAAAGGCCCGCTTGCCGGTCTTGATCTTAGTGACGACGTCAGCGACGACGCCCTGGACATATGGCTCAGAGACAACGCGGGAGACAACAGCGCATGAGCGAAGCTAAAACGCCACCGTGTAAACTCTATCTGATCACGCCGGCGAAAATCGATCCAAATGCGTTTGCCGAAGATCTGAAAGCGGCGATTGACGCGGCACCGGACGCGGTCGGCGCGGTGCAGTTACGCCTCAAAGACGTGCCGGATGAAGACATCATTGCCGGCGCCAATGTGCTTATGCCGATCTGCCATGCTGCCGATATTCCGCTGATCATCAACGACCGCGCCGACATTGCACAGGCGACCGGCGCAGATGGCGTGCATTTGGGGCAAGACGACGGCAGCTTGGCCGACGCGCGCACCCTTTTGGGTAAAGACGCGATCATCGGCGTGACCTGCCATGACAGCCGCGATCTGGCGATTGAAGCCGGCGACGGCGGTGCGGACTACGTCGCCTTCGGGGCCTTTTTTCCGACCACATCCAAAGACGCCAAACACCAAGCCGACCCTGATATCGTCGAATGGTGGTCAACCATGACCATCGTGCCTTGCGTCGCCATCGGCGGCATCACGCCCGAAAATTGCGGCCCATTGGTTGAAGCGGGCGCGGATTATCTGGCGGTCATCAATGGCGTTTGGGGACACCCGGGCGGGCCTGCCGAAGCCGTCCGCGCTTTTGCACCACGGATCAAGCGCTGAGCCCGTAAAGGCGTAAAGACCACATTTTCGGTGGCAGAGTGCGGGGCGACCTGATAGAACCCGCGCCAACGACTGAGCGTTAACGCAACCAACCTTTTACGGCATAATAGTTTTCAGGACGATAGATCATGAAGATCGACGGCAACGCCATCCGTCCAGGGATGGTCATTGAGCACCAGGGCCGGCTCTGGCGCGCAACCAAAATCCAGCACACGCAACCCGGTAAGGGTGGCGCATACCTGCAAGTTGAATTGAAAGACATTCGCGACGGCACCAAGCTGAACGAGCGCTTCCGCTCCTCAGAAAAGGTCGAGCGCGCACGCCTCGAGCAAACGGATTATCAATTCCTGTTCTCGGAAGGCGACATGCACACGTTTATGCACCCAGAGACCTATGAGCAGACGGTGCTCTCCACCGAGGCTGTCGGTGAAGATTTGGTCCCGTTCCTGCAAGACGGCATGAACGTTAAAATCGAGAGCTTTGAAGATGAGCCGCTGGGCGTCGAATTGCCGCAACACGTGACGTTGGAAATTGCCGAAGCGGACGCCGTCGTCAAAGGTCAGACCGCATCGTCGTCATATAAGCCAGCAGTTTTGGAAAACGGCGTTAAAGTCTTGGTGCCACCGCACATCGGTGCCGGCACCCGGATCGTCGTCGATACCCGCGAATTCACCTACGTCGAACGCGCAAAAGATTAAGGACGGCAAAAACCACTTATGTCACGTCTCACCCCCCTCCTCACCGTCATGGTCGAGGCCGCACAAAAAGCCGGTCGGGCTTTGCGTCGCGACTTCGGCGAAGTCGAACAACTGCAGGTCTCGCGCAAAGGACCTGCCGACTTCGTCACCAAAGCCGACACCAAGGCCGAAAGTATACTGGTCACCGCCCTGCAAAAGGCGCGTCCGGCCTATGGTTTTTTGAACGAGGAAGGCGGCGAGATCGAAGGCAGCGATATTTCCAACCGGTGGATTATCGATCCTCTCGACGGCACGACGAATTTTTTGCACGGCATTCCACACTTCGCAGTCTCAGTCGCGCTTGAGCGTGACCGGCGCATCGAAGCGGGTGTGGTCTATAACCCGATCACCGACGATCTGTATTACGCTGAGCGCGGCAAAGGTGCATTTTTGCGGGACTCGCGGCTACGTGTGTCGGGTCGCCAGCACATCAACGAATCCCTTTTTGCGACGGGCATCCCGTTCTTGGGTCGCCCCGACCACGACGTCTTTATCAAAGAGCTTGAGGCCGTGATGGCAGGGTCCGTCGGCATTCGCCGTTTCGGCTCCGCAGCCCTCGACCTCGCGTTTGTCGCCGCTGGACGCTATGATGGTTATTGGGAGCGGAACCTGCAAAGCTGGGATATGGCCGCAGGCATTTTGTTGGTTCGCGAAGCGGGCGGTATTGTCACCGACATCAACGGCAAAGATAAGATGTTAGAGAACGGCAGCATTATCGCCAGCAATGGCGACCTCGACCGCGACTTCATGAAACTCTTAAAGACCGCACGCAAAGGCGTGTAAAGCTGTTGAGGGTTGACCAAGCCTTGATTATTTTCGAGGCTGCATCTGATGATGATGATCTGCCGAAAGATTTTACGCGGAAACCCGCGCCAAGCGATTGAGGGAGGCCCCATGGACCGCCAAAGCGACAAACGATTTTCGTATGTGCGATCTGCTCTTTTTTTGGGCGGGGCTGCTTTTGCGCTCGCAGTCAGCAATCACGCTGCGTTGGCGCAGACCTCTTCTAATCAGGCAGCAACGGATAATGTTGTCATTAACTGGGGGGCGATTGACGGCCAAAACGCCTCAGCGATGCCGAGCGGGTCCCCGACCGCGCAAGGTATGGCACCAATGTCCCGAGACGGCTTGTTGATACCGGGTGCCACGATGCCACGCTCGCAGTTGTATGTGGACATGCCTGGCAGCAATACCGGTCAGAGCGGGACCGTGAACCTCCGCAAACCAGGCAGCGCGCCTGCAAAGCAAGCCGCCGCGCCAGCGCCAGCCCCGGCCCCTATGCCGAAAGCGCCTGTTCAAACCGCTGCCGCGCCGAGCGCGCCGAAACAATTGAGTGAGGCCAAAGCGCCGCCCGCACCTGCAAAACCGGCCGCAGCCGCCAAAATCAAAGCGGCGGACGCCGCACCGCCACCCCCGCCAGCACCTGCTCCAAAAACCGAAGTCGCAGCCGCACCGCCGCCACCGAGCGCGCCCGCAGCCCCTGCGGCTCCTCCGGCCCCCGCAGCCACGCCGACAGCCCCTGCGTCGCCAAGCTCGGCTGAGGCATCATCGGCCGCCCCCGCGGCCGCCGAACAAGCATCCCTGCCAGATGCTAGCGGCGAAAAGCCTGCACAGGTTTTGTTTAACGGTGATGACACGAAACTCTCCGCCGACGGGCAAGGCATCTTGGACAGCGTCTATGCCAAGCTTGAGGCGTCGAACGACTTGCGCGTACAGTTGATGGCCTATGCCGCAGGTTCAGATCTGACATCAAGCAAAGCCCGCCGGATTTCTCTGTCGCGCGCCCTATCGGTACGCTCATACCTGATTGAAAAAGGCCTGCGCTCGACACGCATTGACGTCCGCGCGCTGGGCGACAAAGAACAAGGCGCACCTGAGAACCGGGTCGACGTCAACATCGTCAAACGTTAAACGATCCAGATTGCCCGGGATGCCGTTCGCCCCAGGCGACCTTTTGCGAAAAACGCCACCGGCTGTCACAAGATGCTCACACGACGTCCGCGCGGCACTACGTCATAATAGGCCACAAGTATCATAGGATATCGTGATCTGATGACCCGCCCGACCGTTTTCCTGTTCCGTATGATTATCTTTTTAGGCTGCGTCGGTGCGGCGTGCTTTTTCGTGTTTCAGCCGCTGCGAGATGCCTTTATGGCCAACGCCGCCCTGAACGGCCTGATCCTCGGCGTGCTTGTCTTGGGGCTGCTGTATAACTTTCGCCAGGTGATATTGTTATATGCTGAGGTTTCTTGGCTGGACAGCTTTCGGGAGCATTTGGACAACGCCGAGAACGGGCTTCAAGCGACAATCCCGCAAAGCGGCGACCTGCCAAAGCTGTTGGGGCCGATGGCGACGATGCTGGCCGACCGCCAAGGCCGGACCCGGTTCAGTCTATCCGCGATGTCGATGCGCTCAATCTTGGACGGCATTGCGGCCAGGCTGGATGAAAGCCGTGATCTGTCGCGCTACAACATCGGTTTGCTGATCTTCTTAGGCTTGCTCGGCACGTTCTGGGGTCTTTTAGAGACCGTTGGCTCCATCGGCACGGTGATTGAAGGCTTGAATGTCGGCGGTGACGATACCGCCGCCGTGTTCGAGCGTCTGAAGGCCGGTCTGCAAGCGCCCATCGATGGCATGGGCACGGCGTTCTCGTCTTCCTTGTTTGGCTTGGCGGGGTCGTTGGTGTTGGGCTTTTTAGATTTGCAGGCGAGCCAATCGCAAAACCGTTTTTACAACGAACTTGAAGAATGGTTGTCCAGCGTGACGCGGCTGTCATCCGGCGCGCTCGGCGGCGACGGTGAAGGCGGCAACGTGCCTGCCTATGTACAAGCGCTGCTGGAGCAGACGGCTGAGAGCTTGGAAAACCTGCAAGTCATCATGGCGCGCAGCGAAGAAGGCAAAAACAACGTCAACACGGGCCTAAGCTCGCTCACCAGCAAGATCGAAACCCTGACTGACCACATGCGCACCGAACAACAGGTGATGCGCCGCTTGGCAGAGACCCAGGTCGAAATGAAACCGGTTTTGGAAAAACTTGCTGCCGGCAGCAATACATCGGGCGGCAATGATGAAGCAATCCGCGCGCATCTGCGCTCCATGGACAATCATCTGCAGCGCCTGATCGACGAGACGACCCAATCCCGCGACGAAATATCCGACGCGCTGCGCCGCGAAATCCGCCTTTTGGCGCGCACCATCGCCGCCACCGGCGACGGAACTTAATTCCGCATGGCCGCGATCAGCCGCCGCGAGCATCGATCTACCGTCATCTGGCCCGGCTTCGTCGATGCGTTGGCGACGCTGTTGATGGTGATCATCTTTTTGCTGCTGATCTTCGTCATGGCGCAGTTTTTCCTAGGCCAAGCGTTATCCGGCAAAGACAAGGCGCTCCGGCAATTGGAGATCGATCTCAGCGAACTGTCGCAAGTGCTGGCGCTGACCAAGTCTGAAAACCAGCAACTGCAATTCGGCATCGAAAGTCTGGAAAACCAGTTGTCGGCGTCGATTGATGCACGCGAACAGTTGCAGGCACAACTCGCGCAACTCCGCAGCGAATACGTCGATGCGCAAGCGCAGATTTCCACGCTCACCGCACGCTCGGCTGCAGACAAAGAGGCCTTAGACCGCCAACTGAGCGAGATCGCCGATCTGAGCGGCGATGTGGCAGCACTCCGCGCGCTCAAAGAAGAGCTCGAAAAAGAGGTCACCTCGCTATCGCTTGCCGCCCAAAATATCGCGGTCGAACGGGATCAACTGGCGGAATCCCTCGCGACGGCTGAGGCAGATCGTGAAAACCTCAAAACCGGACTCGCCGAGCAAAGCGAGATTGCCGAGAGCGCGCGGGCGCAATTGGCGCTGATGAACAAGCAAATGGCCGCGCTCCGACAGCAATTAAATGCATTGAATGCGGCGCTTGAAGCGTCTGAGGCTGAGGCCGAGAAAAAAGACGTCCAGATTGAGGCCTTGGGGCAACGCCTGAATGCAGCACTTGCAGGTAAGGTGCAGGAACTCGCACGCTATCGTTCAGAGTTCTTTGGCCGGCTCCGCGAAGTGATCGGCAACCGCAATGATGTGCGCATTGTCGGTGACAGGTTTGTCCTGCAATCCGAATTGCTGTTTGCCAAAAGCAAAGCCGAGATCGGTGAGGCCGGCAAAAGAGAGCTCGCCAAGCTCGCCACAACCTTGCTTGAGATCGCCGTTAAAATGCCCGGCGACATCGATTGGATATTGCGGGTCGACGGGCACACCGACAGCGACCCGATTGCAACGCCGCAATTTCCATCCAACTGGGAACTGTCCACTGCGCGTGCCTTATCAGTGGTGCATGCGCTGGTTGATGCGGGTATCCCGGCAAAGCGGCTGGCAGCAACCGGGTTTGGCGAATATTATCCGCTGACCGCCGGTCAGACCGAGGCTGCGAAAGCGAAAAATCGCCGTATCGAATTCAAGTTTACGCAGCGCTAACATATGCCCGTTCTTTTCCTTATCGTCGTGGTCGACCTGATCGGTTTTGGCGTGGTGATACCGCTGCTGCCGTTCTATGCCGAATACTATAACGCCTCGCCGGATCAGGTCGGACTGTTGATGGCGATCTATTCTGCGGCGCAGTTTATCGCAGCCCCCTTCTGGGGACGCCTCAGTGACCGTGTCGGGCGCAAGCCGGTGTTGATGCTGTCCATGGCCGGCGCGGTCGGCGCATACGTCTGGTTGGGCTTCTCAGAGAGCCTCGTGTCATTGTTTTTGGCGCGCGCGCTCAGCGGCTTTATGGCCGGCAACATTGCCACAGCGTTTGCATATGTCGCCGATGTCACCACCAAAGAGGATCGCGCCAAGGGTATGGGCATGATGGGAGCGGCATTTTCCATCGGCTTTATCATTGGGCCGGCCATCGGTGGCCTGATCGCCGGCGCCGATCCAAACAACGCAGATTTCCGAACACCGTGTTTCGTGGCCGCGGGCCTGTCTGCGCTGGCCCTCGTCAGCGGTCTATTCATTCTCAAAGAAAGCCTGTCGCCGGAAGCGTGTGCCCGGCTGAATGCGCAAGATAGATCCGGGCGCATGAAAGCCTTGATGGCGGCGTTGAGTACGCCCGGCATTCGTGTGCTAATCGTCCT
>JAFMCK010000143.1 GCA_017857825.1 Rhodospirillales bacterium
CGACACATACGTAAAAAACACCTGCCAGCCGGCATCGACAAAGCGCCGCACGGTTGCCGCCCCGATGCCCCGCGAGCCGCCGGTGATCAGGACAGTCTTCGCTGCGCTCATCGCATCACGAATGGATTCGGCGTTTCAGTTGCATATGACATCCAGACCGATTTCGTCTGCATGTACTCGCGGATCGCATCTTGACCGTTTTCACGCCCGACGCCGGACTGCTTAAAGCCACCGAACGGCGCCATGTAGCTGACCGCGCGGTAGGTGTTCACCCACACCGAGCCGGCGCGGAGTTTTTCCGACATCGTAAACGCACGGCGCATGGATTGCGTCCACACGCCTGCCGCCAAGCCGTACACCACATCATTACCGATGTGCAGGGCTTCTTCTTCGTCCTTGAACGGGATCACCGACAACACGGGGCCGAACACCTCTTCTTGAGCGATGCGCATGCGGTTGTTGACGCCGGTGAACACGGTTGGTTCAACAAAATACCCGTCGCCGCATTCAGGCCGCACGGCCTTGCCGCCGCCCATGCGGACCTCGGCACCTTCGTCTTTGGCGATGTCCAAATAGCTGAGGATTTTTTCGTACTGCGGAACCGTGGTCACCGGCCCCACCTGGGTGTCCATCGACATCGGATCGCCCATCTTTGCGGTCTTTGCGAACGCAACCAGCTTATCGACAAATTCGTCATGAATGCTTTGCTGCACCAACAAGCGCGAGCCCGCGATACACGTTTGGCCCGTGGCGGCAAAAATACCCGAGATCGCACCTTTGACCGCGTTTTCCATGTCGCAGTCATCGAACACAATGTTCGGCGACTTGCCGCCGAGTTCCAGACTGACCCGCTTCAACTGCGCCGCACCCGTCGCATAAACCCGCTTGCCGGTTTCAGGCCCACCGGTGAAGGTGATTTTGTCGACGCCCGGATGCTCGGTCAGCGCCGCCCCGATTTCGTGGCCATAGCCGGTGACGACATTGACGACCCCAGGCGGGAAGCCGACTTCTTCGAACAACGCCGCGTATTCAAGGCTCGATGCCGAGGTGAACTCCGACGGCTTAAGCACCACCGTGTTCCCTGCTGCCAATGCGGGCGCAAGCTTCCATGCCGCCAGCAGCAACGGCGAGTTCCAAGGTGTGATCGCACAAACGACGCCGAGCGGCTCGTGGCGCGTATAATGAAAATGTTCCGCCTTATCGATGGGCGTCACGGCGCCTTCGATTTTGTCGGCAAGGCCACCAAAATAATAATACCACTGCGGCACGTATTTAAGCTGCATGCCCATTTCGGCGATCAGCTTGCCGTTGTCACGGACCTCGGTCTGGGCCAAGGCGTCGGCCTTCTCAGCGATCAGGTCGCCCAGCTTGCGCAAAAGATGTCCGCGCTGGGTCGCCGTCATTTTCGGCCATTCGCCGGTCTCAAATGCTTTGCGGGCGGCAGCAACGGCACGGCCCGCATCTTCCTTACCGCCCTTCGGGATCAAGGCCCAGGTCTTGCCGGTGAACGGGTTCATGCTCTCGAACGTGTCGCCACCCGACGCATCGACCCACTCGCCACCGATCATCATTTTATAGGTTTTGACGTCACTCATGATGCCTCTCCCAAAGATGTTATTTTATTCGGCGGCGGCTTTTTGCTGCGCACGATCGTTCACCATCACGCAGGTCTTGGAAATGATGCGCCACGTACCGTCGAGCTTCAAAAGCGATAGGTAGTCGACAAATTCCCGGGTGCCGACCAAGACCTCGACCTTGACCATCACCGTATCGGGCCCGGCTTCGTCGATCATCACGATCCGCTCGTCACGGTCCGCGCCGTTGGCTTGAGGCGATTGCCGGCCATCAATGATCGCCTTGAATTCGTCCATCGGCCAATCGACGAATGCGCCGTTCATATCGGCGGCATACAAATGCGCGTTCGGATGAAACACCTTGCCCATCAGCAACGCGGTATCGCCGGTATAAAGCGCATCGAAATAGTCCGAGATACAAGTATGGATCGCACTCAAATCATTCGCCAACATGGTGTTCTCCTTATGTTGCCTGATGCGTCGAAACGTCAGATCACAAAGCACCCTCGCCCAGCAGGTTCGCACGGAAACGGTTTTTCAGATGCACGCCGTCCTTCGATGGCAGCACAAAATCGAGTTTTTCGGCGCGCACTTTGATAACCCGAAAAATTGGGCCGTCGGCTCCGGTGATGGTATCCAAATGTGCCTTAAGGGATGTTTCGTCGGTGATCGTGTCGGCGTCCTGAATACCCAGCCCTTTGGCGGTCAGCGCCAAATCGGTGACGCTTGCGGTATGCGTGGTCTGCATCCCGGTTTCGCCATAGCGTTCGTTATCGAACACACAGATCGCTAGGTTCTTCGGCGCATTTACCGCGACCGTTGCCAGCGCACCGATGCCCATCAGCATCTCGCCGTCGCCGGTGGCAACCATGACGCGTTTATGGGGTTGTGCGAGGGCCAGCCCTAAGCCAATCGGCACCGCGCCGCCCATGGCACCCCACAACGGGAATATCCGCGGCTGGTCGCCGGCGGCGGTAAAATCCCAATTGGTCGAGCCCAAGCCCGTGACGATCAGCATATCATCGCGGGCCTGCAACAGCGTTTTGGCGACGTCTCGACGATGTAGGGGGAATTGCTCAGCGCGTTCGCTCATCATCGTATCCTCATTTACCAAACGTCTTGACCGGGACCAAACGCTGCCCCAACAGCAGCGCCGTCGATTGCGCCCCGACGAAAGCCTTATGCAGCGCCGCCGCCGCGCGCGGACCGACGTCGTTCGGGTCATCGACTTCGTCGACCAGCAAACCCGCCGTCTCTAGCGCCAACTTTGTCGTCGTGCCCATCGGCATCTGCCATGGGTTAAATTCATGCCATTGGCCACGCATGGTGACGAACGTGACAAACGGAAACCGGCATGTCTCTGTCAGCGACAGCATGTTGATGCAGTTGCCGACACCCGACGACTGCATCAGCAAAACACACTTATCACCGCCAAGCCACGCGCCTGCAGACACCGCAACGCCCTCTTCTTCGGTGGTCAACGACACCGTTTGGATATCGTTGTCGGCAATGCAGGCATTGATCAGCCGCTTGTGGCCGGCATCGGGCACATACGCCACTTGATTGATGCCGGCGTCTTTGAACGCGGCATAAATATCGTCAGCCCACTCCATGGATATCCCCTATTTTATATGCGTATCAGCCTTCGGTTAAACGATGATCGTCCGCATCGGTCGGATCGACTTTCCAGCCACGCTTGTAAGACCGGAACACCATGATCACCGCGATCACCAGCAACACGCCGCCTAGCATCGGGCGCACCGTACCGACCATCATGAACATCGGTATCGACAAAAATGCGATCAGGGCCGGCGTATAGAAAATTGTCCAGGCCTTGCGACCGCGTTGCGTCTGGTATGACGAAAAGAACATTGAGAACAACGCCAAGATGATAAAGAACAGCGACCACGGGTGCGTGAAAAACGGCGTAATGTCGGTGGTGATCGCCGTCGCACGCGACAGCCATAGCTCGGCAATCCGGCCCAGCACGACGCCCAAAATCATCGGTGCCAACGGGAAGCCCAGATTCCGCATCACATAGCCCAAGATGCCGAACCAAAACAGTGTCCACATATCAAAGGCAACGTTGTTGAGCGCGAAAATGCCGATCCCGCAATACGCCAATATGATGCTGGCCAGCACGTACATGCGCACCTTGGTGATCAGCACGAACAGCTTGAGCGCACCTGACTGCAAGAACAACATTAAGAAGTTGGCAACGAAGAACGCGATAAAGATCGCATACGCGAGCACCGGTGAATCATTGATAAAACTCGGGCTCGGGATCACGTCGTGGATCAACAGCGCACCCAGCATCACCGCCGTCACGATGTCGCCCGGAATACCCAACGCCATCATGGTAATCAAGGCACCGCCTGCGGTCGCATTGTTGGCCGATTCCGGTGCAATGATACCGTCGGCACAACCGGTGCCGAATTCCTGCGGATTCTTTGAGGCCTTTTTCGCTTGGTCATAGGCCAAGATATTGGAAATCGTACTGCCGGCGGCCGGTAAGATACCGGTAAACACGCCGATCAGCGCGGACCGCACCAAGTTGACCCAGCTTTTCAACACCATCACAGCCGCTTTGCGATGCTCGATGCGCGCATTGACGCCGCTGGTCTCGGTCAGCTTATCACGTGCCCGCACCCGGTCTTGAATATCGCTGAGTAACTGCGAGAACGCGAATAAACCGATCAACACCGGCAGAAAGTCAAAGCCTTGCTTCAACGAGTCTGAGCCGAAGTTAAAGCGCGCGATACCATTAACGGAGTCCTCGCCGATGGTCGCGATCAACAACCCGAGTGCAGCAGCGATCAAACCTTTGATCAAGTTCGCGCCGGCAAGACTAGCCGCAATCGTCAGCGCGAAGATGATCAAAGCGAAATAATCCCAAGGCTGGAACTCCAACCCGATGCGTGCCAACTGCGGTGCCAACGTCACCAACAACACTGCGGAAATAGTGCCACCAAAAAACGAGGCCCAGACTCCAAGGCCCAACGCCAAGCCGGGCTTGCCCTTTCGGGCCATTGGGAAGCCATCGAATGTTGTTGCGACGGAACTCGGCGTCCCCGGGATACCGATCAAAATCCCCGACATCAGACCGCCCGACAGGCCTCCGACAAAAACGCCGATCATCGTCGCAAGACCTTGCGCCGGCGGCATCCCAAATGTGAACGGCAACGTCAGCACCACCGCCATGGCGATGGTAAATCCCGGAATAGCACCGGCGATCAAACCGGCGATGGTGCCGACCGACATTAACAGCAACGTTTTAAACGTTGCCAGTTCCTGGGCCGCAAGGATGATATTTTCAATGATCATGGCCAGCCCCTACAACGTCGTGAAGATCATGCCCTGCGGCAAGATCACGCCCAGCGCAAAAGTGAAGATCGCCCACATCCCGGTGATCGAGATCAACGCGATCGCAGCATGGATCGCGAGATCGCGCGGCGTATGGCCACCCAGCACGGTCAGCAAGCAGAACACGAGCAATATCCCACCGATCAACATACCAAACACCGGCAATGACAGCAGGAACAGGAAATACAGCGCATAACACCAAAGCGGATTGCGGTACTTCGTGAACCAACCTTTGATGGTGAACGGCTCGTCAGGCGCTTCGTCCGCGCCGGCGCGCAGGCCTTGGAATAAATAAATTGCCGTTAAAACAATCAGCAAAATAACGATACCACGCGGCCAGACTTCGGCGCCCATGGTGCCGTAGTCAATTTGACGAATATCGAAGCTGGCCCAGAGAAATACGATCCACGTGACCATTAACAAAAGGGCAATAATGGTATCGCGATTAAGGCGGCTCATGGTGGCTAACCCAAGTATCAAATAAAAATAAATGAAAAACCGAACACAGGGACGATGCGCTGCATCGTCCCTGTTTTGGAGAAGTCAGATCGGCTTATTTCTTGTACATGCCGATCTTAATGGCGACACGCTCGTGGTCGTCATATTCTTTTTTGAACCACTCAGCATAGCCTTTAGGGCCGACCCATTTAACAACGGTCCCTTTAGCTTCGAGTTGTTCTTTCAACTTCATGTTCTCGGCTGCCTTTTTGAAGACTTCCGACCAATGATCAATCAATGCGGGCGGCGTGCCTTTCGGCGCAACGACACCACGCACCAGGGCGTAGTTCATGTCGACGCCCAATTCCTTAAGCGTCGGCAGGTCCGGCAGGTGCTTGGAACGCTCGTCATCAGCGATCGCATAAGCTTTCAACTCACCGCTTTCAATGTACTTGCGGCCCGATGCAACGTTGATCGTGCCAAGCTGAACCGTATTCGAAAGCAGCGCAGTCATCCGTTCACGCGTACCATCGAAAGGCACGTACTTGAACTTCATGCCGGTCAGGTCTTCGAGCAACAGCCACATGAACTGGCTGGTCGAGCCGAACGTGGCACCGGTGAGGGCTTCGCCTGGATGTTCAATGCCGAATTTTTTGAACTCAGCAAAATCATTCCAAGGGGCTTGGCCTGACGCGCCGAGAATTTCCGGCGTCTTGGTAACCTGAGCAACCATGTCGAAGGCATCCCAAGTGAAATCCACGCGCCCGTTCAAATAGCTGACGATAGCGCTTTGGTGGATCGCAAACAGTGTGCAACCGTCCGGTTTAGAGTCTTTAGCCTCTTTCGCACCTTTGTTGCCGCCCTGGCCACCGATTGTGACAACCTGAATTTTCGGATCGGCTTTGACCTCATTGTTGATGATATTTTCAAAGATGTTGAAAATCACCGCGGTGCCGCCACCGGCTTTCCAAGGCACGATCAGCTTTGCCGTCGAGCACGGAAAATCAGCAGCCTGGGCTGTGCCAGCGCCAAAGGTGCCAGCCAAACCTACCACAGCAGCGGTAACGATACCGCCCAAATACTTCTTGTTCATCGTGAAACTCCCATAGGTTTTTAGTTCTTGCGCCCGCTACAACATGTCCGAGCGTCAATTGCGAAAAATGTTAACCCAGGAATTTCCAGCTAGCCAGTACCTTGATGAATTCTGTATGAATATTCATCCACACACGTCGGCGCCGCGTTCGATGGCCCAAACATGAACATTCAGATTAAGGAAATCAAATGCGCGATCTCGAAAAACCCGGCCGTTCCCCTGCTCACGGCAAAAATGGCATGGTTGCTACCTCGCATGCGATTTCGACGGCGGTCGGTCTCGATATCCTCCGCCGCGGCGGAAATGCCATGGATGCAGCCGTTGCCGCTTGTGCCGTGCAGTGTGTGGTTGAACCTGAGTCGACCGGTATCGGCGGTGACAACTTCTGTATATACGCCCCAGGCGGCTCGATCAAAGACATGATCGCATTCAACGGCTCCGGTCGTGCGCCGATGGCAGCAACACTCGACTGGTACCGTGACAATGGCATTACGTCGTTGGAACGCCAAACCCCGCATGCCGTGATCGTGCCGGGCGTGATTGATGCCTGGGACACATTGATCCGTGACCACGGCACCATGGACTTGGGCGAATTGCTGCAGCCAGCAATCGAATATGCGCGTGACGGCTATCCCGTATCCTCGCGGGTATCGGTTGATTTCGCCAGCCAGGCACATCTGCTCGCCAACGACGAAGCCGCCAAACGCGTCTTTATGCCGAACGGACGAACGCCCGGCGTCGGCGAAATGCACCATCAGCCGGAGCTCGCCGCGACCCTCGCCAAGATTGCAGAGCACGGGCGCGACGCGTTCTATACCGGCGACGTCGCCGAAGATATGGTGTCGTACCTACAATCGCGGGGCGGTCTGCACACCCTCGAAGACTTCAAAGTCGCCGCAGGTGAATACGTCACGCCGATTTCCACCAACTATCGCGGCTATGATATTTATGAGTGCCCGCCGAACGGCCAAGGCATCATCGCGTTGTTGCTGCTGAACATGCTCAAAGACATTCCTGTGGCCGGCGTCGATCCGTTGTCGGTGGAGCGGCTGCATCGGGAAATCGAGTACGGACGATTGGCATATCAAGATCGCAACATGTTCGTTGCCGATCCCAACAAAGCAGATGTGCCGATTGATTATCTGCTGTCCGACGTGCACGCCAAGGACTTGGTCAACGAATTCGATCCTACCCGCGCCCTCGATCCGTTGCCGCCGGTCAAAATGCCGAGCAACGACAGCACAGTGTATATTTCAATCGTCGACAAAGATCGTAACGCGTGCAGCTTTATCAATACGCTATTCTCAAACTTCGGCTCGGTACAGATGGCGCCGAAATCGGGCGTCATGCTGACCAACCGTGGCCAGGGCTTCAATCTGATCGATGGTCATCTGAACTGCATCGCACCCGGCAAACGCCCGATGCATACCATCATCCCCGGCATGGTCGGCCAAGACGACAAGGCGGTGATGTCATTCGGCGTGATGGGCGGCCAGTATCAGTCGTTCGGTCACATGCAGTTCTTAACAAAAATGCTCGACTTCGGCATGGACATTCAGGAAGCCCAAGACGCACCGCGCGTGTTCCCGATTGATAACTCCATGGATGTGGAGATGGAGGGGACACTTCCTGCAGAAACCATCGCAGGACTTGAAGCCTTGGGCCACAAGCGCATCAAGCCGGGCAAGCCGATCGGCGGCAGTCAGGCGATCTGGATCGATTGGGAAACCGGCATTCTGACCGGTGGCTCTGATCCGCGTAAAGACGGCTGTGCGGTCGGTTACTAATCGACGCTAAAACCCGGCGGGGTGCCTTGAAACAAGGCACCCCATCCCGCACACTGCGGCCATGACTGATTTAGAATTTTCAAAAATAGACTGCGACATCGACATCACCGCCGACGGCCATCAGCACGGCGGGTTGATGATTCCATGGTCGCGTGACGAATCGTCTTGGGGCTCGATCCGGCTGCCGATTTCGGTGATCAAAAACGGTGACGGCCCGACGGTGCTGCTGACCGGGGCCAATCACGGTGATGAGTACGAAGGCGCGATTGCACTCAGCAAGTTGCGCCATACCTTGACCCCCGCCGATGTGTCCGGCCGCGTGATTATGGTGCCCG
>JAFMCK010000144.1 GCA_017857825.1 Rhodospirillales bacterium
CACCGACAGCGTACCGTCGATCTTGAACGTTGGTTTGGGGCCCCCCGCGCCCACCTGTTGCGCAACCCGGTCGGCAATGAACGCGGCAAATGCTTGTAACTGGTCGGCGGCAACCGTAAAGCCACCGGCCATTGCGTGTCCGCCGCCCTTGATCAGCAATAACTTCTGCCGCGCGGCAATGATCGCGGCGCCTAAGTCGACACCAGGGACCGAGCGGCCCGATCCGGTGCCTGTAGCACCGTTTAAGGCAATCACACAGGCCGGGCGCGCGTAACGCTCAACCAGGCGGCTGGCAACGATACCGACCACGCCTTGATGCCACCCCTCACCCGCGACAACGACCGCAGCACCCGGATCACCCGTACGTTCGATTTGTTGCAGGGCTTGCTCAAACACATTGGCTTCGATGTCGCGGCGCTCGGCATTCAAGATATCAAGCTTCGCTGCAATCGCATTGGCTTCGGCGGCGTCTTCGGTGCGCAGCAATGTTGCCCCCAAATCCGATTTGCCGATGCGCCCGCCGGCATTGATTCGGGGGCCGAGCACGAATCCCAGATGGTAGCTTTGCGGCATTTCGTTAACGCCGGCGACATCGCCCAAAGCGACCAAGCCGGTGTTGCCCCGCTTTGCCATCACTTTTAGTCCCTGCGTCACGAATGCGCGGTTTAGTCCCTCAAGTTTGACGACATCGCATACGGTGCCAAGGGCGACCAAGTCCAAAAGCCGAGTTAACACGGGTTCGGGCCGCGTCTCGGTCCAATGTCCAAGCTCTCTGAGCACACGATTCACGGCAACCACCAACAAGAATGCGAGCCCTGCGGTGCACAGCGTGCCGTATTTGCCGTCCGCATCGAGCCGGTTCGGATTGACCATTGCCAGGACATCGGGCAAGCGCGGTTCGGCGGTGTGATGATCGATCACAATGACCTCAAGGCCGATTTCTTTGGCCGCCCCCAATGCGTCGAAAGATGTGGTGCCGCAATCCAGCAAGATCACCAGCTTGGCGCCTTCGTCGGCCAATGTCTGCATGGCTTCGGCACTGGGGCCGTAGCCTTCGGTCATGCGATCTGGGATGTAGACACTGGGCTCAGCCCCGGCATCCCGTAAAAACCGTGCAGTGACGGCCGAAGACGTCGCACCGTCGACGTCATAGTCTGCAAACAGGGCAATTTTTTCGTTATGGATCAACGCATCCGCGATCCGGTCCGCGGCTTTGTCCATATCCAACAATCTGCTCGGATCCGGTAAAAGGTCTTTCAGGGTCGGATTGAGGAACGCTTCGGCGTCATCGATCTCGATGCCACGGGCTGCCAACACCCGTGCAACGATCTCGGGCAAACCCAAACCTTGAGAAAGCGTCAGCGCAGCGCGCTCGTCAGCTTGCGTCATCACCCAACGGCGGCCGGTTACCGAGCGTGCAACGAGGTCTTCGATGGCTAAGCCGGCCTCAGCCGACAGGCTTGCGGCGGGTGAAGTCATGATGGGTCTCGATATAGCGGTACGTCCCGGTGACCGAGCGCACGACCACAGATTGGCTGGTTGCACCGGCAACGGTTTTATCAACGCCCTTCAGCATGGCGCCATAGGTCACGCCGGTCGCAGCAAAGGTGACATTGCCGCTGGCCATATCCGTTTCGCTGTAAATGCGATCAAAATCTTCAATACCCATATTTTTGGCGACGGCGCGGTCTTCGTCACGGCGCGCGATCAAGCGTGCCTGCATGCGCCCACCGAAGCCGCGCAGACCTGCGGCACCCAACACGCCCTGTGGCGCACCGCCGATGCCGATATACATATCAATGCCACCTTCGGGCAGCGCAGATCCGATCACACCTGACACATCGCCCCCTAAGATCAGCCGCACGCGTGCGCCTGCATCGCGGACTTTTTCCAGCAACGCACTATGGCGTGGACGATCCAGCATACACACAACCAAGTCAGAAACGGGCACACCGCGGCATTCCGCGAGCGCCTTTAGGTTCTCGCCGGGCTCGCGTTCAAGATCAATGACCCCATCCGGCACACCTGGGCCGACGGCAATTTTGTCCATGTAGATTTCGGGTACCTTTAAAAAGCCCCCACCCTCGGCCATGGCCACGGTGGAAATCGCATTTGGGCCGCCACGGGCGACGATGCTGCTACCCTCTAAGGCGACAATCGCGACGTCGACTTCGGGGCCGTTGCCGTTGCCGATTTTTTCGCCGATGAAGAATTGATCACATTCACCTTCTCGGCCTTCACCGACGCAAATCGTGCCGTCGATGTTCAATGACGCAAATAATTTGTGCGCGGAACTTATGGCGGCAAGGTCTGCGACTTTTTCGTCACCAGACCCCATGTGTCCAGCCGCAGCCAACGCGGCGGCTTCGGTCACGCGGACCAATTCCAACGATAAATTGCGATCTTTTGCTGCGGGTTCTGACATGACGATATTGTGCCGATATCGGGCGTTAAGCGAAAGCCGGAACTGCTAAATTACTTTGAAGCGTCGATAATCCTTGGAATAAGCCGCCGTTTGACGCATCCGGGCTCCAAGATTCAACGCAATCAGGCATTTTGCGCGCTTTAAAACGTTTCGATTCGGATCACCACCGGTGGTTCGACCACAGCGTCCATTGCGGTAATTTGTTCGATGGTGTTGCGTAGCGCGCCTTCGTCGGTCTCGTGCATCGTCATTACGACCGGCACGATCTGTTCTGGATCGCGGGAACGTTGCAGCACAGATTCCATGGAAACGTGATGGTCTGCCAAAGCCCGCGAGATATCTGCAAACACACCGATCCGGTCGACCACATTGAAGCGCACATAATACGCGCCGTAGTGTTGGTTCATGTCGCGTGTTGCGGTATTGGCCAATTGCGCGACCGGTACACCGAACAAAGGCACCCGTGCGCCACGCGCAATATCAAGAATGTCGGCGATTACCGCAGAGGCCGTCGGCCCGCCACCGGCGCCGCGACCTTCGAGAAACACGGTATCGACGAAGTCGCCATCGGCGACAACGGCGTTATACGAGCCTTCGACGTGATTGATGGGGGCGTCTATCGGAACCATGCACGGGTGCACCCGCTGTTCGACGACACCGTCATTCATTGACGCGATGCCCAGCAGCTTAATGCCGTAGCCGAGTTCTTCGGCGAATTCCATATCGATGGAGGCAATGGCACGAATGCCTTCGATGTGAATGCCGTCAAAATCTACTTTGGTACCGAATGACAATGCTGAAAGAATCGCCAATTTATGTGCAGTATCGATGCCATCGACATCGAACGTTGGATCGGATTCGGCAAACCCGAGCTTTTGTGCTTCTTCGAGCACGTCTTCAAAGCTGCGCCCGGTGTCACGCATTTCGGTCAGGATGTAATTACATGTGCCGTTCAAAATGCCGTAGACACGGGTCACGGCATTCGCGGCCATCCCCTCGCGGAGGCTTTTTAAGATCGGGATGCCACCGGCGACGGCGGCTTCGCAATAAAGCGCCGCGTTGTTCTTTTCGGCCAATGCCGCAAGCTCATTGCCGTGATGCGCAATCAGCGCCTTGTTGGCCGTCACAACGTGTTTGCCGGCGGCCAAGGCATTTTCGACAAGGGCCTCTGCGACGCCGTCAGAGCCGCCAATCAATTCGACCACCAGATCGATATTTTCGGCTTCCGCCATCAATGTGGGGTCGTCATACCAATCGAAGTCTTCAATCGAAAAACCCCGATCCAATGTTTTTGAGCGTGCAGAGACAGCGGTAATCTCAATCTCGCGGCCGGCACGGGCTGCGATCAGGGCGCCATGTTTCTGCAGAACTTCAACCGTCCCTGCCCCGACCGTGCCGAGCCCGGCGATGCCGATGCGTAGCGGGTCCATCAGGTATCCTCTTCCTTGCCTTGAATTAAGTTTTGATCGCTCGTCGTATTGACGCCCGAGCGACGCATAAAGTTTTTGATATTTCGCACGGCCTGACGGATGCGCTGTGTATTTTCAACCAAGCCGATGCGCACAAAGCCGTCCCCATACTCACCAAACCCGATGCCGGGTGCGACGGCAACGTCAGCTTCTTGCAGCAATTGCTTGGTAAACTCAACCGAGCCTAGGTGTGCAAAGGCTGGCGGAATTGGTGCCCACGCAAACATCGTCGCCGGCGGTGGCGGGATGTCCCATCCTGCAGCGGCCAAGCCTTCGACCAATACATCACGGCGTTCTTTATAGATACCGCGGAATTCTGCGATGCAGTCCTGCGGACCGTTGAGCGCTGCGGTCGCAGCCACCTGAATCGGCGTAAACGCGCCATAATCCAAATACGACTTCACCCGCGCCAGGGCGGCGATCAGATCAGGATTGCCGACCGCAAAGCCGATCCGCCAGCCTGGCATGGAGTACGTCTTGCTCATCGACGTGAACTCGACCGCAATATCCCAAGCTTTCGGTAATTGCAGGATCGACGGCGGCGGATCGTCGTTGAAATAGATTTCCGCATACGCCAGGTCCGACAGCACATAAATGCCGTGGAAGCGGCAAAAATCGACAACTTCTTCATAAAATTCCAACGTCGCAAGCTCGGCCGTCGGGTTGTTCGGATAGTTTAGCACCAAGGCGGTCGGCTTCGGCACACTGTGCAGCACGGCGCGCTCAAGCGCCGCCATGAATTCCGGCCCCGGCGTTACGGGGATTGAACGCACGGCAGCACCGACGATGATAAAGCCGAATTGGTGGATCGGATAACTCGGGTTTGGCACCAAAATCACGTCGCCGGGGCTGGTGATCGCCTGCGATAGGTTAGCTAAACCCTCTTTGGAGCCCAATGTCACGATGGCCTTTGTATTCGGGTCCACGTCGACCCCGAAGCGGCGCCCGTAATAGCCGGCAATAGCCTTCCTAAGGCCCGGAATTCCGCGCGAATTGGAGTAGCGGTGCGTACGTGGGTCGTCGACCGCTTCTTTCATCTTATCGATGACGTGTTGCGGTGTCGGCAGGTCCGGATTGCCCATGCCGAAATCAATAATGTCCGCACCCGCAGCCCGGGCCCGAGACTTCATCTCGTTGACCTCGGCAAAAACGTACGGCGGTAAGCGCCGGATTTTATAAAAATCGCGTTCCATGATGTGATTACTTCACAGATAGCAGCCCCGACGACAAGACCGAATTATGTTTTCGCCCTCGTCTACGCACGTGTGTCGAATCGGTAACGGCTTAGTTGGTGAGATAGATTTCCGTGCGCCGATTGCCGGCTTCGCCCGATGGCATGACCTCAAGATAGATCGGCCGATTGTCACCGACGGCAGCCGTGCGCACCATATCGTCACTGATGCCTAAGCGCCGAAGCTCGGCGGCGACCTGTGCGGCCCGCTTAGCCGAGACCTGATAGTTGGTCATCTTGTGGGTGACCGGGTCCATATTCTGCGTGCGCTGGCTGGCGTGACCCACGATGTGCACGGTACCGCCACGTTGCTTTTGAAGACGTGCGACATCCGACAAAATTTGGCGGTCGCGGCTGTCCAATACCGACGAACCGTTGGAGAACAAAATCGTGGCGACACGGGTTGCAGAACCTGGCGGCAACGAGCCGGATGCCGGACCTTCGAGGCCCGGGATGTCACTGGAATCGGATGTTTGCATGCTCGATGCCATGACGGTTTCAATCCCGCCCGAAGACACAATCACCGTCGGTTGCCCTTGGCCGTTGGACGTCAGGTCCGCCGGCAGTAAAGATCCACGGTCTGCGGCGCGGGCACGAATTTCTGCAAGCTGTCGGGCCAAGCGATCACGCATACCGGCATCGACACCAGATGTGTCGGCGGCGGCAGTGGCCGCCAGTTCGGTCGGCTGCGCGGCAGGTTGTGATACTGGTTGCGGCGCCGGTGTCGGTTGTGGTGCGGGCTGAGCTGCAACAACGGGTGTTGTCGGCTGCGGCGTTGGCACACTGCTGCTGGCTTCGACCGTCGGGGCTACCGGCGGCTCTTCGGCGCCGTACAATGAATTCTGTGCGCCGCCGGTACCCTGGCGCTGAATGCTGTCGTCATATTTACGACCGGCGGTATCGGCTGCGAGCCCTTCGGTCATGGCATCACGTGCGGCGACCTGTTGGTCGACCTGCGAGAGCTGCGGAAACTTTTCATCGCTGCCTGGCGGTGGGGCGCCCCGTTCGGCCTGTAATTTGTTTTGCGGGTCAGTAGAGGCCGGCTCTTTGGCTTCATCACTGGAAAGGGCTTCGGCTGTAGAACGATACCACTCAACCGGATTAATTGCGTCCGGGACCTTGGTGCAGGCATTCAGCGCAGTCGCACAACCGGCAATAACAAACATGGCACCTAGACGGCTTTTCATTGTGTACGCCTTTGTACGCTGGCGCGCTTCGCCATCGTTTAAAATTTCCGTAATCGCGCCCATATTGTCCTCATCCATCCCCAAAGGAAGCCCAGTTTAGCCCACCGTTACACCTTCGTATATCCCCGTGTCCGGTAGACCGCCTCGCTATGATATTATATTCAAACCGCTAACGGAGAAACGCGCAAGAATATACGTTGCTCGAAAAGGGTTAAATGTTTACAAACGCCGCATTGATTTGTGCGCCGCACAAAAAAAACCGGCGCCCCCGATGACCTGAGGGTTTCAGCCCCGCATGGCGCGATCTCGCGCAGTGGGTAGCATGATCAGGTTAAATGTCCAAGACTTCGTAGAGGTACTAAAAGATGAATGAACAAGTTGGCGACAAGCTGAAAGACATCGACGAGTCGCAAATTTCCGAGACTATGGCGGACATTGCCGAGCGCTCGCAACGTCTTGTACAGGATTTCATCAGCCGCCATGCCGACCCAGAGTCATTGTCTGAAACGGACGACCCGTTAAATATTGCGTCAGCATTTATGGAAATGACGCAAAAGATGATGACCAACCCGCACAAGCTGGTTGAAGCTAATATGAACCTTTGGGGTGACTACATGAAGCTGTGGCAATCAACCGCACAGCGCATGATGGGGCAGTCGCCCGATCCCATCGTTATGCCGGAACACGATGACCGCCGCTTTAAAGGTGAAGCTTGGGAAGGCGATGTGTTCGACTTCATTAAGCAGTCTTACTTACTGTCATCGAATTACCTGCAGTCCACCGTCGGCGACGTCGAAGGTCTGGACAGCAAGACCCGTCAAAAAGTTGATTTCTTCACCAAGCAATACGTCGACGCCCTTTCGCCGACCAACTTCGTGATGACCAACCCGGAAGTTCTGCAGGCGACCATCGAAAGCCGTGGCGAAAATCTGGTCAACGGTCTGCGCAACCTGCTCGAAGACATGGAACGCGGCGACGGTAAGTTGAACATCAAAATGACCGATGTCGACGCGTTTGAAGTCGGCAAAAACGTTGCGACCACGCCGGGCAAGGTTGTATTCCGCAATGATCTGATCGAATTGATTCAGTACACGCCGACGACGGAAAAAGTCTCGGAAGTGCCGCTGCTGATCTGCCCACCGTGGATCAATAAATTCTATATTCTCGATCTTCGCGAAAAGAACTCGTTCATCAAGTGGGCGGTCGAGCAAGGCAACACCGTCTTCGTAATTTCATGGGTGAATCCGGATCGCGATTTAGCGATGAAAACATTTGCGGACTACATGTTTGAGGGACCGCTTGCCGCCATCGATGCCATTCAAAAGGCGACCGGTGCCAAGGAAGTCAACGCCATTGGTTATTGCATCGGCGGTACGCTGTTGGCGACGGCATTGGCCTATATGGCGGCGAAGAAAGATAAGCGGATCAAGACTGCGACGTTCTTCACCACCATGGTTGACTTCGAAGAGGCTGGTGATCTCGGCGTGTTCATTGACGAATCTGCGGTGCAGAACATGGAAGCCAAAATGAACGAGCGCGGCTACCTCGAAGGTAGCGAGATGGCGGCGACGTTCAATATGATGAAGGCCAACGACCTGATTTGGTCTTTCGTCGTCAACAACTACCTGCTCGGCAAAGACCCCTTCCCGTTCGATCTGTTGTACTGGAACTCGGACTCGACGCGGATGCCCGCAGCGATGCACAGCTTTTATCTGCGCAACATGTATCTCGACAACAAACTGGTTGAACCTGGTGGCATTAAGATTGATGGCGTGAAACTCGATCTGCGTAAGATCAATGTGCCGACATACATCATTTCGACTCGCGAAGATCATATCGCGCCGTGGAAGCCAACCTATAAAGCGACGCAGCTTTACAAAGGCCCAATTCGCTTTGTGTTGTCCGCGTCGGGCCACATCGCCGGTGTCGTCAACCCACCGGCTGCCAACAAATATTGCTATTGGCTGAACGACAATAAAACCCCTGCTGATCCCGACGAGTGGTTGGCTGGCGCTGAACAGCACGATGGTTCTTGGTGGACGGATTGGGATAATTGGCTGAAGCCGCAGTCCGGCAAGCTGGCCGACGCCCGCAAGCCTGGTGACGGCAAGCTCAAGGTGCTCTGCGATGCGCCCGGTACCTACGTCAATATGAAGGCGGAAGATTAATCTTCTAAATTCCTGTTACGGTATCAATCTACCCATACAACGCGCCCGGCGGTTATGAGATGTATAAAACCTCATAATCACCGGATTGCATTTAATGCCGATTGATA
>JAFMCK010000145.1 GCA_017857825.1 Rhodospirillales bacterium
ACGTCTCATTCGATATCGAAGATGACCTGGTGGGCGGTGCGGCCTACGACGTCCATAAAACCTCGCTTGCAGATGAGACCATGGTGAAGGCGATGGGTGTTGATGCGATTATGTTGGGCGCCGTTGGCGGTCCGAAATGGGATAATGTTGCCCGCGATGTGCGCCCCGAAGCGGGCTTGCTTCGGCTGCGCAAAGAAATGGATTTGTTTGCCAACCTTCGCCCGGCGACTTGCATGCCGGCATTGGCCGAAGCGTCTTCGCTGAAGAACGACGTCGTCTCTGGCCTCGATATCATGATCGTTCGCGAATTGACGTCCGGTACCTATTTTGGACACCCAAAAGGCATGCAGACATACGAAGGTAAGGAGCGTTGCGTCGACACGACGGCGTATACCCATGACGAAATCGAACGTGTCGTGCGCGCCGCATTTGATTTGGCGATGAAGCGTGGCAAAAAACTGCACTCAGTCGAAAAAGCCAATGTGATGGAAACCGGCGTATTCTGGCGCAAGATTGCGACCGAAGTCGGTAAGGACTATCCCGCGGTCGAACTTCATCACATGTATGCCGACAACTGCGCCATGCAATTGGTGCGCTGGCCCAAGCAGTTTGATGTCATCGTAACCGACAACCTGTTCGGCGATGTGCTGTCCGATTGTGCGGCGATGCTGAGCGGCTCGCTCGGCATGTTGCCGTCGGCCTCGTTGGGCGCTGCTGATGAGAGCGGTCGTCGCCGTGCGTTGTACGAGCCGGTACACGGCTCCGCCCCCGACATCGCCGGTGAAAGCAAAGCCAATCCGTTGGCGACGGTGCTGTCGTTCGCAATGTGCCTGCGCTACTCGTTCGATATGGGCGAAGACGCGGACATGCTGGAAAAAGCCTGCGCCAACGTCCTCGACGCGGGCTTCCGTACCGGCGACATCATGCAGGACGGCATGACCCTCGTTTCGACCCAGCAAATGGGCGAAAAGGTCTGTGCGGAGTTGGATAAGTTGGCGGCTTAAAAAACCAACGCAAAAATCAGCGGTAGAAGAATTGCCGTCGCCAAGCCGTTGAGGCCCATGGCGAGGCCGGCGAAGGCGCCGGCGATGGGGTTGACCTGCAGCGCGCGGGCGGTGCCGATGCCGTGGGCGGCGACACCCATGGCGAGGCCGCGCGCCCGCCAATCTTTGATGCGGACCAGGTTCAACACCAGTGGCCCGAACAGGGCGCCGGTAATGCCGGTAAGAATCACCAGCACTGCGGTCAGCGACGGCAGCCCGCCCAACTGTTCAGCAATGCCCATCGCGATTGGCGCGGTGACGGATTTAGGTGCGATCGACAGCAAGGTTTCGGTGCTGGCGCCACCAAGCCAGGCAAAGCCGACCGCGCATCCGCTGGCGGTGATCGATCCCGCCAGGATGCCGACGATCAACGCTGGGCCGGACTTTCTGAGTTCGGCCAAGTGCTGATACAGCGGCACCGCCAGCGCCACGGTGGCTGGTCCCAACAAAAAATGTACGAACTGCGCACCCTCGAAATAATCCGCATAAGGCACGTCGGTCAGCCATAGCAGACCGGCGATCATCGCAATCGCGATGGGCACGGGGTTTAACAGCGGATACCGTCCGGTTTTTTCGTAAAGCCAGTCGCCGGCGGCATAGGCACACAGCGTCAGCGTCAGCCCGGTCAGTGGCTTTTGAGATAAATATACCCAGATTTCAGCGAGGTCAGGGGGCGTCATACCCGGTCCTCTTCGCTGATGGTGGTGCGGCCCAGGCGTTGCACGATCAGTGCCGAAACCGCGACGGTGATCAATGTGCCTGGCATCAACGCCAACAATACCGGCCACCATTCGTCGGCAAGCCGAGGCACGTGCAGCATCACGCCGACGCCCGCCGGCACGAACAGCAGCGCCAAATGTTTAAGTAAGCCGCCCGCCGTAACCTCTAGGTCTTTCGGGAGGCGACGCTTCACGATCAGGCCCGTGAATAAAATTACCATGCCGATCACGGGCCCCGGCACGGGAATGCCGCTAGCAACGTTTATCGTCTCGCCGACCAACTGGCAGCCGAGGATCAGGGCGAGATATCGGATCAGCATCGCAGACTCCCGGGCGCGTCCAGCCTTGTATCATCGTCGCGAAATACTTGCGAAATTCAAAACTGCGCTGTATGATCTTCCCGTTTTTAGGCGGGATCAACCGGCTTAAAAGGAAGACAAAGTGTTTTTTGCGCCGATTACCACGAAGAAGACCAAAACCCTGCACTAGCGGGCGGCTTTTTCGTGTTTTGATGAAACGGCCCGTTGGAAATTCCGCGGGCCGAAAACTTATGTACGGCGCGCGGACCACACAGATTAATTTTGACCGATTTTGGTCACTCTGGTGGGCCCCGAACAGGAGAGAGAGAAATGGGTTACAAAGTTGCCGTCGTCGGCGCCACGGGGAACGTGGGCCGAGAGCTTTTACAGATCATGGCGGAACGCAACTTCCCGGCGGACGAAGTCGTTGCATTGGCGTCGGCACGTTCGGTCGGACGTGAAGTCAGCTACGGCGAAGACGATATCTTGGTCGTTCAAGATCTCGCCAAGTTTGATTTTAAAGGTACCGACATTGTGTTGTCGTCGCCCGGTGCGTCGGTGTCTGCCGAATACAGCCCGAAAGCGGCGGCAGCGGGCGCCGTCGTTGTCGACAATACGTCGCAGTGGCGGATGGACCCTGACGTGCCGCTGGTGGTCCCCGAAGTAAATCCGGAAGCCATCGCCGGGTATAGCAAAAAGGGCATCATTGCGAACCCAAACTGCTCGACCATTCAATTGGTTGTGGCAATGAAGCCATTGCACGACTTAGCACAGATCAAGCGGTGCATCGTGTCGACCTACCAATCCGTGTCGGGTGCCGGCAAGGAAGGGATGGACGAGTTGTATAATCAGACCAAGGGCATTTATGCCAACCAGACGGCGGAACAAAACCAGCAGAAATTCACCAAGCAAATTGCGTTTAACTGCATTCCGCATATCGACAAATTTATGGATGACGGTGCCACCAAAGAAGAATGGAAGATGATGGTCGAGACCAAAAAGATCCTCGATCCGTCCATCAAATTGCATGCGACGTGTGTGCGCGTGCCCGTGTTCGTCGGGCACGGCGAGGCGGTGACACTTGAATTCGTCAACCCGTTGGACGAAGACACCGCGCGCAAAGCACTGCGCAATGCACCGGGTGTCACCGTTTTGGACGAACGAGTGGATGCCGGCTACGTGACGCAAACCGATTGCGCCGGCGAAGACGACGTTTACGTCAGCCGTTTGCGAATGGATCCGACCGTCGACAATGGTCTCAGCATGTGGGTGGTTTCCGATAACCTACGTAAAGGTGCGGCGCTGAATACGGTTCAGATTGCCGAAACGTTGATCGGTCAATATATGAAGAAAGCAGCCTAAGTTACATCAGGCTAAAATATCAAAGTGCGGACTGGGCGTGGACGAGGTCTAGGCTTAGTCCGCACTTGCTTGTTTCAGCGGCGCGTCGTTCGGATTGAAGGTGTTGTTAATCTAATCTTGGCCCATTTCGCGCTTGCGCTCGGCAGCGGCGGCAGCCGGATTAAGCTGCAGCTTGTCCTCTGGTGGCTCATGGCCACGGCGATCTGCGCCATCGAATTCCTTCGTATGGCGACGTCGATCCGGACCGAAGAAATCGCCGACACGCACGAAACGGCGAGGGCGCTCGATCACCGCTTCAATCCGGCTGAACAGGCCTCTTGGTGAAACCGGTTTAACAACGTATTCCGTTACACCTGCGTCGCGGGCTTTAAACACATGCTCGCGTTCACGAAATGCCGTCACCAAAATCACGGGCACAAAGACGTTTGGGCTGTCAGGGCTGTTGCGGATTAAATTGGTTAGCTTGAGGCCACTCATCGGCTGCATTTTCCAGTCGGTAATCACCATGTCGACCGGGCGTTCTTTGAAATCTTCCCACGCGTCTTCGCCGTTATTAAAGACACGGATATCCGACGCCCCTAAGACCCGCAGCATCTGCCGAAGTATCTTGGCGTTAAATTCCTGATCATCGACGATCATGATCGATACGTGTCTAAGATAGTCACTCAAGAAGGGTATCCCTCGTCAGCGAACATGCGCACAATTCGCAGCGTACGTGGCGCCGATTGCAACAACCTTACAAATTTTAAGAGTACGGAGGTATTCTTCACACGCCGAGACGTCCCGTATCAAGCGGTTCAGTATGTATTAGGTGCATCGCTGAACCTATTATCTTAAGGGCGTCGGGCACATCCATCTCAACGAGGCCGCGTTTCGCTGCATCGCTGGCAGCCAAATGCACCAGCGAAACGGCGCGTTGCAGCGCATCGGCCGGGTTTGCGCTGTTTAACTGCCCTGACAAATTTAAGGCAACGAACGCGGCGCTGAGCATGTCGCCAGTGCCTTTCGCCTTCAACTTAAGCCTTGGCACAGCGGCCATCCACGCATGATCACGGGTGATTAAAAGATTTCCAATTTGCTCGCCGGCGACAGGCACGGATGACACCAAAACCATTTTTGGGCCTTGCGCTATAACCGTTCTCGCAGCGTCGACCGCATCGTCGGCAGTTTCGATAGATTGCCCGCTGAGGTGTGTGAGTTCGAACCGGTTGGGCATCAACACATCGGCCCGAGGGAGAGCGACGGTTTTATAAAAGTCGACGATGTTGTCACTGACATAAATTCCTTCAGCTTCGTCGCCGAACGCCGGGTCGAGGTAAAACGGGATCGGGCGCGCGGCGGATGTGGCGGCCTCATGGACGTCTAAAGCCTTCATACCTTGTTCGGCATGGCCCAAATATCCAATTTGAAGCGCAATCGGGCCGCTGATTTGCGCCAGGGCGCCCTGCATCAGGCCGACGATTTCATTCGCATCGGTGACTGACCCCCACGGTTTTCCAAGCGCTGTCGCATGGCCCGGATGATGCGCTAGGCGCACAGTATTGATCGGCCAAATGTTGACCCCCAAAGCTTGCGCCGTCGGTACCGCAACGGCATTTCCTACATAGCCCCAACTAACGTGTGATTGCACAGATAGAATATCCATGCGCCGAGCTTGCCACACTCTGCCCGACGATTGTAGTTTCTTGCACCGCACAATGCAGATTGACCAAATAAATTTTAGATATATTTAGGAGTCTTCCGTGACCAACGATACCACCATGCGCCCACGCCGTTCCGTGCTCTATATGCCGGGCTCAAACGCCCGTGCACTTGAAAAGGGCCGTACTCTGGGCGCCGATGCGCTGATTTTGGACATTGAAGATTCCGTCGCCCCCGAAGGTAAGGCCGACGCCCGCAGCGGTATTGCCAGCGCGCTCGCCGAAGGGGGCTACGGACACCGTGAAATTGCGATCCGTGTGAACAGCCTAGATAGCGACTGGGGCACAGAAGATCTTCGCGCTGTCGCTGTGATGGGCGCAGATGCGGTGGTGTTGCCAAAAGTCGAAAGTGCCGAGACAGTTCAGACGGCACGCAGTATTTTGGACGCCGCTGGTGCGCCGGCGACGCTGGGCATTTGGTGCATGATGGAAACGCCCTTGGGTATCTTGAATGCGCGCGAAATCGCATTTGCCGATCCGAGTGTGAGTTGTTTGACGATCGGGACCAGTGATCTTGCCAAAGACCTTCGTTGCCGTCATACGCCGGACCGGACACCATTCCTATACGCACTTGAACACTGCATTGTGGTGGCGCGTGCGGCTGGCATCGCGATTTTGGATGGTGTGCACTTAGATCTTTCTGACGATGAAGGATTTCGGGCCTCGTGTGTGCAAGGCCGCGACCTCGGCATGGATGGTAAAACCCTTATTCACCCAAAAACCATCGATATCGCCAACCAAGTGTTTGCGCCTTTGGATTCCGAGGTCGCATGGGCGGAGAAGATCATTGCCGCGCATGGTGAAGCTGCCAAGGCCGGCAAAGGCTTGGTCGTGGTTGACGGTAAGTTGATCGAAAATCTGCATGTCGCCGAAGCGCAGCGGTTGATGGCGATGCACAATAATATTCAATCGCGTGAGGCATAGGGGTGACGTCATCGAATAAAACCCAGCCGGGGAACTATTTCGAGGACTTTGCCGTCGGCCAAGTGCTGACGCACGCGACACCGCGCACGGTGACAGAAGGCGATGTTGCGTTATATACGGCTTTGTACGGAGGTCGGTTTTTGCTGACGTCGTCGGCAGAGGCCGCGCGGGCTGTCGGGTTCGCGGCGCAACCAATCGACGACATGCTCACCTTCCATGTGGTGTTCGGCAAGACCGTCCCCGATATCTCACTGAATGCGGTTGCCAATTTAGGTTATGGCGAAGGTATTTTCGGCGTCCCAGTCTATGCTGGCGATACCCTGACCGCTGATTCTGAAGTGATCGGTCTGAAAGAAAACTCGAATGGTAAAACCGGCGTTGTTTACGTGCGCTCGACCGGCACCAATCAGCGGGGTGAGACCGTGGTCTCTTATGTCCGTTGGGTAATGGTCAACAAGCGTGACGCGACGAACGTGGCGCCGAAACCTGTGTTGCTGTCTTTGGCGCCTACCGTTGACGTGACAGATTTACATGTGCCGGAGGGTCTTGATCTCTCAGGATACGACGTCAAACGGGCGGGTAGTGTGCATCGCTTTGGTGACTATCGTGTCGGCGAGCGGATCGATCATGTCGACGGGATGACCGTCGAAGAGGCGGAACATATGATGGCAACCCGGCTGTATCAAAACACCGCCAAAGTGCATTTCAACCAGTTTGCGCAGTCATCCGGTCGCTTCGGGCGCAGATTGATGTATGGCGGTCACGTGATATCGATTGCGCGTGCGCTGTCGTTCAATGGGCTCGGTAACGCATTTAAATTGGCGGCGATCAATGCCGGGACACATGCCAATCCGGTTTTTGCGGGCGACACCGTGTTCGCTTGGTCAGAAATTCTAGACACGGCAGAGGTCCCGGGTCGGCGTGATGTGGGGGCCATCCGGGTGCGGACGGTGGCGACCAAAGATCAGCCAGCGGCTGAGCACCCGTACAAGGATGCAGATGGCAAGTATCTGCCGTCGGTACTGTTGGATTTCGACTATTGGGTGCTGATGCCGCTATAGAGCGCAATATATTGCGTTTGCGCCGAGTTTTCATTTGATCCAAAGAATCGGTTGCGCATATAAAAGAGGCGTCAGTGGTATCGATCCTGGGAAACCAATACCGCGCACCTCTGGGTAGGTGCAACTGACGCCTCTTGGAGCCGGCCAGGCTCCGTTCGCACGCATGCGGCCATGTCTTAACTGACGGGAGGGGACGCACCCTGGGCAGAGATCGACCCCCTTCCGCACTGCCGATGCCGTTCGTTTTCACGACCGACACCGAAAACACGACGTCACCTCTGGCGCATACCTTTGACTCACCTGGGCAGCGAGCCATTGGAACGGATGACCGAGGTCAGTCCGTAAGCGTCGGAAGGCGTCCCGGCGCGAGAGGGCGGACCAGATGTCCCGCCACCTTCTGCCGCGACCGATGGTCCCTGGTTGCCCAACAACCACCGCGACGACGCACTTGCGTGCACGAGAAGGATGCGCCTGTCGGGTCAAGGCCGCTACGACGAATCATGGGTACAAATACAGTTTTCTGTGCAAAACCGAGTCGGTTATCCACAAGTCATCCACAGGATATACACAAGCAGTTGGGGGCGGTTTTTGTAGCCTGTTGAAAAAGCTAACGAGTTCAAAAGATTGTCGGCTTTCACCATTTAATGAGATGTTTGAACGTCGGCGCCGTTGGATAAGCTTCTATTTTTAAATAAACCGTATCGGGAAGCGACACGTATATGAATTAGAAGACTGCTGGTTCGTTGTGCCTTCCGCCGGATATTATGCTGCAATGCACCTCGCGTCGTTGACTTGGTGGGGGGTGCGGTTTACCACTTACGTCCTGAATTTTGCCGCACACTCGTTCAGGCGCGGCGCTTAAGAAAGGCATTTCATATGACGACACGAAATCGCCCGCTCTCACCTCACTTGCAGGTATATAAACCGCAAATCACCTCCATTTTGTCGATTACGCATCGTATCACCGGAGTGGTTTTGTGTTTTGGGGCGGTCTTGCTGACGTATTGGCTGATGGCCGCGACTTATGGCCCGGATGCGTTCGCGACGGCACAAGCGATCCTCGGATCATGGCTCGGAATACTCGTGCTGTTCGGCGTCGTGTTTTCGCTGTGGTATCATCTCGCCAACGGCATCCGGCATTTGGCTTGGGATGCCGGATGGGGCTTCGAGATCACTCAACTGACCACCAGTGGTTATGCGGTGTTGATCGTCTCTGCGGTGCTCAGTGTGGTCACCATCATCATGGCATTTGCGGTGGGAGTCTGAGCATGGAAATGCGCACACAATTAGGTCG
>JAFMCK010000003.1 GCA_017857825.1 Rhodospirillales bacterium
CGCCATCCGCGAAATTTACGAAGAGACCGGCCTAGATGCAGCCGTAATCGGCCTCGTCGATGTGGTGGACTCCATCACCCACAGCGATGATGGACGGGTGCAGTATCATTACACTTTAGTCGACGTGGTCGCCGAAGCCGATCCCTCATTTGATCCCGCAAGCGGCAGCGATGCGCAAGATGCTCGCTGGGTAGCACTAGAAGATCTAACCGCTTTCAGCCTTTGGTCTGAGACCGAACGTATCATCCGCCTCGCACATGATATTTGGTCTGATCCGAACCACGCGGTGCGTACGCTCCGGCAACGCAGCTAAGCCAAATTAGACAGCATCCTGCGACATCGCATGCAGCGCATCCATATTCAGTTGCGCCATCAGCGGCAGATGATCAGACAATTGCCGCTCTCGAGTCACCGCATGGGCTGACTCTAACAACGCCCCCGGTCGTGCGATCATGCGATCCAGCGGAAATATGGGCAATTTAGCCGGAAACGTGCGCATCACGGGCGATGTTCCCTGTGCACTCGCCCCCAATAGGCGTCGCGCCAAACGGGGTGCCGGCAGCCATTCATTCATATCGCCCAACAACACAACCGGCATGCTTGGATCAGCCATCGCGATGGACCGAATAATTTCAAACTGATAAGCCCGCTCGCGCCGCTTCAGCCCTAAGTGCGTCGCCAAAACCCGCAACATGCTGCCGCCGATGTCCAACACGGCGTCGATCAGACGTCGGGGTTCGGCGTCGTTAAAACTGAGATCATGAATCTTATGTCGAACAACGGGGTATCGACTTAACAACACTTGTCCGTACCACTGGCCACCGCTACCCATCGCCGGTGCGCTGACGCAATGTGGACCGACCACCGCATTCAGTTGCGCCACCAGGTCAATGTTCGTCTGCCGAAGATCAATTTCCTGCAACGCTGCAACGGCAGGTGCCAAAGCGCCAAGTGCGTCCGCAATGCGATCTGGATCGTACACCCCATCGCCTCCGACGAAGCCATGCACATTCCAACTCAAGAATTTCATGCCATTCTTCGCGCACGCCGCCAAACCGAGATACGGCGGATCAACCGTTGCGCGGCAATCGACACGGCGAACCAAAGCGTGATCGCCCCAACGACGAATGCAAGGTCGAGCGGCGTTGGGTTTTTCAGCAATTCAAATAACCGATTGCCGACCAACGTCATCGTCAAAATGCCGGGCGCAAGACCGATCAATGTACCGATCGCGAACTCGGAGAATTTGATATGGCTGGCACCGGCGACCAAATTGATCAGCGTAAACGGTGCCACCGGCACGATCCTGAGCGTCACCACCGTCAACACACCCTTACTCGCCAAGGACCGACTGATTTTATTTAAGCGTTTCCCCATCATCTGCCTGAGAAACGTGCGGCCCAACAACATACCCACCGCATAGTTTACAAACGCGCCCAGCAACGAGCCCGCGAATGCGATGATGAATGCGGAAAGCGGTGGGAACACAAAAGCCGTAGCCGCGATCATTGCCGTTATCGGAAACACCGATCGTCCAGTTACACCTTCGCGACGTCCAAATTGCGTCGCGCCGACTTTAACCTTCGATTTTAAGGGAATTGAGCATCTGTTCGGCGACCGGGCGATAGGTATCAAACTGTTCAACCGGTGCGGTATAAGACCAAATGTGTGCGACTTCGCCATCGGGACGCGGCAACACCAATGCCCATTTGCGAAAACGTCGGCCATTGTGTTCGTAACTGGCAACGAACTGACGTCCAGCTAATATCAAGCCCCCCTTTGCATAGGTCACCGCTTTCTCGCCGACGATATCGACGGCAACAGCCTGCTGGGTCAGGGTGGTTTTTAAATCGTTGAACGCGGCGTCGGTCACCGCATCAGCGGTCGCGATCCCATGCGGCTTGACGTTCTGCACCGACACAATGGCGTCGTATGCTGGCGTGCCTTGCTTGCCACTGAACACGTTGGTGAATGCGCTGACTTTTTCGAGTTGCCATTCCATCGGGTAGGAAACCCGATAGCCATACCCGCTTTCAGCAAATACCTGCATGTCTGCGGCCACGATATCGGGAATCTCTGACATAACCGGTGCAGGGCGCCCTGCAGGGGCCGCGGACGGGGTCGCTTCAGCACGCAGCGGTGCCGGCGCCGGCGTCGGGTTTTCAGCAATCGGTGTCGGCGCCTCGGCTGGGCGCTCGATTGCGGCGGGGCGGAAGCTCGTCATCACCCAATCGAATTCGGTCTGTAACTGTTCGAAGTGGCTGGCGGGGGCGAAGAACATAAACACAAAGTCGGTTTTCTGGCCGCGCGCAATCACCACCTTGGTCCGGGTCGAACCCGCATCATAGGTGCCGACGATGGCCGGCAAACCGGCGATCACCGCATCACTTTGCGATGATTTGATGCTCCACGGCTTGCCTTCACCTAAATAACCAGCCTCAAGCTTGGAAAACATTTGTTCCGTCGTAATCGCCGGATTTGCGTCGCCCGTTTGCAGGTTGATGGCAAAACCCTTGCGCGATTGAATGGTGATTTGATCGCCACCCTCGCGCTCGACAAACCGTGCACCCGGCGGCGCGACCAACATATAGCCACGCTTCGGGTCTTGATACGCGACCGGTTTCGCGCTGGACATCGGGCCTTCACCCGGCATCGGCGCTTGTCCAGTCGATGCGACGGCATTCCGCTCCGGCACGCCACCGGACAACAAGCCGATTGATCCCGTATTGTCGTCTGCAAACGCAGCGCCTGCGCTTAACAACAATCCCGCGCCCGCAAGGACGAATAATTTGGTGCGCATACCCACGCTCCCCTTCCCGGCCGCATCCAAGGGTCCATGACGGCCCTCAAGCAGAGCGGCAATATCAGGGCCTATGATGGTTAAGTGTGGTTAAGATTCAGTGAATCACGGCTAAACCCGGATTCACTCGGTAACGATTATTTCCGAAAACCACGCATTTTCGCATAGTTTTCCGCGCTTAAGTCTTCGAATAACGCGCGCCGGCGATCTTCGTCGACCCCCGCTGCCTCCAGCGCTGCGGCGCCCAGACGTAAGCTCGCCTCGACAACTTCGGGCATAGCGTGCTCGGCGCCGATCGCGGTCAGCGTATCGGCAACCTCCCAATCCCGTGCCCGCACGTGGACAGGGACGTGCGGGTATAAACGCCTGGCCGCACGTACCATGCCTTCGGCAGCTTTTGGGTCATCCAAGGTGACAACGATCAAGCGTGCATGCTCGGCACCGACGGTGCGCAGAATTTCCGGTCGGGACGCAATCCCGAACACCACATGATAGCCGCGCCGACGCGCCGAATTCACACAGTCGGCATCTGCGTCAATGGCGACGTAAGGCACCTCGGCGGCCGTCAACATATTCGCGACCGTCTCGCCGACACGACCGAAGCCCGCGATCAACACCGGGCGTTCACTGGCCGCGACATCATTATACACGGCATCAGGGGCCGTTGTATTGACGCGCGACGCCAAACGATTCCCAAGCCAAACCATCAGCGGCGTTGCCGCCATCGACAGCACGATCACCGCGATCAACGGGCCCAACAATTCATCTGGCAGAATGCCATGCACGGCAGCCAAGGTGAACAGCACAAAGCCGAACTCACCCGCTTGCGAAAGCAAAAAACCGGAACGTATACCGACATCAAGCGGCATACCCCATAATCTCGATAGGCCGACAATGATCACCGTTTTGAGGACGAGCAGCAACGCCGTACCGCCCAGCACCAAGCCGGCATTTTCAAGCACCGGCTCAGGGTTCAAGCTCATCCCGACACTCATGAAAAACAGCCCGAGCAACAAGCCGCGAAATGGCAGCATGTCGGCTTCGATCTGATGACGGTATTGGGAATCCGCGAGCAAAACGCCGGCGATAAACGCCCCCATCGCCAGCGACAAGCCGACGTAATCCATAACCCAGGCAAACCCCAGCACCAGCAACAACGCCATCGCGACAAACGTGTCATTATTGCCGATTTTGGCGATGACATGCATCACTGGGCCAATCGCAAAGCGCCCGATCAGCAGTACGCCGGCGATGATCGCGACCGCCTGCAGCACAGCAAGCCCCATCGACGCCGTCACGGTAATTTCGCTCAGTGCCATCAACGGCAACAACACCAGCAGCGGCACCACGGCAAGGTCTTGGAACAACAGAATCGCAAAGCTGTTGCGGCCATAATGGCTTGTCATCTCGTTACGATCAGACAGCAACTGCACACCAAACGCGGTCGACGACAGCGCCAATCCGAAGCCGACCACCAACGCGGTCTGATACGACAGTGCCAAAGCCCAGTGCGTCAATGCCGCCAACGCGATCCCACTCAACACTACCTGTAGACCACCCAGCCCAAACACCAGGTGGCGCATCACCAAAAGCCGCTGCGGTTTCATCTCGATCCCGATCATAAACAGCAAAAACACCACACCGAATTCACCGATATGGCGCATGTTTTCTGCATCCGAGATCAGACCAAGGCCGAACGGCCCAATTAGCGCTCCGGCAGCCAAATATCCCAATACAGAGCCCAGACCAAGACGTGTCGATATCAAAACCGCCAACACGGCAGCCGCCAAAAGGCTCAAGATTTCGACCATAAATATACCCCGTTTAGTTGATCGCTTCGACCGTAACCTGAAGCGCTGGACCGGAAACGCGGAACCGTTTTAGAGGACCGCCATCGCCCCCAAGGCGACCGATATTCACGTCGACCGTCCAGTCGGCAAGATCAACTTGCCCTTTGCCGACCAAGCTGAGGCCCGGTGCACGCAAAATCAAATCATCACTGACCGCGATCCCTTGGGCGATCCGAAAGCGCCCGTCCAAGGTTTGGAACGCAATCATTTCACCTTGTTCCGGTGCCAGACCGACGACCAAATCAGGCATCGTCAACACACCGCTACGGACGATTAATTCGGCATTGCCGGTCAATGCCTGCATCAGTTCATGCTCGTTCCCGCCAACGGAAAACAGTTTTACCTCAAGCGAGGCCTGCCCGCTGAGCGGCGGCAAAGAATCAGCACTGCCAACTGCTAAAAACGGTCCAAGTTCGACATCAATCGCACGCAGTGTGCCGTTGAGCGCACGCATACCTTCGGAATTATCAAGTATCACGTTGCCACGTAAGACACCGCCATAAGCGACGCTTTCATTCAGCAACAGTTCCATACGGTTGGTACCAGAAATTCTGCTCAACACGGCATTGCCTGAACCGATCTCGACATCACGCCACAACAGACGCCGCCAGCTAAGCTCCATGCGTCCAGCTGGAATACCTGCCGTTATCCATGCCGGCTGCCTGTCACTGTTGGCCGAGTCATCGGCGATACCACCAAGGTCGAGCGTCTGAGCACGAATGCGACCATCAATGATCGCGGCCCCTTGATCATCACGCGTGATCTGCACGTCACCGGCGAGCTGTGTTTCACCAACATTGAGTTGCAGCGCGGACAGTTCAGCACCGCCCTCAATGACAGAAATCTTCGTTGTAAATTTTAGCGCACTGCCCGATCTCGCAGGTAACATTGGCCCCAACCAAGCGTTCAACGCCGACATATCGTCGGCATCAATCCGCAGATCACCCTCGCCCAACAGGCTTTGACGCAATGATAAAGCACCTTCAAAGTCAGCGCTGAACAGCGCCGCGCGCGCACTCGCGCGCACCGGCCAACGATTGCCGGCAACCAAAAGCTGCGGGTCCGCACCTGAAGCTCGAACCGAAACAGACTGCCCGTTCAACATGCCCGCCCCTTCAAAGGCAATGGCGTCGACGGCTTCATCTCCGCCTGGGGTAACATCGGTCAGCGTGAAGTTCTCAAGGGTTATCTGTTGCCCGCCACCGGCGCGTTCAAACTGCACGCCCGCGTTTTCAATGCGCAGGCTCTGCAGAGTCATATCGCGCCACCAACCCCAGTTTCGGTTGAAGTCGCTGCCCATTTCAGCGTCATTCGCCATGCTGTGACCAATCTGCACACGCACATCAGGGCTTTGCAGATAAATGCTTTCGACATCGACGCTGCCGGTCAGGATACCAAGGGTGCTTAGCTCAAGTTCAAGGCGCGCGGCGGATGCCTGCACGGTGGCTTGGTCAGCTGACGTTCCCGATATATTCTCTACGATCAGCCGCATCGAAGGCAAAATACGAAAGCTATGGTCACCTTGAATGCTGACTTCGAGGCCCGTCAGATCACGGATCACACGTTCCGCGGCGTTGATGGTCATCGACGCCGGCAACAACATCGACGCCACTAATAACAGCAAAATTAATGTCAGCACACAGCCGGCAACGACAATGCCAAAGCGCGCCAAGACTGGAAACCGTGATGTCGGACCATCGGCTTTAACCGTCCAGGCATCTTCGTCCGCGCCGGGTTGAAAGCCGACATCATCGTCGTCGGTAAGTTCAGTCTGTGTGCGCACGAAAAAACTCGGTCAAGGCATCACCTGGGACCGGCCTGCTCAAAAGATATCCTTGGACCTGATCGCAGCCATACTCTTTTAACAACGCCAACTGAGCTTCCGTCTCTACGCCTTCAGCAACGACTTGGCGGCGTAGTGTTTTGCCCATATTGATGATCGTGCGAATGATCTCAGCGTCGTCGCTTTTGGACGTAATTTCCGCAACAAATGCCTGATCAATCTTAATGGTGTCGATGGGAAAGCGTTTCAGATAACTCAGCGACGAATACCCGGTGCCAAAGTCGTCCATGGCGACGTGGATACCCATGTCATGCAACACATTGAGTGATGAAATCGCAGACTCGGTATCCGACATCAGCATGCTTTCGGTAATTTCAATCTCCAGCCATTCCGGACTCATGTTGGATTCTTGAAGGATGTCCTGCAGCACTGAAACAAACGACATTTCTCGGAGTTGGCGAGCAGATAAATTAACCGCCATGCGTTTCTGTCCGAGCCCTGCGTCGACCCATTTTTGATGCTGCGCACAGGCGATTTGTATTGCCCAAGCGCCGACCTCGACCACCATGCCGGTTTCTTCTAGAACCGGGATGAATCGTGCAGGCGACACCATGCCGAGATCCGGCGAGTCCCAGCGCATCAACGCTTCCACACCCTCAAAATTACCTGAACGCAAACTCAACTTCGGCTGATAATAAAGATCGAACTCTTTACGCTCGAGCGCCTTAATCAGACCGTTCTTGATGCTCAACCGTTCGACCACCTGCTCATTCAAGTCAGCGGTAAAGAACTGATAGTTTGCCTTGCCCAGTTCCTTCGCACGGTACATGGCGGCGTCGGCATTTTTTAACAAGTCACCGGACAATTTTGCATCATCTGGAAAAATCGTGATGCCGATGCTACCAGAAACAAACGACTCCGTGCCGTCCAATACAAACGGCGCGGTCAGTGCATCCAAAATACGCTGCGCGACCACGGGTGCGTCGCGCGCGTCGTGAAGGTTTGGCATAATCACGGTAAACTCATCCCCGCCAAGCCGAGCCACCGTATCACCACCCCGCGTGCACGACGCGATGCGCCTTCCGGCTTCGTTTAACAGATCATCACCTTTGTCATGACCTAAAGTGTCGTTGACCAATTTGAAGCCATCCAAATCAATGAATAAAAGCGCAAGCTTGCTATCGGCACGCGCCATCGCTGCCAACGACTGCTCTAAGCGGTCCACAAACAACGCACGATTGGGCAACCCGGTCAGTGTATCGAAGTTGGCTTGATAGCGGATGTGTTCTTCATCTTTTTTACGCTGCGTGACATCGCTGATGATGGCGCCGTATTGGCTCAAACGACCAGTTTGATCGATAATGCTGGTTATCGAGATATGAATCGCAAACTTTTCGCCGCAGTCCGATTTGCCCCACAATTCGGACTCCCAAGCACCATTCAACCGCATTGATTTTTGTGCCGCATCGTAGACTTCGGGATACTCCTTGATCAGGTCTTCAAACGGCGGACGTTTGCCTAAAATCTCTTCTTCAGATTTCCCCGAGATTGCACAATATGCATCGTTGACTGAGGTCACACAAAAGTCCGCATCCATGATGACGACACCGATCGACAGGTGACGAATGACTTCGACCAGCAGACGCAGTTGTCCCTCGGCTTCACGCTGTTGCATGAGGGCCTGACTCAAAGCATCTGTCTTCTCGGCCAGCAGCCGTTCGAGTTGATTTAGCTCAACAATTGACGGCGTCGCCTCCGATGTCGAATTCGAACGCATTCGCGTTTTCCCATTGATCACGCAGTTAACTTATGGCCATTCAACCATATTTACGCCTAAAAGAGATGGATAAATCGTAAACGGGGTATTTCATCTACGTGGATCTTACGCATTGAAGTTGCGAATCACTCATGCACATGCAGGCATCGTTGACATTTTCGCAAGTGTGGCCTAGAAGCTTGAACACGTTATATCTTTTTGCTTGCACGCAGTTTTCAGCGTGGCTGCCCGGTCGGAGCTGCCGCCCACATGCAGATTTATCTACCGATCGCCGAAATGTCGGTGAACATCTTTCTCATTTTGGGAATGGGTGGCGGCGTCGGTTTTTTGTCCGGGCTGTTTGGCGTTGGCGGCGGATTTCTCATGACCCCCCTGCTCATCTTCATCGGTATTCCCCCTGCTGTCGCGGTCGCGACTGAAGCAAACCAGATCGTCGCCAGTTCGGTCTCAGGCGTGCTCGCCCATTGGCGGCGCGGCAACGTCGACTTGAAAATGGGCGTTTTGCTGCTGATCGGCGGTGTGATCGGCTCGACCTTCGGGGTTTGGCTCTTCACGTTCTTAAAGGGCCTTGGCCAGATCGACTTAGTGATCAAACTGTCTTACGTGGTGTTCTTGGGCGTAATTGGCAGCTTAATGCTCATTGAAAGCCTGAACGCTATTCGCCAACGCAAAAAGCGCAAACCCAAGCGCTCGCATTCTCATAACTGGATGCACGGCTTGCCGTTCAAAATGCGGTTCCGCAAATCCAGACTTTATATCAGCGCCGTACCACCAATCTTGATCGGCATATTCGTCGGCATTCTATCGGCGATTATGGGGGTTGGCGGTGGTTTTGTGATGGTACCGGCGATGATTTATCTGCTCGGCATGCCGACCGCCGTCGTCGTCGGCACATCGCTTTTTCAAATCATCTTCGTGACCGCAAACGTAACGGTGCTACAATCGGTATCAAACCAAACCGTCGACATCGTGCTGGCGTTATTACTATTAATCGGCGGAGTCATCGGTGCGCAGATCGGTGCGCGCTTCGGCAGCCGCATGCAAGGTGAGCATTTGCGCAGCCTGCTGGCGCTGATCGTGATTATGGTGTGCTTAAAACTGACCTTTGATCTGGTGGTCACGCCAAGTGATATCTACAGCATCGGCACAGGAGGCCATTGATCATGGCAAGACGCATTTCAGTCAGGCGTATTATGAAATGGACAGCGTGCCTGCTTTTATTGGGCATCGTCGGTAGTTCAGTCGCACAAAGTAAGGATCTTGTTGTTGACCTGTCGTCGCCGATTGTCCGGATCACGACCGGCTTTGCCGGCGCTGATTTATTGCTGTTCGGCGCCAAGCAGGGTGAAGGCGACATCATCGTTGTTGTACGTGGCCCTTGGGAAACGCAGACCGTCCGCCGCAAGGACCGGGTCCTTGGTGTCTGGGTCAATACCGAGCAAATGGTGTTCGAAGACGTTCCATCCTATTACTGGGTCGCATCGAACAAACCAATCGAAGACCTTTTGTCGTTCGAAGACCGCGACATCAATCAAATCGGGCTCGCTGACCTAACGTTAACGCCCGCCGACGAAAATGCCGATCCAACAAAAGCCATCGCCTATCGCGATGCCCTGATCCGCAACAAAATTGTCAGCCGTTTGTATAGCGAAGCGCCCGAACAAATTCTGTTTGTCGACGACGTCTTGTTCCGCACACACGTGAATTTCCCGGCCAACGTTTCCGTCGGCACATTCGGGATCGAAACATATCTGGTGCGTGATCAAGAAATCGTTGCGACCACAACAACGCTGCTGAACGTTCGCAAATTCGGAATCGAAGCAGAAGTTTTCAACTTCGCCCATAAACAGTCATTCCTTTACGGGATCGTTGCCGTGATCATCGCTTGTGCGGCAGGATGGCTGGCGAACGCCGCGTTTAGGAGGAGGTAAGCATGAGCGACACCAATCAGCCGACCAACGAGGCGCCAACGGAAACAGAAGAAACCGGCAATACCGAGCGCAAGCCGAGCGGTCGTACGTTCTTGTGCGTCGTCGATGACTCCGAGGAATTTGCCGCCGCCCTGCAGTTTGCCTGTCGCCGCGCCACCAATACCAACGGGCGCGTCGCGCTTTTGTATGTGGTACAGCCAGCCGAGTTTCAACATTGGATGGCGGTCGGCGAGCGGATGCGCGAAGAAGCCCGCGAAGAGGCCGAGGAAATGCTCAACGTCGTCGCCTCAGTTGTGCAAAAGCGCACGGGTCATCTGCCGGCCTTGTATATCCGCGAAGGTAAAATCCGCGAAGAGGTCGTCAAACTGATTTCGGATGAAGACGGCATCTCATTGTTGGTGTTGGGCGCTTCGTCGAATGCCGAAGGCCCAGGACCGCTGGTCACCTACCTGGTTGAAAAAATGGCAGGACGCCTGCGGATTCCGGTGACCATCGTGCCGGGCAGCCTATCCGAAGAAGATATCGAACACATCACGTAATGTTATTGATGATGGCTATGTCAGGCCATCATCACGATTAGGTAATTCATGAACATCTACTTTCCGATTGCCGAATTGTCGGCAAACGTTTTTGTGATTCTCGGGATCGGGGGTGGAATCGGTGTGCTGTCCGGTATCTTTGGCGTCGGCGGCGGATTTTTAATGACGCCACTGTTGATGTTCGTCGGGGTGCCGCCGGGTGTCGCGGTGGCGACCGGTGCCAACCAGATCGTCGCAGCATCGATCTCAGGCGTACTCGCGCATTGGCGGCGTGGCAACGTTGATGTGAAGATGGGGGTAGTGCTTCTGATCGGTGGTCTCGTCGGCTCGACGCTGGGAGTCAGCTTATTCTCGCTGCTCAAGCAAATCGGCCAAGTCGATTTTGTGGTGCAGATTTGTTACGTGGTATTCTTGGGTATCATCGGCGGTTTGATGTTAATCGAGGCCGTACAGTCGATGATTTCGACCGGGGTAACCAAGCCAAAGAAAAAGCGCGAGCGGAATTGGACCCACGCACTGCCGTTCAAAATGCACTTCCGGCGCTCTCGTCTATATATCAGCGTATTGATGCCGCTCGGCGTAGGCATTTTCGTTGGCATCTTGTCGGCGATCATGGGGGTCGGCGGCGGCTTCGTCATGGTGCCGGCGATGATTTATCTGCTCCGGATGCCGACTGTCGTTGTCGTCGGCACGTCACTGTTCCAGATCATTTTCGTCACTGCCAACGTGACGATTCTACAATCGGTGCAAAACCAAACCGTCGACATTGTGCTGGCCTTGGTGTTGATTTTCAGCGGGGTTATTGGTGCCCAGTTCGGTGCCCGCCTGGGCGCAGTCCTAAAAGGCGAACAATTGCGCGGCCTTTTAGCCCTGATGGTACTCGCCGTAAGTTTGAAAATTATGTTCGATCTCGCGGCAACGCCGACCGATATCTATTCTTCTATCGGTGTATTGCAGGGCAACTAGATCGCAGCACGCAACGCGCCGATCGTCGCCGCGTAATCGTCACCCTTAAATACCGCACTACCGGCAACCAAAACATCGGCGCCAGCCGCAACCACCTCTTTGATGGTTTCGACATTAACGCCACCATCGACTTCAAGTTCAATCGATCGGTCACCGATCATCTTGCGGATATTGCGAATCTTATCCAACTGTTCGGGGATGAAGCTCTGCCCGCCAAAGCCTGGGTTCACGCTCATCACCAAGATCAGGTCAACCTTGTCCATCACGTACTGCAACACCCCTTCAGGGGTTGCAGGATTAAGCGACACACCGGCTTTTTTACCAAGGCCCCGGATCACCTGCAGAGAACGATCCAGGTGCTTATCAGCTTCGGCGTGCACGGTGATGATGTCGGCGCCGGCATTCGCGTACTCTTCGAGGAACGGCTGCGCCGGGTCGATCATCAAGTGCACGTCGAACGGCTTTTTGGTGTGTGGTCTCAGTTTAGAAATCACCGGTGGGCCGAACGTCAGGTTGGGCACAAAATGCCCGTCCATGACGTCGACATGGATGTAATCGCACCCAGCATCATCAATGGCGCGAAGCTCTTCGCCCAAACGCGCGAAGTCTGCCGACAGAATAGAAGGTGCGATTTTGACCATACGTCCGGTGTCCTAACCTTAAGCGGCTTTGCCGTAGGTGCCGGCGCAGGCTTTGCTGTTGGCGGCCGCACGCTCGATAAATGCGGCTTGGGCTGCAGCGACGTTTTCAGCTTTGCCGCTCCAGGTGCTGAGCGCACTCGCTTGCAATGCACGCCCGTACGAGAAGCTAAGCCCCCATGGCAGATCGTAGCCCGCATTCATCAAGTCCAAATGCACGGTGGCGTCTTCTTCGGACTGACCACCAGACAAGAACATGATGCCGGGCACAGCAGCCGGCACACAACGCTTCAAAGTTTGCACGGTCATATCGGCGACCTGCTGGTGGCCCGCTTGGGTTGGACATTTTTTGCCGGCAATGACCATATTTGGTTTCAAGATCATGCCTTCCAACATCACTTCTTGCGCATAAAGTTCACCGAAAACGGCATTCAACACACCCTCGGTGACTTCCTGGCAGGTTTCGATGTCGTGGTTGCCGTCCATCAGGACTTCCGGCTCAACGATTGGGCACAAGCCGCCTTCTTGACAGATTTTCGCATAGCGCGCCAAGGCATGAGCGTTGGTGTGGATCGCGTGCGAGGTTGGGGCTTCGTCTGTGATGTCGATGACAGCGCGCCACTTCGCGAAGCGCGCACCCAACTTATAATATTCATCAACGCGTGCCGGCAAACCATCAAGGCCTTCGGTGATGGTTTCACCTGGCGCACCCGGCAGCGGCTTCGCGCCGGCATCGACTTTAATCCCTGGAATGATGCCGGCATCCTGCATGATTTTGACCAGCGGCGTGCCGTCGGCAGCTTTTTGGCGGATCGTCTCATCAAACAAAATCACACCAGAAATGTATTCGCCAATGCCCGGCGCACGGAACATAAACTCGCGATAATCGCGACGGTTATCTTCAGTGTTTTCGACGCCGATGGCATCCATACGTTTGCCCATGGTGCCGGTGCTCTCGTCAGCTGCCAACAGACCTTTGTTGTCGGCAACCATGGCGACGGCAGTTTGGTTGAGTTCTTGATGGTTCATAATCTCATCCTCCAATCGGTGTGTGTCTGATCACCCAAGCTGACGACGTGCCTCTGCGATGACGGCGTCGGCGGTGATGCCGAATTCTTCATAAAGTTGACCAGCGGGTGCCGAAGCACCGAAGCTGTCCATACCCACGAAGCCCCCTTCGGGGCCTAGGTATTTGTCCCAACCGAACCGCACGGCGGCTTCGACGGCAACGCGAACGGTATCTTTACCCAAGACCTCTTGGCGGTAGCCGACGTCTTGACGATCAAACAGTCCCTGGCACGGCATCGACACCACCGCGGTGCCGATCCCATCAGCCTCAAGCGCGTCACGGGCGGCGATGGCAAGCTGCACTTCCGAGCCGGTCGCCAACAGCGTCACCTTGCGGTCACTCGCGGCCGCATCCGCCAACACATAGGCACCGCGTGCCGACAGGTTTTCATCCGTATGCTCGGTCCGCAACGTCGGCACACCCTGGCGCGACAACGCCAAACCCGACGGGCCTTTTTCGTTTTCAATGGCCAGCTGCCAGCATTCCACGGCTTCCACACCATCGCAGGGTCGGAACGTCAAGAAGTTCGGCATAGCCCGCAAAGAGGCCAACGTTTCCACCGGCTGATGCGTCGGGCCATCTTCGCCGAGGCCAATGCTATCGTGGGTCAACACGTACATCACTCGCTTGCCCATCAACGCCGACAAACGCATAGCGCCGCGCATATAATCGGCGAACACCAAGAACGTGCCGCTGAGCGGGATCAAACCTTGGTGCAAAGCAATGCCGTTCATCGCCGCTGCCATACCGTGCTCGCGTACACCATAATGAATATAGCGACCGCCGAAATGCGTCGGCGTCAGGGAGTCCGTATCCGGCGTCACCGTGTTGTTGGAGCCGGTCAGATCAGCAGAACCCGAAATCAATTCCGGGATCACCGGCGTCAAAACCTTCAGCGCTTCACCGCTGGCAGCCCGGGTCGCCCACTTCGGCTTTTCTTCGGACACACGTTTTTTGTGCGCGATCACCGCGTCGTTGATACCGGCGGGCAGGACGCAGTTGATGGTCCGTGTGAATTCGGCTTTTTTCGCGTCTGCAGCCAGGCGGCCCTGCCATTCAGTGTACGCCGCATCGCTGCGCATTCCTGCAGCACGCCAAGCTTCCAACACATCAGCCGGCACTTCAAAGGGGCCTGCTTCCCAACCCAACGCTGCGCGGGCGCCGGCGATTTCATCCGGACCCAACGGTGCACCATGGGTCGATGCCGTACCGGCCTTGTTCGGCGCGCCAAAACCGATGGTCGTCTTGCATGCGATCATTGATGGCTTGTCAGCTTTGTGGGCGGCCTCGATGGCCGCTGCAACGGCGTCCATATCGTGTCCATCGACCGCTTGCACATGCCAGTTGCTCGCTGCGAAACGAGCGAGTTGATCGTCAGAAACCGCCATGTCGGTGCTGCCGTCAATCGAGATGCCATTGTCGTCGAACAACACAATCAACTTCGACAATCCAAGATGCCCCGCCATAGAGATCGCTTCATGACTGATGCCTTCCATCAGGCAACCATCACCGGCGATCACATATGTATAGTGATCAACCAACGGATCACCGTAGCGCGCATTCATCATTCGTTCTGCCAGCGCCATACCGACCGCATTCGCAATACCTTGACCGAGCGGACCGGTCGTCGTCTCAATCCCCGTCGCATGACCATATTCCGGGTGGCCGGCGGTCTTGGCGTCGAGTTGACGGAAGTTTTTGATTTCTTCCATTGTCATGTCGGGATAGCCGCTCAAGTGCAAAAGCGCATACAGCAGCATCGACCCATGTCCCGCAGACAGGATGAACCGATCGCGATCCGGCCATTTCGGATCAATGGGATTGAATTTGAGAAACCGCGTGAACAGCACCGTCGCAGCATCGGCCATGCCCATCGGCATTCCCGGATGTCCGGAATTCGCTGCTTGAACAGCATCTGCCGCTAAAAAGCGGATCGCATGCGCCATGCGCTTTTCTAATGTACCTGCCAAAGCCGTGTCGCTGCTTGCGCCCGATGTCATGCGGTGTGTTCTCCTCGCTGGGCCCGGCATTCGGTGGGCGGGCCCGATGATCGACCGCGCGCCACCCAATAGGAGCACGCATTGAAAAATCGCCTCATCTCGGCCCAGGCAGTCACCGCTCACACGGCGCCGCACGAGAGAAGCTAAGGATCAGTTCAATACCTTTTCAATGCCGCCTCGGCAAGGCGCGCGGCTAGGTTTTCAGGGATTTTTAAGCAATAAAATTAAGGGTGAGGTCACACAGGAAATGATTTGATGTTCAAATAGAAAGGTATCGGAACGAGAAGCTTAGGATTGGCCGCTGGCGCACATCATTTGTCTTTCGTGCCATCGGCTAAAACTTGGAACATGGACATCAATGCTTCACGCTTCTCTGGGTCAACAATCCGATAATACGCACGAACAAGCTCCAAGGTCTCACGACGATTCATCTCATCGCGTTCCGGCGGCTCATTATCCCGGTAATCTATGCCGAGACGGTATCCTTCTGCCGGATCGCCCATTTTTTTATCCAGGCCATCAAAGAAAAAGTTGATGGAGACTCCCAGGAGCTGGGAAAATTGGAACAAGCGACTCGCCCCAATGCGATTCGCGCCCCGTTCATATTTTTGAATCTGCTGAAACGTCAGACCGACGGATTCCGCCAATTTTTCCTGAGTGAGACCCAAAATCGTCCGGCGCTGACGCAACCGATCCCCGACATGAATATCAATCGGGTGGGCGACACCAGGCGGCAGTCTAACCGGCGCAGAACCTTTTTTATTCAAAGGCTTGCGTGGTTTAGATTTACGTCTGGCCAGTCGTTTTTCAGCCATCGAACACTCCTCAGAGCAACACTATTGTCCTTAAACGACCTATTGTTGCAATATTCACTCGTAATTTTCAACGTCCCGCTGCCGCACTTCAGACGAGCATTGACCGCAAAACAACAGTGCCCGATGCTGCAGCTTGATCATTTTAAAGGAGCGTCATCGTTGGCTGAAATTGTGTCCGCTGTTGCCATCATCATCGCACTTGCCGCTCTTTACCTAGGAAATATGGCGCATAGGCAAGTTGACTCAACTTTTGAAAATTTTACCCAACATGTTGCAAAACACGTGCGGGCATCACAGGCAGAACTTGCCGCACAGGCCGAGCAACTAAAGGTAGAAATAAAATCACTGGAATCGACCGTCGAAGCCGCTGAAGCTAAGAATCTTGATCAAAACCAGACAATCCACCTATTGACGCAGAGAATTGCTGTGCTTGAGCATGATCTAAAAAGCTTGAGCGACGCGATCCCTCCGCAACTTCGCCGCCCGCCCCCGAAACGGGCGTCAGATACGATTAGCTGAGCCAACGCCCAGCTGACTTTTGGGCGTTGCGGACAATTGCAGACGCCGCACGGAAAACTTATTTAAAGATCGTGATCTTTTTTGACCGGAGCCACAACACATGAACAACGCCCATCCCGTGCAGTCCGCCATTGACCAAAAAATCGCGGATGCGCTTGAACCGGCACACCTTGAGGTGATCAACGAAAGTCATATGCATAACGTGCCGCCGGGTTCGGAATCTCATTTTAAACTGGTCATCGTCACCGATGCTTTCGAGGGCAAACGTCTGATTGCTCGCCATCAAATGGTCAACGCAGCGCTGAAAGCAGAAATGCAGGGGCCCGTTCATGCACTTTCCATGGAAACCCTGACCCCGGCAGAATGGCTGGCACGCGGCGGTCGGACCATGACGTCCCCGGCCTGTCGCGGCGGCGCGAAGAACGACCCTATATTCGGCGCATAATCCCTAAAGCCGGAACTTTCGAAACATCAATTCGAACTTCGCAGACACCCGCGTGCTATCTGTCACACACCGTTTTTTGAGGACGTTGTAGGATTGCTGCATGGGGATTAGCATCCCAGGACGAAATGGGAGTGGCATATGCTCGAATGGGTACTTGGTCGGCGTACATCGGCAAAGAAGCCGTTGAAAGCCGGTCAGAAAAAGAAACCATCGTACGAAGAATCCAAGAAAATCGCCGCTAAAGGCGATGCGAAGGCGCGTGCGGCGTTGGCCGCGCACGCGGATTTGGAGCCCGAATTTCTGTATCTTTTCGCCTCAGACAAAGACGCCACCGTCCGTCGCGCGGTCGCAGAGAACGAGAGCTCGCCTTTACAAGCCGACTTGTTGCTGGCGAGAGACGTTGATCAGGGCGTCCGCGAAGAACTCGCTTATAAAATCGGACGGCTGGTACCGACCCTGACCGACGACGAAAGTGAAAGCTTGGCCGAAATGGCGTTTGCGGTGCTGGAAATCCTGGCGACTGATCAGGCGCCGCAAATTCGTACGATCATCGCCGATGAAATCAAGCACCTGAGCAACGTGCCGAAACGGATTATCCTGCGCTTGGCCAAGGATGCTGAGGCCACGGTGGCCGGTCCAATCTTGGAATATTCGCCCTTGCTCAACGACGATCAATTGCTGCAGATCATCGCCAGCGGCTTGCGCGGCGGTGCGTTGGAAGCGCTGGCCCGACGCAAAGGATTATCGGCGGCGCTCTCGAAGGCCGTCGTCGCCGCCGAAGAAGATCCGGCAATCGCCGAATTGTTGAAAAACCGCACCGCCAAAATCAGCGACAAACTGATGAACGAGATCGCCATTCGTGCCGAGCAGGCCCCCGACCTTCACTTGCCGCTGGTGGATCGCGGTAGCCTATCACAAAGCACGCTTCGGCGGATCGCCATGTTCGTCAGCGCTAATTTGGTCGACCGCTTGATTTCGGCGAACCGCCTCGATGACTCGCTCGCACACGACATTCGTATGGCGGTCCGCGAACGCATTGAAGAGGGTGATGCGACATCAGTTGATGACGATGACGAAGAAGATGACAGTGCCGAGCGCGCAGAGCAATTGCACAGCGCCGGGGAGCTTGACGAGTACGCGATCCTCGACGGTATCTATGAAAAAGACATCGCATTCCTAACTCGCGGCTTTACCCTGCTGTCCAAGCTTTCCGAAGCACACGTCACGCGGATGCTCGAAAGCGAGAGCGCAAAAGGCCTTTGTGCCTTGACCTGGAAGGCCGGACTTAGCGCCGACATCGCGGTATCCCTGCAGCGTCGAATCGGCAACATTCCGCCGAAATCGATGATCCATGAAGCCGCGGGCGGTGGCTATAAACTCGCAGAGGAAGAACTTAAATGGTACGTCGATTACTTCGACACCTAAGCATCTGTTTCGCGATTTTCGGTATTGTCGGCTGGCTGACCATCCCCCCTGCCCGCGCAGATGAAGACCGCGATACGTTTTCCGCCTCCGAAGTCGCTGATGCTGCCACCGGGTTTTTCGGCGCCACCACCGAAGGCGTCGCGAAAGTAATCGAGGGTATTTTTTCTGATCTTGGCCGCCCCAATGCCTACATCGCCGGCGAGGAAATCAGCGGCGCATTCGTTGTTGGTCTCCGCTACGGCAAAGGCGATTTAGCGATTAAGAACGGCGGCACGTCGAAGATTTTCTGGCAGGGACCGAGCGTCGGTTTCGACGTCGGCGGCAACGCCTCCAAGACGTTCGTGTTGGTCTATGGGCTCACCGAACAGGCTGATATCTATAAGCGGTTCGCGGGCATGGAAGGGACCTTCTATTATGTCGCAGGCCTCGGCGTGAACTACCAGGGCGATGGCGATATTACCCTGGTCCCGATCCGCACCGGCGTCGGCCTCCGCCAAGGTGCCAACATCGGCTACCTACACTACAACGAAAGCCATTCGTGGCTGCCGTTCTAGCTCCCTGCGTAAGGCCAAAGCTAACTTCTTCGCTCGGCAAGAAGCTGCTTAATCTCGGTAATTTCTGTGATCAGCGCATCCAGACGATTTTCGAGCACGGCGTTGTCCGCGTGCATCACTTCTGTCTGAGCATCGATTTGCGCGTCGATTTCCTGCTGTTCTTGTTTGTGCTGAGTTTGCATGGCATCGACGACGATACCGATGAATAAATTTAGGACGGTGAAACTGGTGATCAGAATGAAAGGGATGAAGAAAACCCATGCCGCTGGGAATACCTCAAGAACAGGCCGGACGATCCCCATGGACCAGCTTTCCAAGGTCATGATCTGGAAAAGGGTATACATCGACTTGCCAATGCTGCCGAACCATGCCGGAAAATCGGCGCCAAAAACCTTCGTAGAAATCACCGCGCTCACATAGAACACCAGCAGAATCAAAAGACAAACCGAACCAATCCCCGGAATGGCTGCGAGTAAAGCCTGCACCACTCGGCGCATGGATGGCACGACGGATAGCAGTCGTAAGGTTCTCAAAATGCGCAACGAGCGGAGCACCGCTAGAGGCCCAGACGCGGGAATCAGGGCGATGCCAACGATAACGAAATCAAACACGTTCCATCCGTTAAGAAAAAACCGCCAATTTCGGTATATTAATTTTCCCAATATCTCGAAAACGAAAACGATGATGACGAATTGATCAAAGGTACGCAGCCAAACACCATAAGCATCCGCGATACTCGGTACGGTCTCTAGCCCGAGGGTAATGGCATTGGCAATGATCAACGCCAGAACGAAGCCTTGAACCTTAGGCCCCTCGACAAAGGTCCCAATTTTCTCGCGCAACGTGATCATTTTGACAATTTTCCTATTCCTGTGCGTTCTGACGCGCGCATGAAATAGTACCGGAATCAATGCATGGCAAGAAGCACCGCACCGAGGTGTTATACCTCATCACACGATACCCTTTTGAACCGACCTTGGTAGTTTTCAGACTAGGTTCGGCGCACCTCAATTTTAAAACAACAACCGATGGCTGAACGACACAATGCCGCAAAAGCTGTCAGTCGAGAAATTCAGTTATTTGATCCAGCAAAGCGAGACGCTTTTTCTTCAGTTCTTCAAGGTGTAGGTCGTCCATCGGTTCGATGTCGGTTTCGCCTCTATGAATCTCTCTGTTCACGGCATGATATTGATCGCTCAATTTCACGAAATGCGCATTCCCTAGCCGCAAAGTGTGGATGCGATCGGCGTGTTCTGGAAACTCGTTTACGAGTTCATGCGGTGTGTGGCTCAATTTAAGCTCCATCAACGGATTAAGTAAGTTTATTACTATCTGATTGAGGGGCGTCCGGCGCATTGATCTGAATCAATGAGGCAGGCATGGCGTTGCCGGCGTTTTTCCGAGAGATCGGCATCAATTGAGGTTTTCAAATGCACCCGCCAGGTTTTCGATTCAGAGAGGATTGATGTCTCGGTGATCAACGCGGATACTTGGCAAGCTTGCGCGTGATTACGTCGATCCGAAAACAAAAGGAAACGATCTAAATGTCAGATTCTGTGCGATGCGTGATTCTTCGAGGTGGTACCAGCAAAGGCATCTATCTTCGAGATGCCGACCTGCCGCGTGATCCCGTAGAGCGCGAGAACACTATTCTGCGTATTTTCGGATCGCCGGATAAGCGCCAGATCGATGGCCTGGGTGGGGCCGATCCGCTCACCAGCAAAGTCTGCATTATCGGCCCCCCCCCCACAGACAATCCGCGCGCCAAGGACGCGGACCTGACCTATACCTTTGGACAGGTCGAAATTGACCATCCGGCGGTCGACCTCAGATCACTGTGTGGCAACCTGACTTCGGGGGTCGGCGCGTTCGCAATTTGGGAGGGTATGGTCGAGACGCAGGAACCGATCACCACAGTTCGCATCTACAATACCAACTTGGACCGGATGCTGATCACTGAAGTGCCGGTAAAAGACGGCAAACCGCTTGAGGTCGGTGATTATCAAATCCCCGGCGTTCCCGGCACGGGTGCGCCAATCCAAGTCGACTTTGCCGATACCGCCGGGGCCAGCGCCGGCGATCTGCTGCCGACCGGGAATGCAATGGAACGGTTGGAGGTGCCGGGTGTCGGCACGTTGGAGGTTTCCATGGTCGATATCGGCAACGCTCATGTGTTTGTGCGTGCAGCTGATTTGGGCATGACGGGCACGGAAACCGCCGCCGAAATCGACGCCAATACAGAACTATGTGCGAAGTTAGAGAAAATCCGCGCCTACGCAGGGGTCGCCATGGGAATGATTGATGATCCGGAACGCGCGGCCGAGACCAGTCCGGCAACCCCGTTCGTCGCGATGATCGCGCCCCCCCAAGATTACTATGACGAAATCGGAGGGCGAACGGTAAAGGCCAATGAGAGCGATTTCCTATCGCGGCTGATGTTCATGCAACAGATGCACAAGACCTATGCCGGCACCAGCACGGTCTGCACCGGGGTCGCAAGCCGCATCCCCGGCACCATCGTTTACGAAGCGTGCCGACCTGAGGCCCGAGAAAATTTAGAAGTCAATTTCGGCCATCCTGCGGGCGTGATTGTCACCGAAGCGATTGTCGAGCTTGAAGGCAACCACTACGTCGCCAAACGCGCCACACTCGGCCGCACCGCGCGTCGGATCATGGAAGGTACCGTGTTCATCTAAATACTGAACCGAGCCGGGACTTATCTGTTGCCTGCTGTCAGCTACACACAGCGGTAATGATGATTTCAACCTTCAATTCTTTACGCGCGAGCTTCGCTTCGCCGCAGGCGCGCGCAGGTGCATGCCCTTCAGGAACCCAGGCATCCCAAACGGCATTCATTTCAGCAAAATCATCCATATCAGCAACCCAGATGATTGCCTGCAGAATATTTTCCTTCGAAGACCCCGCCTTCCCAAGTAAAGCGTCTACGCGTGAAAGGCAGTCTTTTGTCTGTTCAGTGACGGTGTCGCCACTTCCCACCTGACCACACAGATACACTACACCATTGTGCTTCACGATCTTGCTCATACGTGTCGCGGTTTCCATACGTTCAATCATTTGATTAAGTCCTTTGCCTATCCGTGTTCACAACTTTCAATGGCATCAAGCCTGAAGCTTAATGCACAATCATCTTGTATTTCAGTCTTGGCAGCATTGCGGTAAATCTACGTGCGAAATCAGCGTAGCACGCCGACCATACTATGCCGCAATGTCGATCCTGCGACGAATTTCAGCGATGTGAGACGGGCCAACCCCACAGCAACCTCCAATGAGCGTTGCGCCTTTATCGGCCCAACCAAGCGCATGATCGGCATACTCGTCTTGTCCGAAGTCACCTCTTGTCGCGAGTGCGTCAACGCCCCCGCCAGCCTTTAGGTCCGAGGCTGACACATAGCCATTCGCCATCCCACCGAAAGGGATGTTCAGTTTTGAGAGCACGGCCATAGACTGTCCGATGGCTTCAGGCGTTGAACAATTTACGAGGATTGCCGCAGCGTTCGCTGCAACAGCCTCATCTACGCCAGCTTTCAATGTTTCACCCGAGCGAAGGACTGTGCCATCGCTATCATTCACCGTGAACGACACCCAAATCGGCTTCCGAGTCTTGGCAACGACCTCACAGACGTACCGCGCCTCTGCGACGGATGACAAAGTCTCGGCGATAAACAAATCAACCGCTGCCTCCTGCTGTTCCACAATGCGCTCATAGCTTGAAATTGCCTGATCTTTTGGTGGAACCAAGTCTGCATGGTAGCTGGCGACAAGGGGCGGCAGACAACCAGCGATGAGAACTGATTTTTGTGTTTTATCCCGTGCTCGTAAGGCGGCCTTTATGGCAGCTTTCTGGAGGGGCTCGAAGAGTGATATATCCGCATCTCTCTTCAAGCGTTCGGGTGTCGCAGCGTAAGCATTCAAGCTGATTAAATCAGCACCGGCTCTGATAAAATCACAATGAAGCTCGACCACCATCTCCGGGTCATCAATCATCGCCTGCGCAGAAAAGAGTGGCGTTGCTGTTTTTCCACTACGAAGGAAAAGCTCTTGCCCCATCCCGCCGTCCAGCAGCGTTATTTTTTGTGTCAAAGCCTACTACCCCGCTGTCGCTACCTGCACCTGGCCAACTTGTCAGATATTTCGGCCCCCTACACAATCGATATCGGCCGCATTTGCCCTCTCAATGGTACCCCGACACGCATATGATGATACCTGTCTTTGGGTATTTCCAAGGGGATGCCATGCGACACATCTTGTGCTACTCGTCCGTATCATTCGAAAGAGTGTAAGCCGTTGATTTTATTGAAGTCCGAAGCCAGCCTAGGCTTTCGGAAGGGATGGGGTGGCTGATGGGATTTGAACCCACGACCCTCGGCACCACAAGCCGATGCTCCCTGTGCATTAGGTCAAACTCAAGTGTAAGAATTTTATAAAAATTGGCTGTTTTATTGGTTTTTATGTGGTTTTTGTTGCCTTCCACAGCATAAGGCGGTAGCAAGGTGTAAGCGATAATTGTTGCCTTGACGTTGCCTTAGGCCTTCTGCGGGGGAGTGATGATGCCAAACAATATTCCAGACACGGTCGCGCAACGTGACCGTCTTGAGGCCCTAGATGGAAAGCAAACTGATTTCACAGACACAGGACCGAGACGCGTTCCAGGTCTAGCATTGCGGGTCTCGCCAACTGGTCAAAAGTCCTGGGTCATAACTGCCCGAAGGCCAGGACATAAAAACCCGAGTCGATTTGCACTCGGTGATTATCGTGACTTCACATTATCCGAAGCGCGCGATAAGGCGCTCGATTTCAAACGTAGTTTACGTGAAGGTATTGATCCTCTTGCTGAACGCACCGCCAACGCTGCCAAAGCTAAGGCAGAAAGATTGGAAACAATTGATGAGCTGATCGAACAATTCAATCAACGTTGCCTGGAGAAAAATAGAAGTGGAGCAGAACAAGTCGCTCTGATGAACCAAGATGTACTCCCGTTCTGGAGAGGTCGAAATATAAATGACATCACACGCAAGGATGTGAAGGCAGTCGTCATCAAGAAAAAGAAGACAGCTCCGGTCAGAGCTAATCGCCTTTTAACACTGCTAAAAACATTCTTCACTTGGGCAATTGAAGAAGAATTTCTCAAGGAAAACCCCGCTAAGGATATCAAACCAGTAACCCAAGAAAGCGAACGTGAGCGAGTTCTCGATGATAACGAACTGCAAATCTTGTGGACGGCAACCGACAAGATGGGAGCTCCTTTCGGGGCAATCACTCAACTATTGATGCTATCCGGCCAACGTCGACAAGAGGTCGCTGGCATGAAGTGGCCTGAAGTCGATTCAGAGAAAATGCTTTGGGCAATCCCAGCGGAGCGAAGCAAAAATAAAAAGGCTCACACGCTCCCCCTTACACAAACGATGCTAGACATTATTAACGCCCAGCCAAAAGTTGCAGGGTCGGAGTATGTGTTTCCGTCAGGTCGAAGCCCGATGACAAAGCACGTCTCAGGTTACTCAAAGGCGAAGAAACGGCTTGATAAATTCAGCAGTATCAGTGATTGGACGCTACATGACTTGCGTCGAACTGCTGCGACAAACATGGCCCGCTTGCGCGTGCCTATCCATATAATCGAAATGCTATTAAATCATCGTAGCGGGACGCTCAAAGGCGTAGCAAAGATATATAACCGATACGATTATTTAACTGAGTCACGTAGCGCCTTAGAGGCTTTAGATCGACTTATGTTGAGCATCCGAAACAACGATGAGCTTGTAGTCGTTCCCTTGAGGCCGAGCAATTATGGATGATTACAAAAAGTATTGTCCCGACAATAATGTTGAAGAATTCGATCAATGTGCGCGAGCGCTTATTGAAACTCTGATAGAGTTCAGGGTCAGCCCACAATCAAAGCAAGGATACGCGAAGGGAGTTCAGCGAAATCTATCTCAACTGCGCAATGCCTTAAAAAAAGCGCTCCAGTGCAAGGATACAACTGCCGTGATTCATGGGCGTCAGATCGATAAATTGACGGCAGGAAAAGATACCTCAGCCACCTTCGCCGACCCCGAAGCTTACGGCATAGCGATTGGCAACTTGGGCATTTTAAACCAGTTAAATGAACTTCTAGATAGCGATTACACAGAGAGAAAGTTAGATTCTCGTCGCAGCGCTGTTGCCATAGTTGCAAGTAGTCTGTGGCAAAAGCATGGTGGCACTATTACAACAAGCCAAGGTAACAACGAAAAACTTTTCACATCGTTTCTCGAGCGAGTTTGTATGGATGCGGGATTAGACTTCGATGCAGTGAGGTTGACGCGCGACTTTCTAAAGTGACCTGTCTGGGCGGATTTTGCCCACCGCCGTCCCTGCTACTCTGCGACGCTTACGGCCTACTAGGAAACTCCAAGAACCTAACTAGGAGTTCTCTATGACCATCGCACTTCTTACCCGATACGACCTAATCAAAAGATATCCTGTTCCCTCCTCCCGTCCTGGCCTTCGCGCGTGGATTAAGAAGCTAGGATTTCCTAAGCCACGATATGCTAACCCCAATACGCCTTTGTGGTCACCTGACGAGGTCGACGCTTGGTTCTTAAGCCGCCCTAGTCATCACTTGGATGCGGGGCGTGTAACCAATGTCTAAAATGGAAAACCCCCGCGCGTCTGCAAACGCGCAAGGGTCTATTCAGGGAGTAGTAGTCACCCCTGATAATACCCTAAAACCGGAATTGATAAAAGAGTATGTGGCGTTAGTTCACGCTCGCGCCGCCGGTCTTGAAGGAAAGCTGGTTCTGGCGAGCTATGGCGAGAACCCTGAAACCGGCCAAAGCATTTCGGCCAGAAACCTACACTTCGAAATTGGTGACGTTGACGGCATGACCGAAGCCGCATTTGCGTTAGGCAATCACCAGCACCGAAATATATATATCCCGCTCGCCGTTATGCGTGCTGACTTGAAGCGTGCGGCTAAGGGTAGCGAAGCTGATATCGAGGCGGTCCTAGGTTTGGTAGCGGACTTTGACGATCCAGACGCGGCTAGATACGCGAAGCGGATGCCCGTTGATCCTGCCTTGGTGATGGAGACAAGCCCAGGCCGATACCAAGCCCTTGTTCTATTTGATACGCCACAAAAGCCAGCCGATGCGAAGCAACTGGCTATAGGACTAAAGCAAGCTGCCGCGTGTGACCACGGGACGGCAGACCTTTCCCATGTGTGGCGTGTTCCCGGTACTTTGAATTGGCCGAATAAAAAGAAGGTGGCCGAGGGGCGTAGCCCGCAGCCGCAGCCGGTAAAGATTGCTGAGCCGTGGATGGGCGTGTTTACGAGGCCGAGTGACTTCCCTTCCCAGCCAACACTTGAGGCAAAGAGCCCAGATAAAAAGCCAACGAAGGATGACGATAAATCCGCAGCGATTTGGACCCTAGAGACTGACCTGCAAGCCCTGATAACAAAGGGCGTTCCGGTAGGTGAACGCAGCGATCAATTTTATCATGTGGTCGGGTGGCTAAAGGACAAAGGCTTGTCGCGTGAGAAGATTACAAGTTTATTGGAAGCCCACCCTAACGGTATCGCAGAGAAATATAAGGGTCGTGTTGGGGCTCAAGTTGATGCGTGCTTTTCTCAGATTGAAAATAACACGCCGCCGCTGAGCAATGCATCGAGGCATGGTGTGAAGCTCTACACCATTGACGAAATCGCAAACCGGCCACCGCCCGAATTTTTGGTTGATGGGTTATTCCCCTTAAAGGGTGTTGCCATCGTCGCGGGTGCATCCGGCCACATGAAGTCCTTCGCCATGATTACCATTGGCATGAGTGTGGCTTCAGGCACGCCGCTGGGTGGTCGGAACGTAAAGAAAGGTGACGTGGTCTATATGCTGAACGAGGGGCAGAATGGCTTTAGCTATCGGGTCAGAGCGTGCCGTGAGTTTTATGATATGGGCAGCGTTAACGGGTTTCGTGTTGCTGAATGTACGCCCAACCTAATGGACCCAAAGTCCCTCGAACCATTTGTTGAGGCCATCCAGGCGGCAGACGTATCGCCCCGATTAATCGTGATAGATACGTTTTCCAAGGCAACGTATGGCGGCGAAGAAAACAGCGCGAAGGATATGTCGATGGCGATAAGCAATGCCTACGCGATTGCAGATAACTTTGATTGCCTTGTGGTTCTGGTCGACCACATCGGGAAGGATGAGGCCAGAGGTATGCGTGGTTCATCGGCTAAGTACGCCAACGTCGACGCCGTGTGCATGGTTAAAAAGCAGTCGCTACCCTTAAAAACTACCGTCCAAATGACCGTTGCAAAGATGAAAGACGGTGAAGATGGAAAGAAGGTTCAGTTTGATATGCGGTTAGTTTCCGTCGCCGGTGAGAGAGTTCCTGCTTTAGAAGCTCAGCTTGGCGAAGGTGAGAAGCTCGGACAAAGAGACTGGATACGCCTAAAAATTGCGAGTGATGGCTCAGCCTCAAGGGATGCGCTTCAATCGGAATTCCTGTTGGAATATCCTGAGAGTTCAGCCAGTAGCTTTCGCAACCACATAAGTGCGCTGAAAAAGGCTGGCGACATAAGTGAGGACGCGAACGGCTACACTTGCGATGCCGCTTTTTAAGCGCATCCCAAGAGGTCATTTTAAATCGATTGTAACGCCCCTCTTCTCCCCTATTAGCTACAGGCAGCCGTAACTATGATTTCAACCTTTAGCTCTTTCCGAGCGAGTTTAGCTTCGCCACAGGCGCGCGCGGGAGTGTGGCTATGAAAGCGGGCCCTGAGACGGCAACCTGGGTCCACGGTAGTTTCGCGACAATTAAGCGGCCGACTGTTAATCGCCTGACGCGATCAAGCTCCTGGAGGATAAAAGCAACAAAACGGACTTTCGGATAGCTCCTGAAATGTGGCATTGTCACATTAAAATAGCGGGGAGATTGCAATGTTCGGCTTCGGGAAAAAGAAAAAGCTACATGAAATGTCACGACAGACAATTTCTCAATTCCACGGGTGGGTGCAAGGGCAACCCGCAGAGGTGTTAGGTGAGTTGTTGGATACGGCTGATCGAGTTCGATTTGATATGAGCATGACCGATACAGCTCGAGAGGCTGAGAAAGTATTTACACAATTTTTCGAAAACCCGTTCTCCATGCAGGAGCAACAACTTCACGCTATGCTTGATTGGTGTACGGACGTATCCGGCCAGTTCAAAGGACAGGGAGACATGATTCGACTTAGTGGCTTGTCGGTATGGGTTTGTAATGGCGTGTGTGCAGCACACACAGATTTGATCCCACTCGGCTCAGCTTTGTGGAAGGACTTGGTGCGGGGTAAGGAACACTCACACTCATTTGAATGGGAAAAATACGAACTAGTACTTAAGCAGTTCGGAGCGAATGTTTCCCTATGACGCGATCTAATGCTCAGCGTGCGATGAAATATAAAGCGGGGGTGCAATATGCTTATAGCGTCTTTTTCTAGGGGCAAGACGAGATGGTTCATTTGTATCCTGACAATTTTATTCGTCGCTGAACCGGCTCACGCCAACGGGATTGAAAGATTAAAACAGTCCAAAGCTAGTGTTCTGGATATAGGACTGAATAGACTGAATTTGGCTCTGCAGAGCCGAAACCAAGAATTCTTAAACAGTTATGCTTTCCAAGCGTCCAAAGGAAACTTAGAGCGCTATAAAAGCATCCAGAAGATTGATGGAAAACTTTGGGCCAGATATGACGCTCAAAAAAAGAAGATAATGGTCGGCTATTGGCCGGGTAACGGAGAAGTCTTAAAAGGCGAATGCGGCGCTGTTTTTCATGGCATAAGAAGTATAGCTGGTCTCGATCCTAGAACGCTATCCCCCCATCATGGCTTCTCTTCATTCTCTGTTCATTTGTCTTTAGTGCATGACGTTTTAAAAGCGGATAAGACGGAGTTGAGAGCGTTGGACGAAGAAATTGTACTACACGTCTATTCATACCCAGTTGAATGCTGGGGAACCTTGTATAGCGAAGATCTAACAATGGAAGTTAAAGAATAATATTGCCTGTATTCGATTATAGAATAGCCGCCCCAATCGTCCTGAGCAGCTGTCTAGTTCGCTAACCGACTCATTCGCAAACCTTAGTAATACCGGCGCCGTAGCAGTTTCCTGATGGAGAGTCTCCTCCGTCGCCTGCAAAAAAATAACCGAAAAGCCCCATCCCAAGTATAAGGATGACAGCCATGATTAAGTCGGGACGTGACCGCTCATGCTCTTCCTTCATTTCGCGGTTTTTTTCAGAAGTCTTCGAGTTATAGCTTAGAGCAATGTTTTCATATGCACGTCGCCAATTAGCGTCTTGTTCATGCGCCCAAAAAGCTAACTCTATATCTTTAACTTCTTCAATTGGCCGAGTAACGATGGGTGATTGTTTGCACACTAAGGCCAGCATTGGCCGTAAGGTTTTAAGATCGGCGAAATGCAGATCATCGAAACTCGGCATGTTCGGCAGCTTCCTTTTAAACAAAGCTTACTACCTCACCGCCACAACCTGCACCGACCCGCCCAGCCCGCCGCACTCATTACACCGCGCCTTAGCGCCTATCTCAGTCAGCGTAACACTCCCACCATACTTTGCGGCAATCGCATTCACGTCGATATCTGCAACGCGCTTACAGGCGTCACAGAACACACGTAGGCCGTGATTGTTGGATAGGAGGTTGGCGAGGGTGGCGGTCATGTCTGCATTTTAACAGGAAGCAGACGTTTTTCCATAGTGGGTCAATGGTCTGCTTGTAGCTAGCTCCAGAAATCAATACAGCGGAGAGAAATGGTGCAAGAGGATTAGGTCGAATCCGCCACCTTAGCCTTTGCCTTTGCCAGTCGTTGTTTTTTTGATGCCTGAATCTGCCGTCGCTAAAACTTTTTCTTTAACTTTTTTGGGCTTTTTGGCTTCTCGATTGCCTCGTTGATTATTACCTTTAGCCATTATGGTACCCTCCGGGTGCTAAAAACTTAGGTCGTCAGACCTAAACGTGATCGATTTTCTCCCGCGAAATCGCTGGTTGCAAAATTACGAGGCTTCCGCATCAAGGGGGCCTAATCATGGTGTTAATTCAAGCGTGGCAACCGGGTGATGTCGCGTTTTGTCACTATTGTGGGTTAGCCCGTTATCCGCAATTCGGAGGATCATTTGTTCATAATCCATTTCTAGATTGAGTAAACAGGCTCGATAGAAATACCCCTTTCGAAGGCCCGGCATAAGGTTTGCCTCGATAAAGTGCGGGACCTGGTTAGCATCCATTTTAACATCAATGCGACCAAAAGATTTTCCGCCCAGTGCCTTAAAGGCAGCTTTTGCCAGATCAGAAAGTTGCTTGTGAACGAGGATGTCGGTGACTGCGGTGACCGTCTCACGGTCAAATTTCTTAATGTCGAAATCCAGAATGCGATCGCCATTTTTGTTTTCGTCCACGATAATTTCTATCGGCATTGCCGTCAGCTTCTGACTGGCGTTGTCTTCGAAAATGCCAACGCTGAATTCTCTGCCGGATAAGTAGGTTTCTACCAGGCAGGGTAATGCCTGAGACTGATGAATATCCATGACTTTTGAACGAAAGCTTTCAAAATCATAGACGATTGAGTTGGCATCAATTCCCCGGCTATCACCACCAGTTAGCGGCTTCACAAACAGCGGGTACTCCAGCGGGACGGACCCTGCCGTCGGGTGAGTGTCGGGGGCCGTTATAAAGTGACGGGCTGTTGCGACCCCTGAGTCGCGCATAATGTTTTTTGCCCGGCTTTTGTCTGACTCTCTATCGAGCGCTTTTCGGTTGGACGCCATATAGGCAATGCCATGACGGTCGAGAAAATCATTAAGCCACAGGTCGGTACCACTGAAATTGAAATATTTCACACCAGAGAATACGAGATCTGGCTTTCGCGTCGCCAATTTTATCAAGTCAGCTAAGGTGTTGATGCAGGTAATGACGACGCTTTCATAGCGACTGGACAGAATGCGTAAAATTAGGTTTTCGTCTAATCCGATGCCAATGGATTTTCTATTCTTGGTGACGTCTATGGCATCGGGAATAGTAACAATCTCGATCGTCTTGCTCGACTTCGTCGTCGTAATGGCCGTCGGAAGGATGGACGGCGGATGGTGTAGGCCTTGGTAAGGCGCTGGCAAAGCACCCAAGATCATTTCATCAGGAATGTTCGTCGCTTTCGCGTTAATTGTTTTCAAAGCACGCCTTTCTCTAGAGGGCATGAGCGGGTTCGCTCCATGGAAATGGAGCGGAACGGCGAAAGCTGCGGACACCGAAGGCGCCGCCGGGCTCACTTAATTTTAAGGTTAGGGCGTCCCGATCTATCTCGATCGCGATGCTTAAACAGCGTCAATTTGTATAGGCTTTAGCGCGCAACACCAACGATCATGTCAAGAAGGCGACCATGCAGTGGGCCAACACCTCTAGGATGTAGCTATTATCGCCCAGTTCGTGGATAGAAATGTTGGACGCTGTATTTAAGAATACCACAGCGCCATCATGATATAAGGTCATGAGGCGTGGTTGCCGTCAAGGTGATTGTTTTCGGGGGTCGGCAGCATTCCTATGACAACACTGTTGGCGTCGATAGTTAGGGTCGCGTAACGGGAATTAAAGTCGCCGCTGAGAGGGCGAAGATTAGAGTGATCTCAATATGCTTCTAGCCGTAAAGCTCGACTATTTAGGGGGCTGTATTTTTCTGCAAGCCGCCGAGCGAAGCGTCTCCGAAACCAAATCATACGCCAATAATTAGCAACTCCAGTGCATTCACCTCAGTCAGCAAATGACAGCATAGGGTCATCAACGGACCTCGACAATCCAGCCTGATAATGTCCGCTTACAGATCATAACCAGTCTCGATGACGTGACCTCAATCTGGTCCGCTTGTAGCCAAAAGGGGAATATAGATATTCTGATCCACGTCATGTACTTTCTATCGACAGGTGCGAGAAATGGCGACGATTTGGAATTTCGATGAAAAACATTTTCTCTTCTTATCCAGTTGCCAATATTGGAAGGCATTTTGGGCTGACATATTTTGACATTGGTTCCAGAGGCGGTTTTCAGGACGACCTATACCCCATTGCCTTTGCTGTAGATGTGGTGGGGTTCGAACCTGATCCAGAAGAATTTGAACGTTTACTCCACCGACCGATTGAACCGTGGAGGTCGGTTACACATTTGCCATATGGTGTTGGAGATATATCTGGACGCCAAAAACTTTTCATACCAACCGACCCGCAATCAGCCTCTTTATTAAAACATAATACGAAGATCGGACGTAAGTTTAACAAAACACAGTTTTTTGAAATTGATCGAACCGAGGAAATAGAAACACTTTGTCTGAAAGACGCTCTTGAAAAAACGACTCTCAAATCAATTGATTATTTGAAAATTGATATTGAAGGGGCGGAGCTAGCTGTTTTCATGTCGTCTCCTGCCGTAATGGGCGACGTGCTGGCGATTAAAACTGAGGTTTCCTTTTTGCCATTTCGCAACGGCCAACCGCTGGCCAGAGATGTTGATCTCTTCCTAGAACAAGCTGGTTTTGAATTGATGGACATTGCCGAACCAGCCCATTGGCGGCGCCATGGACATTTAATACACCCCTATTATTCTTCCGAGAATCCACCATATTCAAAAGCACAGATCATGCAGGCGGATTGTCTTTATTTCCGAGATCCGGATAGTTTGGATGGTGATGTTACAAAGCTTCTCAAGTTAACCCTGATCGCTTTATCTTTTGGCTACTTTGATCATGCGTTGATGATCTTGGAACGATCAGAAGTTGCAGAATTCCTATCGACCGAGTACAGCAAAAAACCTATCGATATCGTCGGGCCACTATCAAGTGCATATGGTCGCAAGGCATTTCTTCAAGCATTCTATCTGCAGATCCGGAACATCATACCATTCGTTCGTTATCTAAAAAATCTGCTACGTTGATGAGCGCATTTCTAAGTTTGGAAACTTCGGCTTCGGGTCACAAACGGCCTAAGCAGAGCGGATGGTAATTAGTCCGCGTTCCAAGCATAAGCGGTAATTTTCCTCAGAATTTAGCCTTACAGGCTACTTCACATCTGCGAACGCCGTAGAGAGGAATTTATCAATCGTGGCCTTCGTCTTTGGATCGTGGGCAACAGGGTGACCTGTATCGACGTAAATAGCTTCAAATTGCCCTCTAAAGACATCTGAGCAGAGTGAGTTGTCTGAGACTTCCGTATCGTGGCGGCCATTGATATGCAGGGCAGGAATGTTTGATGAGGCTTTAAAGTTGCGCTTTGAGCAACCGAACCCGATTGCAACCACAGCATTGAAATCATCACCGCCATACTCAGCGGCAGCTATTCCGCCTTCACTGAAGCCAGCCAGAACCACCCTGTTTTGATCAACCCAATCGAATTGTCTAACGCGCTCTAACATTAAACGCGCTTCTTCGTGACGCCAGCCAAGTACACTATTCGCCCTTCCGCATGAACTTGATCTATTTGGGCGGGCAAAACTTGAAGGGGCAAACACCACGTAACCGAGCTCGTTAAAAATGCTGATGTGGTCGAATTGACGACCATTTAACCCTGAACAGCCGTGCAGAAAAACGACTGCTGGCAATGGTTCCTTTTGACACCCTTCATCTTGAAGGGTCAGCGGCCCAGTGAAGCACTCTGAGGTTATGGGAAAGCTCACCCTAGCAAAATCTACAATCTTCGACTTTGTAAGCTCACTTGTCGTCACACACCCTGCCGTGAGTGATATAGCGATTAAACATACTAATTTGGATATCTGCATTATCACCCAACCATGAGAAAACTATCTTGTGCATCGCCCATAAACCTAAAATCAGAAAACACACGTATCAACTATGGATACATACGTGGGTATGTTTAAGCGCATCACCCCTGATGCGCCCTACTCCGCATCTAAGGTGATGCGCTAGTGATGCGCTTTTTAAGTGATGCGCGCTGAAAGCCGCAGAAAACATAGGCTTTTGAGCGCATCTGGGGTGATGCGGAATAGATGCAGCCACAAGCGCATCACCACTCCCCCTCTGTAAGAGGGGAGTGGTGCGCGTGAGAGTGATTTGAGGTGATAAAACTTTGTGGATGTACTCAACCCGTCGCTGATTAGAAATCCCTGAGACTTCGCGTCCAGCGCTAGGCCGCAGATTTACGGACAAAAATAGAACTACTGGTTCTCCATAAAACTGGCAGCTCAAAGCCTAGCATCGGCTAAATAAACAGCGGCATCCGATGAATTAAATCAATCATTTCCAAGCGTTGGGTTGCTGTGGGTGTTTCAAGGCATCACCAAGGCAACAAAACCAGCTACGCCAAGACTTTTAGACCCCGGGGGTGCCATACCCCATACCCCGAGAAAATCGACGAGGGCATGATGTGTATGGTGGTCTGAAACTCGTTCTGAGCATAATTTTTTTGAAAATCTAACGCCTTCTACCACCCGTGTATCTCCCGCTGAAAGACACGCAATGATATATTTCATGTGTAGTTTCAAAGGAGAACACGATGAGCGGCAGACCACCGGGCTACCCCAAGACAGGCGGAGCCAAAAAGGGCAGCGTTAAAACGCAGACCCGCGCCGTGAAGGATGCCATCCGCAACGTGTTCTATGACCAGCTTGGCGGCGAAAAGTATCTGAAAAAGATAGCCGACACCGACCCCGCTCTTTTTTGCTCATTGCTGGCGAAGGTAATCCCCCAGGAAATCGCTGCCGAGGTGAACGTGAACCACCGAGGCATAAGCCTAGGTGATGCGATGATTGAGGCCGAAGGCCGCATTGAGGCTTACCACCAATCAAAGATCATCGACGTAACCCCAACGGAGCCAGCCAATGTTCGACGCGATTAGACGCATGAATGGCGGTTCAACGGCGCTGACTGTTTTTAGAATGGACTGGAGCAAAAAGATGGAAGCCATCGAAACCAAGCTATCGGAGATTAACTCGGAAATCAGCAAGGCCGAAGCCTTCTATCGTGACGCCGCACTAGCCGCCGATGAAGGTGGTCAGGCCGAAGTTAAGAAGCGCGATCAGGCTTTCAGCAAGATCGACAAGCTACATCGCCAGAAACGTGACGCCGAAGCTGCCCATGTGGCCGCTCAGGAGCGCGTAGAGCGCGATAATGAGAAGCGTCGGCGCGACAATGTCCGGCAGCAAGAAACGCTAATTACAGAACACCACAGACGCCTAGAACGGCACGCTAAAAAGATTGATGACTTGATTGGTGAGCTTGCTGAGGTGTCGAGCGAGTTTCTTGATTGCTGCGACGATTTGATGGCCGCTGGGGTAAAGCCCCGCATATCACACGCCGCCGTCCAAGACTTTCCTAGAGTGATCGGCAGTCACTTCAAGGGCAGTCGAATGGAGGTCGGTATCCGGCACCCCTTCGATAATGAGCCGCAACGGTTCGCGGATCGCTGCCCTGCCCTTGATGACGTACTTCGCCACCGGAGGGCCGTGTGATGCCCCGTGGTGGTTTCCGTATGAACGCCGGTCGAAAGCCAGGATCGCGCGACCTTCGCACCGTACAGCTTGAAAACGCCATGCTGGAAACGGGCGTTGATGACTTTGTTGGTGCCCTTGTGGCCGTGGTCGAAGATGACACCCAGCCCGAAAAGCTGCGCATTGATGCCTGTCAGACCCTAGCCGGTCGGATGATGGGCGGCGTTCTTGCCCCTTCCCAACTTCAACGCAAATTCACCGGAGCCGCAAATGACTGAGGAAGCCCCTGCCCCAACACAAACACCCGAAGCCCCAGCCCCTTCGCCGTCTGAGGCCGTTGCGAACTTACAAGCGGACAAAGAATGGACTGCCGATTTTAGCGGCACCAATGGTCGCCAAGCTCAGCTTCGGGCCGTTGAACGTAAGACAGCCCTTTTACGGCCCGCTGAGGACGCCAGCCCTGCCGTCCCTGAGCATCTAAAGGAAGCTTTAGAGGACAGCAGCACACGGCCACACGCTGAGCGGTACGTCCCGGCGCAATCGCCCGAGGAATATAAATTCACCTTTAACGATGCTGAGAGCTTTGAACACGCCAAAGAAATCACATCGCTCGCCCAGGAAACCGCGTTCGCAGTCGGTGCCAATCCTCAATTCGCTCAGGCAACGGTTAAGCACGTCCAAGAGCGTATTGCCCGTGTGGCCGAAGGTGCGTCGGTCGACGCTAACCCTGGCAGCTTAGACGCGGCTATTGAGGCTAGGTATGGCAGCAAAGCCACCGAGACAATCGAAGCCGCTGGTGAAGCCCTAGCCGCCATGCCGGAGCAAGGACGCCAATGGGTACAGAACACCCTTAGAACCTTGGACCCTGAAACGGCGACTTGGTTTGTCGGACGCCTAGCGTCCACTCGTCGGGCATCTCGCCCATAACCCGCCGTTAAACGGCACATAGAAAGGAATGAGAATGTTTGTATCTCAAAACCAAGCCGTTGCAGTGGCGACGGCATTAGCTAAGAAATTCTCCAGCATCGAAGGGCGTCCACAAGACAGCCGGACGGCAATCCCAACCGCCACGATCAACGACGGCGGTAACGCTGCCTATCGCTTCGTGTGCGACCAGGAAGCGGCCCGCCGTGCGCGTATCACGACCGCCCCAAGCGATGCTGCGGCAGACGTGGACGCTCGCACGAAGGACGTTGCAGACGCTAAGAAGGCTATCGGCGCTGCCAATGACGATAAACTCTCGCTGGTCGATGCGCGTCTAACGCTGGCAGTGGCCGAGGCAAGCCTTGTCTTTGCCCAGGCCCAAGCTACCGCCGCCGATGCCGTCGCACGTGCTGACAGCGAGGCTATGGCTTCGGAGTTGATTACCATTGAAGCCCAGGCCGCAGCCGAGGCGGCCCGTCTTGCCGTTGATGCCGTCCAAGCCGACCAAAAGGCCAAGGTCGATATGGTCAACGCTGAACAAGGCGACAAGATCGCACAAGCCCGCAAGAAACACCAAGAGGACTATCACGCCGTAAAGCGTGCCGAGATCCTCAAAGCGGCAGACGCCGTCTAAGCAATGAGAGTTGAACGTGAAACCCGTTACCGCATTCGCGGTATAGCCTGCCCCGGTAAGAGGTTCTCTTACGACGGGCAGGCTTACCACGTTGTCGAGGTTGAAGAGGTTATCACCCGTAGCGGACGTGTCGGCGACGTGCTGACGTTTGAGACAAACTGCGAGAACTGCGGTCAGGCGTTCCATTTCTCAAAGATGAAAAGCTATTTCCGGCCACTGAAACAGTGCCGGAGATGTGAAGGGTAGACGCTGCGGTTTTAATCACAAAAACGTTGCCTTGATGTTGCCTTGGGGGAGATGACCCCAGAGAACTCTCAAGGTAAAATCAAATAAGCAATTGAATAACAAAGAGGAAATGGGGTGGCTGACGAGATTTGAACTCGCGACCCTCGGCACCACAAGCCGATGCTCTAACCAACTGAGCTACAGCCACCACAAAGACGTCGCCTTCGCGAGAGGCGCATTCATTAGCCCCTCCCCCGGTGCGCGTCAAGGGATCGGATCAGGCATGCCTCGCCCTAAAAAACGATCTCAATCAAAAACGGCCCTTCAGCGGCAAGACCTTGTCTGATCGCCGAGACCAGATCGCCGGCATCATCAACGCGCGCACCCGGCACGCCCATCGATGCCGCCATGCCGACCCAATCAATATCGGGCTCGCGGAGGCTGAATAATGCGTCGGCGACATGGCCGGGTTTGTCGACGCCCATGCCTTTCATCTCGCCCTCAAGAATCCGGTAAGCCCGGTTCGAGAAC
>JAFMCK010000146.1 GCA_017857825.1 Rhodospirillales bacterium
ATATTGGGCTCGGCAGTGATACTGGCGGTTCTGTCCGTATGCCGGCGTCTTTCTGTGGGGTATTCGGCATTCGCACAACGCACGGGCGCATTGATCTTGCCAACGTCATGCCTTTGGCGCCGAGCTTCGATACCGTAGGCTGGTTCACCCGCGACGCTGAAACCTTCGCCGCCACAGGCGCAGCTTATGGCATCACCGCGCCTGAGACACCGACGCCCCGCCTGATGATCGCCAATGATGCGTTCGATCTCGCGAGCGATGCCACCCGTGATGCCCTGGGCGCCGCCATGAATGCCTTGCAGGCAAGCTTTGGCGCCGTCAGCACGGTGCAATTGGCAGACGCACCCTTTGCCGAATGGCGTGAAATTTTTCGCATTTGTCAGGCCGCCGAAGTTTGGCAGGCGCACAAGGACTGGGTGACGAGCGCCCAACCATCGTTTGGACCCGGCGCCAAAGAACGCTTCGACATGGCCGCATCCATTTCGCCGGAAATGCTTCAACCGGCCATTTCCAAGCGTGCTCAAATCCGTGCACGCCTGATTGATCTTTTGGGCGACGACGGGATCATCATGTTACCGAGCAGCCCCGGCCCCGCGCCCAAGCGCAACGCCAAAGAAGCTGAGTTAGACATATTCCGTATGGCCGCACTGGAACTGCTGTGTGCCGCAGGCCTCGCCAGCTTGCCGCAAATTAGCATCCCTGCCGGTACCGTCGAGGGTGCCCCGGTTGGCTTGTCATTGATCGCGGGCCCCGGCCAAGATGGGCTATTGCTGGCTCTCGCGAAAACATTTTAGTGCACGCATGGTAACCGGATACCGGAACCGTAGGGGTACGCCCTGCTAAAGCCTTAATCGCGTCCTCCCACGCTATACCCTTTATCGCCCATGTCAGACGCGCTAGTTTGCGCTGAGAGATATCAGCCACTTCAAAAACAGCGAGCACCTCAAACAGCATGGCGCGTTATTCAAACCCAGGGGCCGGCACGGACCGCCCTAAGGGACAAGACATCCGGGCGTTACGACGCGTCGTTGAATTTCTCAAGCCCTATTGGCTGCGCGTCATAGGCGCCCTGGCTGCATTGGCCGTCACGGCAGGTGCAACGTTGTCTATTGGCCAAGGTCTGCGCGGGCTGATCGACAGAGGTCTCAGCGGCGATGCACCAGAAACACTTAACAATGCACTGATCTTTTTGCTAATGCTCGGCGTGATCATCGCGGCGGGCAGTTACGTACGGTTTTACCTGATGACCTGGCTAGGTGAACGGGTGGTCGCCGATATCCGAAACGCCGTTTTCAAACGCATCATTAAACTCGATCAAAGCTTTTTTGAAGTCACGCGGATCGGCGAAATTTTATCACGCCTGACCACCGACACCACTTTGCTGCAAACCGTTGTTGGGTCAAGCATGTCGATGGCGCTGCGAAACATAATTATGATGGTCGGCGGCTTGGCGATGATGGTCGCCACTAATGCTAAGCTCGCACTACTCGCGCTCATCTTGGTGCCGCTTGTGGTTGGTCCGGTATTAATTATCGGGCGACGCCTGCGCAAATTATCGCGCGAAACCCAAGACCGGGTCGCGGATGTTGGCGCGTTCGCAGAAGAAAGCCTGAGCGGCATCATGACGCTGCAGGCATTCACACACGAAAATCGCGATATCCAACGCTTTTCCGAGGAAGTTTCAGACGCGTTCGGCACCGCGCTTATACGCGCCCGGGTGCGCAGCTTGCTGAACGCCACCGTGACATTGGTGGTGTTTACCGGGATCGGCGCCGTGATTTGGGTCGGTGGCGGTGACGTCTTGGCGGGGCGCATCACAGGTGGCGAGCTTGGTGCGTTTTTGTTCTATGCCATGATCGTGGCGTTTTCCGTCGGCATTGTGTCTGAGGTCTATGGCGACTTGCAGCGCGCCGCCGGTGCCACGGAACGCCTAGTCGACTTGCTCGAGACCGAGCCAGGCATTCGCGCACCGGCCAATCCGGTCGCGTTTACACTGCCCACCAGCAGTGCCGACGCCGGGCGCGTTACGTTCGACGCCGTAACGTTCCATTATCCGTCGCGCCCCGACCGGGCGGCGCTTGCCGACTTTTCGCTTGTGATTGAGCCAGGCGAAACTGTCGCCCTCGTCGGTCCGTCCGGTGCCGGCAAAAGCACCGTGTTTCAGCTTCTGCTAAGGTTTTACGACCCCAATGACGGCACCATTCAAGTCGACAATGTAAACATTAAAGATGCGGCCCCCGAAGAGGTCCGCAAACGCCTCGCCTTGGTGCCGCAAGATCCATTCCTGTTCGGCTCGACGGCTGCGGCAAATATCCGCTACGGCGACCCGGACGCAGACATGGATGCCGTCCGCGCCGCCGCCCGGGATGCGCGCGCCGACGAATTTATCGACAGCTTGCCGGAAGGTTACGAAACATACCTCGGCGAGAAAGGAATCCGCTTATCCGGCGGGCAACGCCAGCGGGTGTCTATCGCGCGGGCGATTTTGCGCGACCCATCGGTGTTGCTTTTGGACGAAGCGACCAGCGCGCTGGATGCCGAAAACGAACGCTTGGTCCAAGAAGCGTTGCAAAAGCTGATGAAGGGCCGGACCACCTTGGTCATCGCACACCGGCTCGCCACGGTCATCAACGCAGACCGCATCGTGGTGATGAACGAGGGCCGGATTGAGGCTATTGGCACCCACCAAAGCTTAATCAAAAAGAGCCCGTTGTACGCGCACTTAGCTGAATTGCAGTTCTCATCGAATACGGATGCCGCATAAAATCGGCCTTCTTGTCTGACGCCGTTCAGTGGTAACATCCCCTGACATGAACATAGGGATGCACCACCATGAGCGACGACGACCTGCATAAACACCGCCACTTTGTGAACGAGATCGAACAAGCCATTCGCATGGCGAACCGTGAGGTCCTACATCCCGTCGTCATTGGCATGACCGACAAAGATGTCATTGCAGTCGCGGTCGAAGTCGCCAAACGCCGCAGCGCATATTTAAAAGTCACCCTTGAAATGGGTCAAAGCGTCGGCAAAAAGCCAACCGGGAACGAGCTGGCGGCGCTCAGGGCTAACTACGAAGAAAGCCGTGATGCGTTTGCCGAGCTAATGCACTCAATCGAACGCGGCTACATCGACATACCGACGCATTCGGAAAAATAGTTCGATCATTTACGGATGAACGTTGCCTGAAAACCGACCGACGGCATAAGGCGCCATCTTCATGTTCGGCGTCTCGCCGATGGCCAAGCCCGCCGCAATGCGCCCGGTCATAGGGGCTGCCGTTAAGCCCAAATGCCCGTGCCCAAACGCCGCGATCACGCCCGGCAGACCAGGTACGGCACCGATCATCGGCAGATTGTCCGGGAACGATGGGCGTTGCCCCATCCAGACTTCGCGGGCCTCGGTATTGAGCCCTGGCAACAAGCGTTTCGCAGGACCCGCTAAGATGTGCGCCCGCCGATAATCGGGGGGGTGGTCCAGTCCTGCGAATTCCGCCGTTCCCGCACACCGCAATCCCATGTTCATGCTCGACGCCACAAACTTACTGTCCGTCACCATAATCGAATTATTCACGGTGACGCCGGGATCGGTGAAAATAATGTGATAGCCCCGCTCAGACTCCAGCGGCACAGTCAGCCCATGTCCTTTGAGAATTTGTGCGGACCACGGCCCTGCCGAAAGGATGGCGCGATCAAAATCGTGTATGCTGTCCGTGGTTTCGACCTGCACCCGACCGCCGTCCAAGGGCTTGAGGCCGACCACTTTGGTCTGCGAAAACACCCCTCGCCGGCTTTGGAATTTCTCAAATAGCACCTTGCCAATCTTACCCGGGTCAAGGGCGCGGCCTTGGCCTTTGATCAAGATCGCCGCTTTGTAATCGTCCGAGATCGCCGGCTCCACATCGCGGAGCGTTGCGGCATCGATGCGCTCTAATGGCGTGCCGCGTTCTTTTCGTAATTGCCACTCATAGCCATCCAAATTGGCCTTTTCCGGATCACGGTAGGCATAGACGTACATGGAATCCCGCACCAAGTCTTCGTGCCCGGTGCCGGCGAGATGCTGACGGTACATATCTACCGTCGGGCGGTGCAGGGCCAGCATCGCGTCCGCGATCGCGGGAATGCGGGATCGTTGCCCGGCCGCAAAAAACCGCACCAACCACGGCAGCAACTGCGGCAGATACGACCAGCGAAGCGCCACCGGTCCTTCCGGGTCCAATAGCCACTTCGGCACGCTTTTCCAGAGACCCGGCATGGATTGCGGAATACACGACCAAGTCGAGATCACGCCGGCATTACCGTAGGACGCCGCTTCGGCAGGTCCGTTCGGGTCCATCAACGTGACGGTGAGGCCACGTTCTTGCAGCGACAACGCGGTGCAGATGCCGACGATTCCGCCCCCGATTACGGCAGCGGTTTTAGGGGTGGACCCGTTCATCAGCCGCGCTACGTCGCTTGGGCTTCTTGAAGTTCATTCGCCCGCACGACACGCCGACCAAGAATCTGCTGGACTAACACAGGCGCAAAGAACGCCAATGCCCAAAGGTCACTGGTATAATTTGGCGCGACCAGGAAAATGCCCGAAATCGCAACCAACACCCGGAACGGGCCTGGCATTGGGGCCAAGAAGTAACCTGCGACACTCATCGCCAGTAACATCACACCCAAGCCACACGTGATTGAAGTCTCAAAGAACGCACCCCAGGTGAAATATTCCGGCAAGACGATCAGCATCGCCGGTGAATACACGAACACCATTGGCACGATCAGCTTGCCGATGCCCAACGTAAACGCTGAGCACCCGGTTCTAAACGGGTTGGCGTTGGCGATACCAGCCGCTGCATACGCAGACGCACAGACCGGTGGCGTGATTTCGGAAATCACGCCGTAGTACAGTACGAACAAGTGCGAAGCCAACGGAGGTACGCCCAGAGTCGCTAAGGCCGGCTGCGCAACGGTCGCCAACATGATGTAGAGCGCCGTCGTCGGCAGACCAGCCCCCATCATGATGCACGTGATGGCAATCAGCACCAACGATATGAACAGCGTAATATCTGGAAGCTGAAAGTCGCTGAACGGAATAGCAGACATAATGGGAAGAATATCTTCGGCGAGCGTTTGTGCGCCGTTGGTCACCATAAACCCAAGTCGGAAGCCCAGCCCCGTCGAATTGACGACGCCCACCACAATACCAATGGCGGCGCAAACGGCACCCACGGCAAGGGCGTATTTAACGCCGGTAACAAAGCCGTCCAGCAAATCCTTTATGGTGAGCCGGTGCATCGGGTTCAGGAAGCCAATCGTGATCGCAGAGGTTATACCCCAAAACGCAGCCATGTGTGGCGAGAAGCCACTGAACAAGACATAGATCAGTACGACAAGCGGCACCGCCGTCGGCCAACCGCGCTTAAGAACGTAGAGCAGTTTTGGAATCTCTTCACTCGGCAATCCCTTAAGCCCGAGACGCTTGGCTTGGAAGTGCACGATGCAGAGCACGCCGATGTAGTGCATGGCTGCCGGTACGATCGCTGCGACAACGATGGTTGTGTAGGGAACCTCGAGAAATTCAGCCATCACGAATGCAGCGGCACCCATGATCGGCGGCGTGATCTGACCACCGGCGCTCGATGCGGCTTCGACGCCGCCTGCGAGGTGGCCGGGGTAACCCATCCTTTTCATATTCGGAATGGTCAGCGAGCCGGTCGATACTGTGTTCGCAATCGAAGATCCGGAAATTGTCCCAAAAAATGCAGATGAGACAACGCTGACCTTGGCTAAGCCACCGGTATAGCGGCCCGCAATAACCGTTGCGATATCAACGAAAAACTGACCCAGCCCCATCCGCTGCGCGATCACACCGAACAGCACGAAGTGGAACACCACGGTCGAAACGATCCACAGTGTGACGCCGTAAATACCCTCAGCCGGGAAATACATATTGTTAATGTACTGGGCCCACGGAATGCCGGGGTGGGTTAAGATTTGGATGGGGATATACTGGCCAAAAATGGCGTACCCCGTGAACAATAAAATGATGATCGGCACGATGATGCCCAGCGTGCGACGCACCGCTTCGAGCAGTACCAAAATCAATAAGGTTCCAAAAACCACGTCTATAGGTGCAGGATCACCCTGTCGAATGACCTGTTCGGGCAAGAAGAAGTCTATGCCGAATATCGTAAAATTGATCTCGTACCACGTAATGCCAATATACAGCGAACATGCGATACCGACGACGATGAACAACCAATCCCATAGTGGAACGTTGGAGAACCGCCACCAGGTATTTTCAGCTAAGTCCATGCTCTCAGGTGTTTTGAACATAGGATAGGCAATAAAGACCAAAAGAATAACGCCCGACATATGAAATCCCATATGCCAGTAATCAATCGGGACGCCGGTACCAGCCGTAATCCAGTGGTACATGGCAAACAAAACAGAAAATGCAAAAACGAATTTAACGAGGAACGGCCCTAGGGCTCGAGTTTGAAGACCGGAGTCATATTTTTCTTCAAGCTCTTCAGCTTTTTTTGCATCAAATTCGGCCATCTCATCTCTGTCCTTGATCCGTCTGAAAGTCTTAAACGAAAGGCGGGGCGCACGCGTTTCCCCGTACGCCCCGCCTCATCGTCGACGTATTACTTCATAACGCCAGCTTCTTTATAGAACTTCTCAGCACCCGGATGGATGGGGATCAACACGCCCTTAAGCGCGTTTTCCATCACAATGGCTTTACCTTTGGCATGGCCTTTGTCCAAAAGTTTACGCGTGTTCTTGTTCCAAAGCGCTTGGGTGATGCTGTAGACCAGATCATCCGGCTGACTAGCCGATGTGATCAATTGACCATTCACCGCAACGGTCGGGACATCGTAAGAAATCGTCTCGTATTCGCCAGCCGGAATGAGCGACGGAACATAATACGGGATGATCTTATTGATCCGCGTTTGATCGGCTTCTGTGAACTGATAAAGCTCGAAACCTTTGGTCGAACCCAACTGGATCAATGCCGCGAACGGGGTGCCGCCAGCATAGAAGAATGCATCGAGCTGACCATCGGCAAGACGCTGCGTGCTTTGGCCCAGGCCAAGCTCGTTCTCGTCTGCTTTGATGCCCCATTCCTTGAGGATCATACGCACCGAAACCTGCGTACCGGAACCAGCCGCTGCAACCCCGACGGACTTACCATTCAGGTCGTTGAGGCTGGCGAGCTTTACGCCCTTGGGCGTTACCAGATGCATGTCTTCTGGATACAGATTGGCGATCATGCGGATATTCTTTTTGGCGTTGCCTTCGAATTTGCCTTCGCCGTTGTACCCCTGGGTCACACTTTGTGCACCAGCAAGGCCAGCATCAAGCTGACCGGCGTCAATCGCGTTGACGTTTGCCACAGATGCGTTGGTCGAGACAGCGATAGCGACCAAGCCCGGTACGCCGCAGCTGCCGCCCTTGTCACATGGACGCGAGCCCGGCGGGTTGGAAATTGCGTTCGCAATCAGACCACCGATTGGATAATACGTGCCGCCGGCGCCGCCGGTGCCGATGCGCCAGAACTTCATTTCCTGCGCTTGCGCCAAGCTGCCGAAAGCAACGGTGGTGACCACCGCAGCTGCGGTCAATAATTTTAAGTGTTTCATCTAGCTCAATCTCCCTGTGAGTCACGGTAACAAGTGACGGTCCTGTCATTGTGGTGCTGGCTGGGTTCCAGATCGCATATATGCAATCACCATCCCCCTACATTTGCGTAGGCCTCTGCACCCCAACCTCAACCTTCAAAGTGTTAGCCTATCAAGTCAAATGCATTATTGTACATAATCTATACACTAATGTTATAGATAGGTTTAGTCGGCTAAGCATTGGCGGCCAATCTAACGGACTACAAAATGGCCTTATCGCTGAAACAAATCGAAGCCTTCCGCGCCGTGATGATCGCCGGCACCATGGTTTTGGCTGCACAGATGTTGCGTATTTCGCAACCCGCCGTGAGTCGCCTCATCGCTGAATTGGAGCGCCAGTTGGGCTATGACGTATTCATCCGTGCGCGCGGCAGGCTACAGCCCACCGAAGAAGGCCGCGCCTTGTTTGCTGAGGTCGAGCGCGCATTCGTCGGCCTCAACCACATCGAAAATGCTGGCAAAGCCATCGGGCAACGAGTATCCGGCACCATTCGTGTCGTCGCCATGCATGCCTTGGGGATGCGCGAAGGCGTCAATGCCATTGCGCGCTATTGTCAAAGCTATGAAGACGTCGACGTCATCTTTGATATTGGCCCCCGACAAATGGTGTTGGATC
>JAFMCK010000147.1 GCA_017857825.1 Rhodospirillales bacterium
GAGATTGAATCACAAAACAGCAAATTCCGGAAGGTTAATACGGGTGTCCAGCTGCGTCGAGGGCGGCATGGTCTTCGGCGTCTAGGGTGATATCCAGACCGCCGATATTCTGATCAATATGCGCGTGGCTGACAGACTTCGGAATCGCGATGATGTTGTCTTGCGCCAGCACCCAGGCCAACGCGACCTGCAGCGGTGTAACCCCATGACGGGCAGCAATTTGCGATAACACGGGCTCGCCCGCGAGGCGTCCTTGCTCCAGCGGCGAATACGCCATCACGGGCACGCCTCGTTTTTGGCATTGCGGCAGCACGTCCCATTCGACGCCTCGACGGCTCAGATTATAAAGAATCTGGTTGGCGGCCAAAGCGCCGCCGCCTTTGCAGGCATACCATTCATCCATGTCGGCAGCATCGAAGTTTGAAACACCGAAATAGCGTATCTTTCCTGATGTGCGCAGCGTTTCGAACGCATCAAGTGTTTCTTGGAATGGTGCCGAACCGCGCCAGTGCAAAAGATACATATCGATGTGCGTGGTGCCGAGGCGGGTCAAGCTACGCTCGCACGCATCAATCACACCATCATAGTGCGCATTGCTGGGCAACACCTTGGAGACGATGAAAACGTCGTCGCGGGGCACCGCATCGAAGCCGGAAAGCGCCGCACCGACGACCTCCTCGGCGCCACCATTGGCGTACATTTCGGCGGTATCGATCAAGCGAATGCCACGCTCCAATGCATAGCGCACGGCATCGACCTCGCGCTCGAACTGAGACGCGGACTCCCCCATGAACCAGGTTCCAAGACCCAATATGGGAACAGACTCGCCGCCAGGTAATTCCATATATCGCATTGTTCGGCTCTCATTCGTTGCATGGATACACTTGCGCATCCGATCCGAAAATCAAACCACACAATTGCGCACAAAAGAAAGCCGCCAATCACGTCTTCGCGTACCCACGTATACCTTCTGTCGAATGATGTGCCTTGCGACGCTGGCGCCAAGCGCATTTTCCGGATCAAAATGTTTGGAATACTTGGCTGTACGTCGACGTTTTCGACGAACGACATTGACCTTGATACGCGCCCTTTGTGCTCGATCTCGGCGATGTATTGCAGGCCGACTTCGTTTGCCATGGCGGTATAGCTTTTCTTGGTTTTGAGGACGTCAAAGTTCTCGCTCAGGACGTCGAATGTCAGTTTGGCGTCCGTCGCGTATCTGGAAAGCGACTCCGAGAGGTTCTGCGCAACGATCAGATGCTTTTCTTTTACCGCCAAGTACTCGTTGTTCACCGCGTTCTGATACACCCACGCGATTAGCAAGCCGACGGGGATTGTGGTTAGCGCGGTAAAACTAAGAAACAGCCATGTTCTTAGCTTTAAGCTCGCTGACCAGGGCGACATAACAGATCTGATAGGGGCGGAAATTGTCAGTACATTGTTCACGAGACCAAGGTTCCTATCCATTTAATTTTGCCCTATTTCGCTGCGGGCTGAGGTCATGGCGGGGACCATAGATCGAGTTCATTACTCAACGCTGACTGTGTCCTCGGCTCAACCTGACAGTGCCTGACAGAATCCGACAAGGACTGGCAACCGCCAACAATGGCTGGCGTGTATTGATATTTTCAAACCTGTCAGGGAGGCGTCAGCAACTCAGACGATATTCATTACGAAAACGAAATAAGTGGAGATGCAGAATGCTTCGAGCTTTCGTGGTTACATTCGCACTTTGTATGACACCCGCGTGCGACAGTGCGCTGAATCTTTATTTTTATGAAGCCGATGTCGTCGAGACACAACTAAGGTCAGGCGCTGTCGTGTCGTTTGATGTTTCGTTTAACGGAGAGAAGAAAAAACGACTCAGTTGCCGGCTAAAAAACGCAATGCTGCCTGTTTGGAGTGGCCTCACGCCGGGCTATCAGATCAAACTCGTTCGCAGTTCAAAGTGGGTATATGACGCCAACACGTTCTGCGGCCTTCTAAACCAAGCCGATATTACAGAAGTTTTCCCGCCCACCCTTTAGGAGGGCGGTCAGATTCAGGAAAAAAGATGAAAGCATACGATTTGTCTTCGCTGGATATGCTGATCATTGATGATCACAAATTCTCGTTGTCTATGATGCGCGAAGTACTTCGTGTGCTTCGGGTGCGTAACGTTGTCGTCGCCGAAGATGCGCAAAGCGCCATCAAATTGGCGACCAGCGTAAAGCCTGATCTCATCTTCTGTGACTATGAAATGTCGACGATGTCAGGCCCCGCGTTCATGCGCGAGGTGAGATCCGGTAGGACCGATTGGGACTGCAGAATTCCGATTATCATGCTCACGAGTTATACCGATAACAAGCGCGTCATAACGGCGCGCGATGCGGGCGCATCGTACTATTTGTCGAAGCCGTTTTCGGTACGAGCCGTTTATCAACGCATCATTCAAATTATCGAGCGCCCTAGAGTGTTCATTAAAGATAAAAATTTCATCGGCCCTGACCGAAGGCGGCGCAAAACCGACACATTTACAAGCCAAGACAGACGCAGACCGTACGATGATATCGCTGAAAACCCTAACGTCTCGCTCAGTCAAGACGAACTCAACGCCTTACTGCAAGAACCGGCATAGAAAAACGGCTCAGCCGTGTTAAGCTCCTCGACATTGAGAGGCTCTCGCGACGCCGATCATTGCCTTGATGAATCGCGGACGCCGCCAAATTAATCCTTATTTCGCAATTCTTTAAGCTGCATAATTGGACACCCTCGTGGGCACTGCGATTCTCGATATCGTGATTGGTCTATCCGTCGCTGTCACCGGCTTATTCCTCTGGTTCGGCCCTTTCCGGCGGTCGATCACTTGGCGCGCAATGACGACGCCGCTGGCGTCTATCATCGGTAGTGGTTTTCTGATTCTCGGCCCCGTGCTCAATGTTGCCTACGGTGTTTACGCGCCGCTTGTCATGCTGGCGCTTTGCGCCGTCGCATTCGGGTTTGGTTCGGCGATCCGCTACAACATTCAAGCGGTGGCAAACGTCGATTATAACCCGGCACGTTTGTATGTCTTTCTTGAGACCTTAGCCTCTTGGGTTCTTGGGTTCGCCTATATTATATCGGTCGCCTACTATCTAAACCTATTGGGTGCCTTCGGTGTCAGCCTGACGCCTTTCGATGACAATATTTATGCAAAAACACTTACGACCCTCGTCTACATCATCATTGCCGTCGTCGGCTGGATCAGCGGGTTTAGGTCGCTGGAGCGTATGGAATACCTTTCCGTCTCCGTAAAGCTCGCCATCATCGTTGGCCTTTTAGTCGGCTTGGGCGTTTATTTTGTCTCGCGCACAACCAACGGCGGTTTGGTTTTCAACGCGCCCGATGTAAGCGGTTGGCCCGCCATCACCTTGGCATTTGGCCTGATTGTAACCGTCCAAGGTTTCGAGACGTCGCGCTATTTACTCAATGCATATGATGCGCCGACGTGTGTCCGCTCCATGCGCCATGCTCAGGGGGTCGCTACGGCGATCTATATAATTTATATCCTGCTACTCACCTATGTTTTCGCGCACGACGATTTGGTGCTCAGCGAAACCGGCATCATCGACATGATGGCGATTGTCGCCCCCATATTACCGCCGCTTCTTGTCGCAGCCGCATTGGCCGCGCAGTTCAGTGCGGCCGTCGCCGATACTAGTGGCTCGGGTGGCCTGATCAGTGAGGTGACCCGATATCGAATTACCCCAAGGGTAGCGTATAGCCTGTTGGTCGGGGCTGGGATCGGACTAACATGGATATCCGACATTTTTTCAATTGTCAGTTACGCATCGCGGGCGTTTGCGATGTATTACGCGATTCAATCTGTCATCGCAGCCGTCCGCGCTTATCAGCGCGGCAATCCAGCCAACTCCTTTGTCTATGCCAGTTTCGCGGTTTTGGGTGTTATGATTTATATGATTGGCGAAGCGGTTGAAGCGCAATAATCTTCTTCTTCGGCGCCACGCATAAAATCTTACCCCATGCTCGATAAAGATCACACGCTAATCATTTCTTAAACATAAGAGATTCTTTATAGTACAGAGATTCGCTAGGCGTTTGGTGTCGTCTGGTATTTAATTCGGGGGGGCCACTCGGCCTGCCTTTTGGACATTGACTGAGAAGCAAAAAATGTCATTTACAACGATTATCGGTATTCTGGGTGCTTTCGGACTGTTCATCGGCTCTATCCTAATTAGCACTGATAATTTTGCAGTATTTCTTAGCTTTTCCAGTTTTCTTATGGTAGTGGGCGGCACTTTAGCTGCCACCTTTATATCATACGAACCACGATATGTGATATTGTCGTTAAAACTAATCTGGCGAATTGTATTTGCTCCAAAAATAGGACGTAATCTTCTTAAAAGTGAAGTGGGGCGAATAATTAAATGGGCTTACGCAGTTCAGAAAAATGGGCCTCAAGGTCTTGAGTCTGAAGCCACAAAAGCTGTTAAAAATGATCCTTTTTTAAAATTTGGCGTCGACCTAGTGGTTTCTGGCTACACCGCTGAGGACGTTCGCTCAATTTTGAACAACACTGTCAATACGACCTACGGACGAAATACGATACAAGTGAATATCTTAAAAGACATGGCCGCCAATGCACCTGCATTTGGCATGATCGGTACGCTCGTAGGACTAGTGATTATGTTAGATAATATGGGTGGTGACCCGTCCTCCTTAGGTAAGGGGCTTGCTGTAGCGATGTTAACAACTCTTTATGGCGTTATTTTTGCTCGTGTTATTTTCTTGCCAGCAGCATCAAAAGTGCTTCAACGCGAACAAATTGTGAGATTTCGCAATACATTGGTAGCTGAGGGCCTATGTCTAATAGCAGACAGAAAGTCCCCCCGTTTCATCCAGGATAAAATGAATAGTTTTTTAGATCCATCAATCCACTTCAACATTGATAAAGACAAAAAATAACGGCTGAGAAATTCAATCAAGGAGATACGACTTGTCAGAGCCGAGTGACGACGAAGAGGAAGCGCCCGATGAATCTTGGATGGCAACGTTCGCCGATACAATAACGCTTCTAATGGCATTCTTCGTGATGTTACTGACGTTTTCCGAATTCGATATTCCGGCTTATGAGGAACTCAGTTCAGCACTAGCCAACACGGTCGGCGGGCGCGAAGCACAAACAACCACGCAAAGCCTTAAAATCGATGTCCAGGACATCGTCTACGAAATGCAGGCAGACCAGGCCGTACAGGTAACGTCCGACGAAAAAGGTGTGGTCATCGATTTGGATGCGAACGCGTTTTTCCAACCGGCATCGGCAGAGCTCGTGCCCGCGGCCATTCCGGTGCTGACGAAATTGTCTGAAACTTTAGCTTCACCCAATTACGAGCTTTATAACATCGCCGTCGAAGGGCACACCGACGACGGTCAAATCAGCACGGATAAGTTTCCATCGAACTGGGAGCTCTCGTCGCAACGCGCGTCCAGTGTCGTCCGCTTGTTTGAAAGCAACGCGGTCGAACGCTCGAGCCTTCAGGCGCGCGGCTATGCTGATACCCGCCCCAAAGTGCCAAATCGTGACCTGCAGGGCGCGCCGATCCCTGAAAATAGAGCCACCAACCGCCGCGTCGTACTCAGGCTACATCCGATGTCGCTGCAAGAACGCGATGAGTACATGCTGGCCCAAGAAATCAAACGCGAACGTGAAGCCGCCAAAGCGGCAGCGAGTGTGAAGTCGCCCTCGGCAGTAGACCTATTACCGATCCGCGCCATGCCCGACGGCTTGAGCGAACAAGACCGTCAGACCAAACTAGCGCTTGAGCAATTAAAGCGTGATATCTATGCAGCGGCGAACGAAAGCGGGCAACTTGCCCCCAGTGATGTTCAGCGCCTGAAGCAGACGTTGGCGACGCTCAATGAGGTCCGGACAGATAGTCTTGAAGGTATCTATGCTGAAATTGAGCGGTTCTTAAACCGATAACAGCGACGAAGACATCGTCAATCGATGATGACTTCCATGCCCTCGCGGCTGACGAACGTGCCATCCCAAACTTTTTTTGCATCCTCGGCCAACTGATCCATAAAGTCATCGGTGTGGTCTGGATCATGATGGAAGATCGCCAATTGTTTGACATTGGCAGCACGGCAAAGGCGCACACCCTCTTCCCAAGTGGAATGCCCCCAACCGATCTTAGCCGGGAATTCCGCTTCGGTATAGGTGCTGTCATAAATCACCAGATCAGCGCCTTCGATCAGTTTTAGGATGTTCTGATCAGGCTTGCCGGGTATGTGCTCCGTATCGGTCACGTAGACCACGGAGTTGCCCTTGTGGTTCACACGGTAGGCCGTCGAGCCGTTCGGGTGGTTAAGGGGTGCCGTTTCAATATCGACCCCCTTAGCGAGCGAGAAACTGTCACCAGCCTCAAAGTCTTCAAACTTCAGGCGAGCCTGCATGGCTTCAAGTGGGACTGGGAACATTGGGTTGTGCATTTGCGTCGACAACACATCCTGCACCCCGCCCTGGTCCTTAAGATGACCCGCCATGATGTGAATAGAGCGTTTAGCGTCATAGGCCGGCACAAAAAACGGAAACCCGTTGATGTGGTCCCAATGGGTGTGAGTTAGCAAAAGGTGGGATTCTTTGACGTCACTCTCGAGAAACGAGTTGCCGAGGTTTCGGATACCGGTCCCAGCATCCATCACAAAGCGATAGCCACCAGCATCAATCTCAATACAGCTGGTGTTTCCACCGTACTTCATATGATCCGGTGTCGCACATGCGATACTGCCCCGAACCCCCCAAAACTTGACACGAATCGCCATTTAGTTCCGCCCGATCTTTTCCTACGGCGAGAAAGCCACACTCAGCCATACGATATTATTACGATGTTGGCGCAGACTAGCTGCACAGCGTTAGCTTGCCAATGAAATCGTTAGTTAACGGTACCGTCACACAGGTTCCTGACAGAAACCTGACTTCCAACAGAAAGACCAACATCCGCGTCCGCGCGCCCTTGGTTGACCGCGATTTCCAACAACCCTAATGCATTTTTATAAAAAAACGGTGTCCCAATTTCGACGTCAGAGAATGTGCCCGCTCTTACAACGGTGATATCATTGATTCGCAGGAACGCATCCGCATTTAGGGTGTCCCAGCGCAGACCGGTCATACAGTTCCCGTATCCATCAATATAAATCACCGCAGGCAAGTCATCCGGTAGATCCTTGAAGAGATCATTTGGCCTGTCGCCTTGCTGAATAGCGGCACAGCGCCGCAAATCCGGTGCGCCATCTATCTGCAAGCCCTGCGCGATCTCGGCGGCAACAGGTGCAAACAGATCGCGCCCATGAAAGCTTGTGGACAAGGCATCCGGCCGCCATGTGATGTTCCACCACGATGCACGCAGAGCGCGTCTAGCAACAATCTCAAAAATGCCGTTATCGGGACCGACAAACCAGTGATCATCGGCGTTGAGCACGACGGGGCGGCGCGAGCTACCGACGCCGGGATCAACGACCCCCAAGCACACCGTGCCGGCTGCAAACGACGCCATGACCGCCGGCAATAAGTAGGCCGCAGCCCGCACATCAAACGCCGGCACATCCGACATCACATCAATCACCGGCACACTCGGTGCAAGATCCATAATTGCGGCCCGCATCTGCCCCAAATACGGCCCTTTAATGCCAAAATCGGTGAACGTAACAATCATAACGTCAGCTTACCCAAGCAATAGACCATGAAAAAGGGGCGCCCTTGCGGACGCCCCTCATTCTTTGGTCGGATTGTGTGGAGGGGCTTAGAAGCCCATGCCACCCATACCGCCCATACCGCCCATGCCGCCCATGTCAGGTGCGCCGCCGCCGGCGCCACCGTCTTTTTCAGGCTTATCAGCGACCATAGCTTCGGTCGTGATCAACAGGGCTGCAACAGAAGCTGCATCCTGCAGTGCGGTGCGGACAACCTTCGCCGGGTCGATGACGCCCGACTTGATCAGGTCCTCGTATTTGTCCGTCTGTGCGTTGTAACCGAATGCAACGTCCTTCTGGTCAAGCAACTTGCCTGCAACCACGGCACCATCGGCGCCGGCGTTTTCAGCAATCTGGCGCAACGGTGCCTGAAGAGCACGACGTACAATGTCGACGCCCACTTTCTGGTCGCTGTTGTCGCCTTCAAGGCCCTTCAGCGCCCGGGTTGCATACAGAAGTGCCGTGCCGCCACCAGCGACAATGCCTTCTTCAACGGCTGCGCGGG
>JAFMCK010000148.1 GCA_017857825.1 Rhodospirillales bacterium
GCCCGATGTAGCAACGGACAACGCCTCGAACGGGCCGCACGTCCAACCGGGCCGAACGCCCAAACCTCGGGCACGCCGAGTCGAGTGACAAATTCTACGCCCGGCACACCGGTGCGAAGATCACTGACAACCTTGAGCCATCCATCATCGCCGTCCAAGAAAAACGGTGTCGGCGCTGCGGCTGGGGTCCACGCCGTTGCCCCTGGCTTCAGTGTCGCCACTTCATGAGGCAGCAATTGTGGGGCGTCATCGGGAATGCTGATGAGATACGCTGTCGCTTCGGGCGGCATGCGGGTTGAATCCAACGCCGTGGCCAGTGCATCGCGAAGATGAACGCTAAAACGCACCACACCGGCGCGCCGATCATCGGCAAAGGTAATTGGCGCAACAACGATGGACACGCCCGGGGGAGCGCTTGCCACTTCAGTGAACAGCGCGCTTTCACCGCTCAACATCGTTTCCAGATACCAATTCTGTTCGCGAGGATCGCGGAGAAAATCGTCGTCCGATAGACCAATCGGGTAAGATAATGTCGCCCCGTCTTCCAACACGATAGCGATATCTCGAATTAAAGGCGCGTTCCGCGCATACACGGTTCGGGTGACCTCATTGATGCCAGTCAGCTTGGACAACATACCGGATAGACCATCGCGAGTCGCGTCGGCTGCGATACGTACCCCGACACGATCTAGGTCGCTTGTTGTCTTGTCCGCATCTAAAAGCGTGAATGTTTGATCATCCCATGCCCGTTCAGCGGTCGGTTCCGAAGACGCCAAGCGCGCCGCCACATCACCGGCGATGAACGCGGCATCACCGCGAAGATCGCGCGCCGTCTGTGCCAACGCGATAGCGCCACCTTCGGTCGCACGCCGTAGGTTTTGTATGAGGCGCTGGGTGAGCAACCCTTTACCTTGTTGCGCCATTTCGCGCCCAAACTCGGCCGTCGACGTCAAATAGACAACCGATGCCGCGCCCAAAGGCAACACCGCAAGGACAACAAACCATACCGCGAGTTTTGGGCCGAATTTCATAACACGTTACTTACGGCGAAATTGCCCAAATGTCGACGCTAAGCCTCTTGAGCGCCGCTTTCCGTGAGCACCACAACTTTGCCTGTGGATTTGCGCTGCAAGATGGTGGACATGGCCTCGCCGATTTCATCCATCGCAAACACGTGTGAGACATGCGGTTTGATCTTGCCAGCCTCAAACCACGCCAGCAGTTCCGCAAATGACTCGTTCACGAGTGCCGGGTCGAGGATGCGGTGCGCACCCCAATAATACCCGATGATGGTGAGGTTTTTGACCAGCAAAATATTTGCTGGTATTTGCGGAACTGTGCCGCTGGCAAAACCCACGACCAATATCCGCCCAAGCTGCACCGTAGCGCGAAGGCTCGCATCAAACGCCGAGCCGCCGACCGGATCATACACCGCATCGGCACCACGCCCATCGGTCAATGCTTTCACACGTTCACGAATATCTTCAGTACGGTAATCGATCAACGCATCCGCGCCATAACGTTCAGCGACAGCAAGTTTTTCAGCGCCACCCGCGGTGGCGATTACTTTTGCGCCCAAAGCCTTGCCGATCTCGACCGCTGTCAAACCGACACCGCCCGCAGCCCCATGCACCAACAACGTTTCACCCGCCTGTAGGTTCAATTTGTGCTTAAGGCCGATATGCGATGTGCCATAGACAATCGGAAACCCCGCCGCTTCGACGAACGTCATGCTGTCTGGAATAACATAGGTGTCGGATGCGCGCGCAACCGCCTCTTCAGCGAATCCGCCATAATCGACACACGCCATCACACGATCCCCGACCGCCAAGCCGTTAACGTCGCTGGAGATTTCGGTGATAAAGCCGGCGACTTCCAAGCCCGGCGCAAACGGCAGCTGAGGTTTTACCTGATACTTTCCAGCGGCCATCAACGTGTCTGCAAAGTTCACACCTGCCGCCCGCACGGCGATACGCACATAGCCCGCAGGCATATCCGGTGCCGGCAGATCACCGATCTGCAGCGCATCAGGACCTTCAAACTTCGAACAAACCACGGCGCGCATATCGGCTCCTCCTTGAAATTAGTGAATCGGTCTGGAATTCTGCACACTCACTCTTGGAAGATAAAACCTATTCCAGGCAATGACTAATTTCGGCACCACTCAGGAGAACTTAGATGCGTGGTTATTTCGGTATCGGCGCCGAGGGCATTTCCAAAGAAATGAATGTCGGTAACTTGTTCCGAACCGCGCACGCGTTCGATGCAAGTTTTGTGTTTACGCTCGGTGCCAACTATTCCAGGCGGGTCGGCGGTCGCGCCGACACGTCTGACGCACTCGGCCACATGCCGTTCTATGAGTTTCCCGACATGGACTCCATGTCGCTGCCACAGGGATGCAAAATCGTCGGTATCGAATTGCTGGACGAAAGCGTTGAATTGCCGAGTTTCCACCATCCATCCAAAGCCGCTTATATTTTGGGGCCGGAGCGTGGCGAACTCTCTGCCGGGATGCGCGAAAAATGCGACCACGTATTAAAAATTCCGACCAAATTTTGCGTCAACGTCGGTATTGCCGGTGCCATCGTGATGTATGACCGCATTCTATCGATGGGTCGTTTTGCACCGCGCCCGACAAGGCCCGGCGGACCAGACGCGCCGCACATTCGCGCGCGCCACGGCGGGCCAAAGTTCCGCTCCGAAGCGGAAAAATTTCGTGCGCCCCCGCCACTAAATTACAACGACTGAGAGTCGGCATCCGCGACTGGGCGCATCGGAAACAGGACTGTGACGATGGTGCCTTTGCCTGGCTCACTTTCAAGCCGCACCGTGCCGCCGTTTGCTTCGGCGAGGCTTGTCACGATTGACAGTCCAAGGCCAACGCCTTCACGGGCGTTATATGGGCTGTTTGTCGCCTGGCCGAAAGGTTGCAGAACCTTGTCGATATGTTCCGGCGCGATACCGATACCGGTATCTTCAACGGCCACAGATAAGGTGCCGTTTTGATCGCGGCCCATGCGGACGGTGATGGTGCCGCCGGCGGGCGTGAATTTCACTGCGTTTGATAAAAGATTCAATAGAATCTGATGCATCGAACGGGAATCACCAAAAAATTCATAGTCTCCCAACAACGAAACAAACTTCAGCGAAACGCCGGATTCTTCGGCGCGCTTTCGTACAAAATCCATGGATTGGTGCGTGATCGCTTCAAGGTCTAGCGGGGCCACCTCCAACTCGCGCTGACCACCCTGCAAGGCGGTCAATGACAGAATGTCCTCAACCAACTGCAGTTGGATTTTGCCTGCTTCTTCGATGGTCTTCGCGTACTCGTGATAATGTGAATTGCCGAGTTTTCCGAACATTTCTGAGGTCAACATTTGTGCATAACCGATCACCGCATTGAGCGGCGTGCGTAATTCGTGGCTCATCTGCGCCAAAAACTCGGATTTCGCCTCGCTTTCTGCGCTCGCCTTGCGTGCCGTTTCTACCAAAACCGCATTCAATGAGCGCAATTGCGCGGTCCGCTCTTCAACGTCGTTTTCGAGGACGCTGCGGATTTTAATCACCCGGTCCAAAGCAAACGTCAGCGCCAGGATCAGCAACACGCACATCACGCCCAAAATCATATACCGATCGCCAAAAACCGCTGATGCATTGCTGTTGTTTGGAAAAAATTCGAGCGCCCAGACCCGGTTGCCAAGCACCAGACGGTTAATTACAGGTGCTTCAAGACCTATGGGAATACTTGGGCTTGAAAACACCACAGGCTGAACCGAATCCGTAACGTCTGTAACACGCGCCCGAAACTTAAACGGGCCGGTGAATTTATCCATCAGACTTCTAATTGCCAGTTCCGGCGAATAACTGGCAGCGATAAACACCGTTCGATCAGCTTGTGGCCCTCTAAAGACTCGAAGACCCATGTTGCCCTCATTTTTTACGGCAACGATAAACAACACGCTCAGCAGATCTCGCCCGGTGTCTTGCGACAAACGGATCGGCGAGGTCATGTGCGCTTGTGACGAGGTAAGGGCTGCCTTTGCAGCACGCCAGCGCTCGGGACTGCTGGCAATATCAAATCCAACAACGCCAATTCGGCTGCCCGTCGCCTCTACATAAATCACCGGCGCATGAATATCGCGATCAGGGTCGATGGTTATTTTTGTCTCCGGATACCCTAAAAGCTCCCTTGTTTGATGGCGAGTTTCTAATTCTTTTAAAAATTTTGGCACCTCGTCGCGTCTAAGCATCGGGATCGCAGCAATGGCGCGCAATTGACCAAATTGCGTTAAAATTCCCGCACGATTAATAAATCGCGCATATTCCCGCTCATCGACAACGGTACTCGACTCGAATAGGGCTGCGACCGATTGCGTGCGGTCAATCACAGAACGCACTTCATTTTCGACGCGGTCCGTAAATGACGATGACGCCGCAAACAGTGCGCTTTTGCGTTCATTCTCAGCGACGCCTCGCAACTCGATCATGAATTCGGCCAAGATCACGATCGCCGCACAGGCGACGCTATACAGGATTAGACGGATGAATCCGATCCGCACTTTTTTCCCCTCAAAGCAAAGCCGTTATCATAGTCATTGATGACCTTATTTCCGACTCTTAGGGTAGTCTCGCTGAATTATTCCCGCGCGGCAATGCGGATCGTTCCCGCGACGGTTCCGGCAGCGTTGACGATCCGAGGGCTTATATGCGCCTGCAGTTTTTTGCGTCTGGCATCGTTAAACACCCCAACTTGTTCAAGAAGCCACGCCATGGCCACATCGCCGGCGCGCTTTTCACCGTCTTCGGTCTTGAGCACAATGCCGATCTTGTGCTTGCGCAAAATAGCGACATGCACGCCTTCCGCCCCGCCTTTGGTGGCAATCTCGCCGTCAAACGCCGTCATAACGTCGGTATCAAAGCGACCGCGCCCGGCGACGAGATATGGATGGGTCGAGACCGCATCCAAAACGCGGTCTGCCGCCCCCCCCCTGACTGCGCCCAAGCTGTGCGGGTCCGCCATTCGCTGCGCCGCCCGCACCAAAGCGCGCAGCGTCATCCCATAAACCGGGATGCCGCATCCATCAATGCCGCGCCCGGTGCCGGCCAAATCTTCGCCGCCAAGATCGGTCAAAATATCATAGAGCCGCTTTTGTACTGGGTGATCGGGGTCAAGATAACCCTGAGTGGTCTCGCCCAAGGTCAACGCCGTCGCCAAAAACCCGGCGTGCTTGCCCGAGCAGTTGTTGTGCAGCCGGGTCGGCGCGAGGCCTTGCCTGACCAGCGCATGTGCCGCTTCCATATCATAAGGCAGATGCGCCCCGCAGCCGAGTGCATCTGCATCCAGCCCAAGCCGTTTCAAGAAAGCGGCAACACCGTCAACGTGTTCCGACGCGCCCGAATGCGACGCACTCGCCAGCGCCGTTTCCGGGCCGGTGACCGCAAACTTGTCGGCGGCACCACTCTCGATCAACGGCAACGCCTGCATAAATTTGATCGCCGAACGTGGATAAAACATCAGATCCGGCGACCCCCAGACCGCCTGAACACCGTCAGCATCCGCAATCATTGCATGCACGCGATGGCGGCTTTCGACCATGGTGCCGCGGGTAACTTCACAAATTAGCGGATCGTTCGACATCAATTTCTCCAAAATAAGGCGCACGCCCGATCAATCATCGGGTATGACTTGACGCCCTTGCGGGCTTATACGCGGGTACCGCAGCGGCGATCAGGCCTTGCGGAACGGATAGGGTCCGGTATATCACGAACTACATGAAAGCACATATCAACATAGCACGATTTTGCACCGCGACCGCCACGATGGCGATATCGCTGATTGCCGCTTTGCCGGTGCATGCCGACTTCCTCGGAAAGTTCGGTGATTGGGAAGCGCACGCGCGTTCGGATGGCGGCACCAAGGTCTGCTACGCCGCCAGCGTGCCGCAGAAATCCACCGGCGACTACACCAAGCGCGGCGATATCTTTTTGCTGGTCTCGCACCGCCCGGCAGACAAAATGTTCGGCTTTATCAGCTTGGAAGCCGGCTATACGTATGATCCAAAAGCCAAAATCACCGCCAAAATAGGTAGCAATGCGTTTTCGATGTTTGCCGACGGCGGTCTTGCCTTCGCCTACCAAGATAAACCCCTCGTCGACGGGATGATCCGTGGTGCCGACCTGATGATCCAAGGCACGTCGAGCCGCGGCACCTTGACGACCGACACATTTTCACTGACAGGCTTCACTGCAGCCTACAAAGCTGCGTCCAAAGCCTGCGGTGTGGAGTAACCCAAATGAGCAACGCAGCTGAGAATTTGATGTCCTTGGACATCGTCCCCGTGCGCTGCCCCGTATGCGGCGAAGCGCAAAACACCCTGGACGGCGGCAGCGACCCCATCGCACCGGGCGCGCGGATCGGCTGCATGGTGTGCGGCCACGCCTTTGAAGCTGCCGAATATCTGCAATTGTCGATTGAGCGGCGTGCCGAGTTGGACAGCGCCAGCATCGACCCCAAAGCCCGCGCCAACTGACAGCCCCTAACCCCGCCGCCTGTGACCTGACGATAAGGTTGGAAAAGCAAGCGGTCTGATGATACATACCCGCGCCATGAGCAACACCTCCAACATTCGCAACTTTGCCATCATCGCCCACATCGACCACGGCAAGTCGACGCTTGCGGATCGGTTGATTCAGGAATGTGGCGGCTTGACCAACCGCGAGATGAAAGAGCAAGTGCTCGACAACATGGAATTGGAGCGCGAGCGCGGCATCACCATCAAAGCGCAGTCGGTGCGCCTGAACTACACCGCCGAAGACGGCCAGGAATATGTGCTCAACCTGATCGACACCCCGGGCCACGTGGACTTTTCCTACGAAGTCAGCCGTTCCCTCGCCGCCTGTGAAGGCGCGTTGCTGGTCGTTGACGCGACGCAGGGGGTCGAAGCGCAGACACTCGCCAACGTGTATCTGGCACTCGACAACGATCTTGAGATCATTCCGGTCCTGAACAAAGTCGACCTGCCCGCCGCCGAGCCCGACAAGGTCAAACAACAAATCGAAGAAGTGATCGGCCTGGACGCGTCTAACGCGCTGATGATCTCGGCAAAAACCGGTTTCGGTGTGCCGTCTGTGCTGGAGGCGATCATCAAGCAGATGCCGCCGCCGGTCGGCAAAATCGAAGACCCGCTGAAAGCCTTGCTGGTCGACAGTTGGTACGATCCATACCTTGGCGTCATGATTTTGGTCCGCGTCTATGACGGCGAACTCAAACGCGGCATGAAAATCCGCATGATGCAGGAAGAGCAAGTGCATCAAGTCGATCAAGTCGGCGTTTTCACGCCCAAACCGACCCGCGTCGACAGCCTGACGCCGGGCAGCGTCGGTTACTTTACGGCGGCCATCAAAGCGGTATCCGATACCTCGGTCGGTGACACCATTACTGAAGACAAGCGCCGCACAGCCAAAGCGCTGACCGGCTTTAAACCGTCTATCCCGGTGGTGTTTTGCGGTCTGTTCCCGGTCGATGCGTCCGATTACGAAGACCTGCGCGACGCGCTCGCCAAGCTACATCTGAACGATGCCAGCTTCCATTTCGAAGCTGAAAGCTCGGCCGCGCTCGGCTTTGGCTTCCGCTGCGGGTTTTTGGGCCTGCTGCATTTGGAAATCGTGCAAGAGCGGCTGGAACGGGAATTCGATCTAGATCTGATCACCACCAGCCCAAGCGTGGTCTACAAGGTCTATAAAACAAACGGCAGCATGGTCGAATTGCACAACCCGGTCGACATGCCCGACATCGTGCACATCGATTACATCGAAGAGCCGTGGATCCGGGCATCGGTGTTGGTGCCGGATGAATATCTGGGCTCGGTACTTGCGCTGTGCGAAGAACGTCGCGGCATCCAAGAGCAGCTGACCTACGTCGGCTCCCGCGCCATGGTGGTCTACAAACTACCCTTGAACGAGGTCGTGTTCGATTTTTACGATCGATTGAAATCAGTGTCACGCGGCTATGCCAGCTTTGACTATGAAGTCACCAGCTACGCCGAAAGCGATCTGGTCAAAGTCTCGATCATGGTCAATGCCGAGCCGGTCGACGCGTTGGCGTTTATCGCGCACCGCAGCCACGCCGAAGGGCGCGGTCGGCAAGTCTGCGAAAAGCTGA
>JAFMCK010000149.1 GCA_017857825.1 Rhodospirillales bacterium
AGGTAATTCATGGGGCGGCAACGCATCGGTATAATGCAGGACCGCCGTCACCGGTAAATTCTCGCAACCAACAGGGCCGTCGATCACGACCCGCAAGCCTTTGACGGCTGCGAACGCATACACCGCGCCCCAGTATCCGCCGGCTCTATCGTGATCGAGTACGAGCATCCGTTAGTTCCCTATCGCCATTTTGAGCGTGTCTTCTTTGCCGGCCTTGGCATCGGTGATGCTGGCCTTCTTGTCCGATTTATCGTCCGTTGCCGCGACGACGGCAGGCTTTTCAGCGGCAGCCTTTTTCGCGGCTTCAACGCGGCTTTCGGTCCAGCCGTAGCCGGCCATATCACCGGTGCCGATCTCGCCGAAGAAATCGAGCATCTTCGTAAAGCGTTCTTTGCCTTTGGTCTGCGCCGCGACAATACCGGCCAGCGAGCCAGCGCCTGCAGGCCCAAACAACGGGCGGGCCGAAACCATGTTGGTGAAGTAGATCGACGGAATGCCCATTTCCTTGGCTGCCTGCACCAGCGGTGTGGTGCCGAGCGCTAGATCAGGCTTCGCGTCTTTCATCGCATACAGGTCGTCTTCAAGGGATGCGCGGTATTGGACGTGCACACCGTGCGAGTCCAACCACTCAGCGTCTTGCTGCGACCATTCGGTTTTCGGACATGCGGTGCCGACGTAAGGCACGCGGGCACCGGCTTCGACCAGCAAGCGCGCGACCAGCAGTTCCGAGCCTTCATAGCCGGATACCGTAACCGTCGCGTCGATCATGTTTTCCGCAAGCGCACCCATAATGGCGCCTGTCGCGGCGCCTTTCGCCGCATCAATCTGTTTCGTTGGTACGTTGGCGGCTTTACCAACCGCATTCAACCAATCCGCCGTACCTTCGACACCAACCGGGCCAGAACCGACGACCGGACGACCAGCGCGCTGAAATTCGCGAACGCTAGAAGTGTAAAAGGGGTGCACGGCTGCTGCGACGACACTGTCGAGCGCTGCATAAAGATCACGCCATTCCCGAGACGGCACTTGCGGTGCAACGGAGAGCCCCATCGGCTTCAGCATCGCACTGACACCGACCGGATCCACCGGAAACAATTCGCCGATTAAGGTAACCGACGGCATGTCGGCATCCAAAGAGCGCGGCCGCGCGACTGGGCCTGCTTCGGCTTCGAGTCGTGCCCGCTTGAGCATTGCACCCGCTAGAATATCTTTTGCTTCGGCGTGCGTCGGCACCCCAAAGCCCGGCACGTCGATACCGATCACCCGCACGCCGTTGATTTGTTCCGGCAGGCGATCCAGCGGCACACCCGAGGCGGTCGGCACGCATAAGTTAATCACGACGACCGCGTCATAGCTTTCCGGGTCAGCCATTTCATTGACGGCATCACGGATGTCTTCGAACAACTGGCCGGTCACCAACGTTTCCGAATTGAACGGAACGTAACCGACGGTCCGCTTCGCACCATAAAAATGCGACGTGAAGGTCAGGCCATACACGCAACATGCGGAGCCCGATAAAATCGTCGCCGTGCGGCGCATACGAAGTCCAACCCGCAAAGAGCCAAATGCCGGACACATGGACTGCGGCTGATCGTGCGGACCTTGCGGATAATCTTTCGCCAACTTTTCCAACACGTCGGACTTGCCTGCAGCCTTTGCGGCTTCGAGCATTGTCTCTTTGCCACCGTGGCAGCCACCGCTTGCGGCCGCGGCCACTTCGGCTTTTGCTTCTGGCGTCGTCGCCGTGTTGAGGTCGGGCTTTGTCATGATAAATCAGACACCCTCGTAGATGACTTCGAGGGACGGCTTATTCAGCACCGAGGCCTCGCACATGTCTTCGATGGTTGCAGGCTCAAGCGCCACGTTCCGACCAACCGCGTCGCCGGCAAACAAACCAAGAAGCTCGTCTTGGGTGAGTGGCGTCGGGCGCACCGGCTGCGCGGCTGCGGCGGCGGCACCCAAATCTTCAAACAGGCTCGCCCACTGACTACCGGGCTTGCCGACAATTTCATAGCTGGCCGACTTGCGGCGAATATCGTCGTCCGCCGGGATCGCTGAGAGCACCGGAATACCGACTTTTTCGGCAAACGCATGCGCTTCGCCGGTGCCATCATCTTTGTTGATAACCATACCGGCGACACCGACATTACCGCCCATATTGCGGAAGTAGTCGACTGCCGAGCAGACGTTGTTAGCGACGTACAGTGACTGCAAATCGTTGGAGCCGACGACGATCACCTTTTGGCACATATCGCGGGCAATCGGCAAACCGAAGCCACCGCAGACCACGTCACCCAAGAAATCGAGCAACACGTAGTCGAAATCCCATTCATGAAAGCCGAGGCTTTCCAGCAGCTCAAAGCCGTGAATAATACCGCGACCACCGCATCCGCGACCGACCTCAGGCCCGCCGAGCTCCATCGCAAAAACGCCATCGCGCTTAAAGCAGACATCACCGATGGAGACTTTTTCACCAGCGGCTTTTTTCTGCGAAGACGTTTCAATGATCGTTGGGCATGAGCGACCGTGGAACAGCAACGACGTGGTGTCGCTTTTCGGATCACAGCCGATCAACAGAACCTTTTTGCCCTGCTGCGCCATCATGTAAGACAGGTTCGCCAGCGTAAAGCTCTTGCCGATGCCGCCTTTGCCGTAGATCGCAATGACCTCGGTTTTGCTGGTGGCTTCGGGTACCGGAATACCATCGGGCTCTTGCGCGGCTTCCTTGCGGAGGTTCTCGTGCATCTCAGCCTGAGACTCGGCAGCTGCTGCCTTTTGCGCGTCAGGTTTTGCGATATCGTTCATGAGAAAGCTCTCCAATCGAGAATCATTTTGAGGCACTCGGCGTCGTCGAATGCCGTGCGGTAAGCGCTGTCCGCATGCGTCGCGTCGACGCGGTGCGTGATCAGGCCTGCGAGAGATAACTGACGGTCCGAAATCATCTTGATGACGGCTGTCAGGTCATTTGGCTTCCACTCGGCAGCAACACGCAGCCGCGCTTCTTTCATGAAGGCCGGCGGAAATGCGAAGCTGAGCGGCGCGGCATAAAAGCCGGCCAGCACAACCTCGCCGCCAGGTGCTAATCTTGAAATCAAGGTGTCGAGCAAGCCGCCGTCACCACTAACGTCATAAATGCTTTTATAATCGTGGCGATCATCATCGGCAGGGTCGACAACATCATACCCGACGGCGCCATCGCGACGTCCGGCGTTGGTTTCCCAAACGGTTGGCGCCCCGCCCAAGGCGACAGCGATCCGCGCCAACAAGCGCCCGAGCACGCCATGCCCGATGATCAAGTCCGGTAGCTTCGCACCATCGGTCGCAAGCGCATGGTACGCGGTTGCGGCCAAAGCCATCAACGCACCTTCTTCGCCCAAATCTGAATCGACTTTCGCGGCACTGCCGCTCGGCACAACGACCCTAGACGATGCGCCGCCAAACAGCCCTCGCACTTCGCCGTAGCAACGCGCACCGGGGATATAAACAGTTTCGCCGATGTCGCGTTCGGTCTCCTGACCAAGTGCGACAATCTTGCCAACCGATTCGTAGCCCGGGACCAATGGATAGCCCATACCCGGGAAACTCGGCATCTTGCCGGTCCAAATTAACCGTTCGGTGCCCGTGCTGATTCCGCTCCACTCAATATCAACGACGACATCACCGGCAACCGGATCGGTAAGATCCAAGCGACCCAGCTTAAGCTGCTCTGGTTTTTCGAGAATGACGGCGGTGGCGGTATTCATGTGGACTTATTCAACTCCCCAAACGATCCCTTAACGTCCTGCGGACTTCCTTTTAGTCGGGCTTCTTCGTCCCATGTGTCATCTTAATCTGACACTTTTGTATGTCAAGTATTACGTACACTTAATGTTTACGATTTCAATCATTTGCACGCCGTGAGCGCAAAAGCCTGGTCAGCAAAGGCCTGCGGGTCTTTATCTCGTTCACATCGACGAACCCGGCGTCCGTCAACATGGCCGAAATTTGTGACATTGGTCGTGCGCGGCCCGATCCCATCGCTAATAAGTAGAATCCAAAATACGCATCGGTGATCGGGTCATCTGCACCCTCGCCCGCCATCGGCTCGGCTAAGATCAGTGTGCCGCCTGGGCGAAGCGCTGCATGCACGTTGCGGAGCAACCGCATCACATCGTCGTCGTCATGATCGTGAACGATTCTCACCAGCGACACGACATCGGCGCCGGCGGGCAAGGCATCTTCGAAAAAATTACCGCCGAAGGTTTCGGCCCGAGCTGACAAGCCGGCGTCGGCAAATGCATGCCCAGCGCTTTCGGCAACCGCCGGCAAATCGAATAATTTCAGCTTAAGGTCGGGATAACGCGCCGCCACCGCACGTAAGAACGTGCCATTGCCCCCGCCTACATCCATCAAAGAGCTGACGCCTTTGAGGCTGAGCGCATCCAGGACATCCTCGGCGATGAACGACTGCGAGGCCGCCATCAGGGCCGTGTAATCATGAACTTGTTGAGAGTCGGCGGAATCCGGGCGATCCGCCTTGGCGTAGCCCCAATACTGGCCGAGCGCGGTTTCCGTCCGCTCGCCCCGCAGCAGCGCCAACGGATCGGCCAGGTCGGCATACAGCATGGCGTGATGGCGAACCATTTCACCAATTGCCGGATTCCCGGCCATCGCCGCGCCTAGCTCACCCAGGGTGACGCGCCCGTCACCGGTATTTTGCAGCAAATCCAATGAAATCGCGGCACGCACCAATCGTTCCATAGCGTCCGGTGTCATCCGAGCGCGCTCTGCCATTTCAGCAATGCGGTATGGACGTTCGCTCAAGAGTTCGAACAGCTTGAGGCTGACACATGTATATAAGACTTGCGAGTAAATGAAGCCGCCACACAGATCGAACAGCGCTTTCGTGCGACCGGCTGCCAGGCGGCGCAGCAGCGGCACACTCGACACCCAACGCTGGAAGCGCGGATCTGCGATCAGGCGATTTCTGAATTGGAGCCAACGTGGACGAAGACCGTCCTGCGCAGGCAACGGTGCGGGCGACATCGGCCTCAGGCGGCGCGACGTAGTTTCTTGGGTAAGAACCGCTGCGACTCCTTGATCATCATGCCGTGCAACATGTCACGGCCGGGGCATGCGGGAATGCTCTCAACAGCTTCGGTCACCAAAGCTTCAAGACGGTCGACGGCGCCTTCCAAGCCCAAGGCGCGCGCAACGCTTGGTCGGCCATGGGCATCATCTTGCCCCACCGGCTTACCAATCTCTTCTTCGGTTGAGACCACATCACGAATATCATCCGCAACTTGGTACGCTTCACCGATACCAAGCCCCAAAATCTGCCATTCTTTGCCCACGTACCCGCTCGCAGATGCGCCGGCCATGGTGGCTGCAGCAAATAACGAGCCGGTTTTTTCCTGTTGATAATTGGCAAGGTCCAGCTTGCTTTCGGACTCCCATGCCTGACCGGCAACGATGCCGCGCGGCACACTCACGGAGCTACCAACGATATCGATCAGCGGCGCCAGACGCTCAGGGATCACAGCGCCATGGCGCGCAATCAGCTCGAAAGACATGACGATCAACGCATCGCCGGCCAAAACCGCGATTTGCTCGCCATACGCTTTGTGGACGGATGGCTTGCCCCGCCGAATGTCGGCGTCATCAAAGCAAGGCAGATCATCATGGATCAAAGACGCACAGTGCAGCATTTCAATCGCAGCCGCGCTTGCAGAAGCCAGCATCGGCTGATCATTGCCGCACGCCGCAGCCACAGCCAAGCACAGGCGTGGGCGAATACGGTGTCCACCTGGAAAAATAGCATAATCAAGTGCTTCGGTGAAGGTCGGCGGGCAACCAGGGTCTTTGGCGCGATTAACAGCCTCGGCCAACGTGCGTTCAAGAACAACCATCGGATCTTGTTGCTTTTTCATTGGCCTCCCCCTCGTCTGGTCCCAAAATTCTTTCTGGTCCGATGCAGTGCGCTATCGCGTTGTGCATCAGCATCGGGTAGTGTCAGGAAAACTTGTCACACCCTATTGTCAACTATTATAGACACATGCAAATGTCAGTTTCAATTAAAAACGCGCGATTCAGAATCAATGCCCCGTATGTCTGAACAGACGGTGATCATTGGCGCCGGGATGGCTGGGATTTCGGCGGCCATTGATTTGGCCTCATCCGGCCATGCGGTCACGGTGATCGAAAAAGCCGATGCGCCCGGTGGTAAAATGCGCAAAGTCCTAGCCGGTGACGCGCTCATCGATGCGGGGCCGACGGTGTTTACGATGCGCTGGGTGTTCGAGGCGCTGTGCAGCGAGGCCGGACGAAATCTTGAAGACTACGTCACGCTGCGTAAAGCTGAGGTCTTGGCGCGTCACGCCTGGGGCGCCGACCAACACCTAGATCTGTTTGCCGATACCAAGCGTTCCGCCGACGCCATCGGTGATTTCGCGGGCGCTGCCGAAGCCCAGGGCTTTCGAAATTTCTGCACGGATTCGGCGCGTATCTACGGCACACTCAAAGACACCTTCATTGCCGCATCGCGCCCGAATCCGGCTGAACTCGGACGACGGGTCGGATTTGGGCGCGTCGGCGACCTGCTGCACATGAAGCCGTTTTCCAGCATGTGGCAGGCGCTGGGCACACACTTCAAAGACCCGCGCCTGCAGCAATTATTCGGACGCTATGCGACCTATGTCGGCTCGTCACCATTTGATGCACCAGCCACGTTGATGCTGATCGCGCATGTCGAGGCCGAAGGTGTGTGGCTTGTCGACGGCGGCATGAGCAGCCTCGCCGCCGGGCTCGCCAAACTCGCTGGCGACCTTGGGGTAACGTTCCGGTATGGCACGGGCGTCTCAGAAATCACCACGACACGGCGTCACGTGACAGGGGTCACCCTCGAAACTGGCGAACACATTCCTGCTGCGACCGTGATCAGCAACGGCGATGTTGCCGCATTCGCAACGGGTGCACTGGGCCCGCATGTGACGGGCGCAGCGCCTGCCCCGTCGCCGAACAAACGCTCCCTATCCGCGGTTACCTGGGCGTTTTTGGCAGAAACCGAGGGATTTCCTCTCGCCCGCCATACGGTGTTCTTTTCAGATGCCTACAAAGCCGAGTTCGACGCGATTTTTAAACATCATCGCCTGCCCGCCAATCCCACCACGTATATCTGCGCCGAAGACCGTGACGACGACGGCAACCTAGCGACGTCAGGCGCAGAGCGCTTGCTTTGCCTGATCAACGCGCCGGCCATCGGCGACCAACACACTTTCAATGAAACGGAGATCGAGCCATGCAAGAAAGCGATGTTCGAGCTTTTGGCCCGATGCGGCCTGACCATCAAGGACACCCCTTCGCACACGCACCTGACGACGCCCAGCGATTTTGCCAGGCTGTTCCCGGGATCCGGCGGTGCGATTTACGGCCAGGCATCACACGGCTGGACGGCATCCTTTCAGCGACCGGGCGCGCGCAGCCGGGTTCGCGGCTTATACTTGGCGGGCGGCAGCGTGCATCCGGGGGCGGGGGTGCCGATGGCGGCACTTTCGGGCCGGCAAGCGGCGCGGGCGCTGATGGCGGACCGACGTTCCTAGGCCGCGTCGGCGAAAACGGCTATCGCTGGTGGTACGTCGACGGCATCAGCGACGATGGTCAATCGGGCATCACCATCATCGCCTTCATCGGCAGTGTGTTTTCCCCCTATTACGCCTGGGCCAGACGGCAAGGGCGCGGCGATCCGCATAATTTTTGTTCGATCAACGTGGCGCTGTACGGAAAAGGCGGCAAGCGCTGGGCGATGACCGAGCGCACCAATACCGCCGTCACGCAATCCACGCAGCGCTTCCAGGTCGGCCCAAGCGCCATGCATTGGAATGGCGCGACACTGTGCGTCGACATCGACGAAGTCACCGCCCCGCTGCCATCCCGGATTCGCGGCCAAGTCCGCCTGCATCCAAAAGCGCTTAGTAACACCGTCGTCGCCCTCGACGCAGCCGGCCATCACAAATGGTGGCCGATTGCCCCGCTCGCCGATATTGAAGTCGATTTGGGTCAGCCCAGTCGACATTGGCGCGGGCACGGGTATTTCGACAGCAACTGGGGCGCCGTACCGCTGGAAAAATCTTTTAAGACCTGGCACTGGTCTCGTGCCGATGTGCCCGGTGGTGCGGCGATTCTATATGATGTGCAGCGGCGCG
>JAFMCK010000004.1 GCA_017857825.1 Rhodospirillales bacterium
CCAGTGTTATTGGATGGTTACGTCTGTGGCGCGGCGGCGGCGGCGTTGGCGCACGCGGCGCCGGGCGCGCTTGATCACACCGTCGCTGCCCACGTATCCGCGGAACCCGGCCATCAGCGGCTGCTGGATGCGCTCGGTCTAAAGCCGTTGTTGGATTTGAATATGCGCTTGGGCGAAGCGTCCGGCGCGGCGTTGGCGATAAATATCGTGCGTGCCGCAGCGGCGTGTCATGCGGGTATGGCGACGTTTGCCGATGCCGGCATCAGCGGTAAAGACGCCTGATCGACGTGCCTCAATCCGTTTCCGGCTCGGAGCTCCGTTCAATACGACGTTTCAGGCGCAAAAGCTCGCGACGGCGATTGTCTTCAGCAATCAGGTTTTCCACGAAGCGCCCTTGGAATTGATTGATGCCCACCGAGCGCCCGAAGTCGATGGCTTCGCGGTTGTCGCAGCGACATAATATCCACTTCTCCGGCCCATCGCGTTCAAGCATGCCGCTCAACTGGTTGTGCACTTCTTCGCCACCATCGACCAGATTCGGATGCCAGACCAATTTCACCATGTCGGTGCCCAGACGCTCGCGGTCGATGACCGGCAAGGTTTCAAGGGTGAGGCCGTCCAGCAACAAACGATAGCCTTTGGTCTGCACAAACTCGCGTGCGAACAAATACGACGATAGGTCCGAGAAGATATCTTCTTTCTGCAATTCGATGACGATGGCGCCGCGTCGCGCTGCCGAAAGGTTGTCGTCGAACACTTGAAACTGGTTGGACAAAAGGGTTTTGACGTTGATGTTGAAGCTGATGTCGCCGGAGATCGACACCGCGTCGGTTTTCATCAGCATCGATAAAACGCGCCGATCCAAAGTCTCGGTCAAATGCTGGAATAGCCAGCGGTTCGACACCAGGTTGACGCCTGGCAAAATTGTTTCGCGCAAATCTTGAATTGAAATAAACAGTTCGCTGAACCGTTGCTCAGGCACCATTTTTTCATCCACCATGCAGATGAATTGACGGCGGACCAAGTTTGAAAGGTCGGCGCGTGACAAGGCGTCTTCGACTTTGGCCAACACGCTGGGGGTCAGCGGCTCGCCCTTTTTTTGTTTTTCCTTCAGCCGTTGGCGCGCGTCCATGCGACTGCGTGTTTCGGTCTGGCGCTTTTCCTCGGCCTCGGCCAGGCCTTGCGCCAGTTGGACGATTTCGTCGTACTGCGTCGCAGCGTCATACCAACTGGCGAAAACGCGCCCATCCGTGCCTTCATCTTCTACCAAGGGGTCATCGCCGAATAGGAAACGAATCTTTTGAACTGTGGTTTCCACCTGCGGCTTTATGGAATTTTTAAAGATAAAGAACAGATCTGAATTCTTCAGCGTGATCAGCTGGCCGCTCATGTCTTTGACCATTTGCTCAAAGTGTCCACTGGCCGTCCGGATATGCTGCTCACGCCGATTAAATGGGCGCAGTTGAGACAGGTGCACTTGCACCACGCCGCGTCCGTCCTTGTGCTTCTCGAGCCGATGAATGTAGTCGACGAGCAGCTTTTCCTGCGACGGCATTTTATCCGGTGGCGTTGTCATATGCGTTACTGCCTCCGCCGTCTCATGCCGAGCCTGCCTTTGCTGCAGGTGCCTTCGGCTTTGCCTTCGGTTTGACATTGGACTTCATCATGGCTTGAACGAGCTTATCGATGAAATATCCCTGAAAGCGAGATACCCCGAGCCCCAGCCCGAATTTGACGGCTTTTTCACTGTCGACTCTGGCTAACACAATGCTGTCTTTGCCGGCTTGGCGCACCGTCTCTTTGAACATTTTTATGCGCCCGGCATCGTCAGCATCGTCTTCAAACGCCTTATCCCATGCGATTTTGATGAAATCTGGCTTCAGTGTCGAAGGATCAAAGAACTGTATTGCTAAGGGGTTTGCGCCATCCACAATAACGCGATAGCCTCGGTCTTGTAGCATGTCGCGGGCATAGCCATAGGTGTTCATGTCGGCAAATATATCGATAACTTGGAACTCAATCAGCATCTTTGAGGCATGCTCGCCGACCACGCGATTGAAGTTGACAAAATCTCTGGAGAGCACAGTGCCGATATTCAAGTTCAGACTGATCGGGTCTTTCAACTCGGCAAAGTTCTTACGCCCGATTACGGCGAGTACGCGTTTGTCCAGTGTTTCCGTCAGATATTGAAATAGCCACGGGCTGGTAAACAGATTAACAGCCGGTGCGACGCGCTCTTTAAGTTCGCCCATCGCAACAAAATGTTCGCGAAATACCAATTCGCCCGCTTTGCCGGGCGAAATGCGGATGCAGGTCTGCTGGCGGATTAGGTCGGCAATGCGCGTCGACTGGAGCGTTTGATTGATGGCGGCAAGGTTCCGCGCGGTCAACGGATCACCGGCGTTCTGGCCTTCTTGTTCTGCACGGGTGCGCTTCATCTCATCGATGATTGCTTCGGCTTTAACGACCAGTTCTGAACTGACGGAGAAGAACGCTGCAAAATCTTCTTTTGAGGCGAGATCGTACCAAGTCGACAGTCGATCTTCGTATTCGTCTTGATCGCTTGCGAGCGGGTCCTCGCTAAATAGCGTGCGGACCTTCTCAATATACGGATCAATTTCTTCGACCATGACTTCGCGACAGACCAGCACGAGGTCTTGGTTCATCATCGGATAAAGTATCGCATCGGTGCTGTTGATTAAGTTATCGAAAGCGCGTGTGGCAATATTGATAAAGTGCGGTTGTCGGTTATTCGGCCTGAGTTGCGACAGATGTATATGCACGGCAAAGCAGCCTGTCGGATTTTCTTCAATCCGAGTAAGCTTTTCCAGGAGGGCAGCCTCCTGTGTCATGGATTTATCGAGTGGTTCGACCATCGTTAACTTGTAGTGCGACGTGTTTCACAAACCGTTAACGTTAACATGGGTATGGACCCGTAATTAATCGCCTAACTATTGTGTCAGCGCATGGGATAGCATACCAGAAATTACCGAATACATGATCTTTTGATCGAAATATATGCGTATTTCTACGAGTTAAGTGTTTGGAATAATAGCCTTTCGCCTTGGCCGCACCGGTCGCTGGTGTTAGTTTCCGTTTACATCAACGGTGGGGTACTCAACGACATGAGCGTAAACGCACTTTTAGCAAAAAAAGTCCTGGTGACTGGTGGGGCAGGTTTTATCGGGTCTCACCTGTGCGAACGCTTGGTGGCGCGCGGGAACGATGTCATTTGTATCGATAATTTTTTTACCGGCAACAAAGCGAATATCTCGCATTTATTGGATGCGCCAAACTTTGAGCTTATCCGTCACGACGTAACGTTCCCACTTTACGTCGAGGTTGATGAAATCTTCAATTTGGCATGTCCGGCATCGCCTGTGCACTATCAGCATGACCCGGTACAAACGACTAAAACCAGTGTCCATGGTGCGATCAACGTGCTGGGCTTGGCGAAGCGGACTGGGGCGAAAATTTTACAAGCTTCGACCAGCGAAGTTTACGGTGACCCCGAAGTGCACCCTCAGCCAGAAAGTTATAAAGGCAACGTCAATCCGATTGGTCCGCGCGCATGCTACGACGAAGGCAAGCGCTGCGCTGAGACTCTCTTTTTCGACTATCACCGCCAACATGACTTAAACATTCGTGTGTGCCGTATTTTCAATACGTATGGTCCACGGATGCACCCGAACGATGGACGCGTGGTGTCCAACTTCATCATTCAAGCATTGCGGGGCGACCCCGTAACCCTGTTCGGTGATGGCGCGCAGACCCGTTCGTTCTGTTTTGTAGATGACTTGGTCGACGGTATGATGCGTTTGATGGATGCCGACGACGAGGTCACCGGGCCGATGAATCTCGGCAATCCGGGAGAATTCACGATTCGCCAATTGGCTGAGATTGTCATTGAGCTGACCGAATCGAAATCCGAAATCATATTAAAGCCGCTGCCTGAAGACGACCCGATGCAGCGATGCCCGGATATCACGTTTGCGAAGTCGACCTTGGATTGGGAGCCGACGATCCAATTGCGCGAAGGTCTTGGACGGACGATCAAATATTTCCAAGACGTGATTTAAACTTAAACAAACTTGGTAAATCAGACTCCATGAAGCAGGTCATTCAATCACGTCGGACCGGCAAGCTGGCACTTAAAGATGTGCCAGCACCAGGTGTGCGCGCTGGGCATCTCTTGGTCCGCACGAAAGCCTCGTTGATTTCGGCAGGCACCGAACGGATGGTCGTCGACTTCGCCAAAAAAAGCTTGGCCTCGAAAGCAAAGGCACGCCCGGATCTGGTTAAGAAGGTCCTTGAAAAAGCAAAAAAAGAAGGCCTTTGGAATACATGGAAAGCGGTCATGGCACGCTTGGATGAACCGTTGCCGTTGGGCTATTCGGCTGCCGGTGAGGTGGTCGCAGTTGGTGCCGGTCTTGAAGGCGAGTTTCGCGTCGGCGACCGGGTTGCGATGGCCGGTGCCGGGATCGCCAATCATGCAGAATTAAATGCCGTGCCGCGCAATCTGGTAGCGCGCATTCCAGATACCGTGACCGACGAAGAGGCATGCTACGGCACGGTTGGCGCCATCGCCATGCACGCGGTTCGCAATATGCAGGTCGGGCTTGGTGACGTTGTTGCCGTGATCGGGTGTGGCCTAGTCGGGCAGATGGCGATGCGGTTCTTAGCGTTGGCCGGTGCGCGGGTCGTCGCGTTGGATTATGCCGAAGACCGCTTGCAACTCGCCCAAGGTTTGGGGGTTGAGTTGGCGCTCAAGCCGGATGCCGACGCTGCCAGGGCTGTGATGGACTTGAGCGATGGGCGCGGCGCGGATGCGGTGTTGAATGCAGCCGCGACCAGTTCCAGCGAGCCGCTTTCCTTGGCCGCCGATTTGGCCCGCGACCGTGCACGGATCGTCATGGTCGGCCTGACCGGGACTGAATTTCCGTATCAGACATTTATGCAAAAAGAACTCAATCTAACGGTTTCAAGGTCCTATGGCCCCGGCCGGTACGATCCTGATTTCGAAGGTCGCGGGGTCAAGTATCCCGAAGGTTGGGTGCGTTGGACTGAAACCGAAAATTTGGCAGAAGTATTACGCTTGATGGTGCCGACGCGCGCGTCCCGGTTGGACGTCGGTCTTTTGACGACGCATACGTTTCCGATTGAAACCGCTGAAAAAGCGTATGATCTGGTCACTGGCGGGACCGAGCGCTGCCTTGGCGTTGTTTTAAGTTACAGCGGTATATCCGATCAGGCCGACCGCACAATGACCATCAATGCGGTCGCGCGGGCATCGTCGTCGGGCGCAGGGTCTTGCGTGATTGGCATGATCGGCGGCGGTAACTTTGCCCGCGCGGTTTTGCTGCCGGCGTTAAAATCCGATGGTGCGGTTCGGCTCAAGACTCTGGCCACAGCGCGGGGCGTGAATGCGGAGCATGGTGCCGACACATTTGGCTTCGAAGTTGCCAGCAGCGATCCAGATAGTGTCTTCACCGATGCCGATATCAATGCCGTCGTCATCGCCACCCGCCATGACAGTCATGCCGCGTTGACCGCTGCGGGACTCCGCGCGGGAAAGTCGGTTTTTGTCGAAAAACCATTGGCACTCGATTTGGATCAATTGAACGATGTGATCGCTGCGCTGAACGAAAGCACGGGCTTTGTACAGGTCGGCTTTAACCGACGTTTCGCACCACAGGTCGCGGAAATGACCGCCCACTTTGTTAAAACCAAAGGTCCCCGCGTGGTCACCCTTCGCGTCAACGGGGGTGCCATTGATGGCGCCCATTGGACGCAATCTGCGAGCGAGGGCGGTGGGCGCGTGTTGGGTGAAATGTGTCATTTCATTGATTTGGCCCGCCATTTGGTCGGCCAGCGGATCGAAAGCGTTGATGCACAGGCGGCGACGGTCGCCGGTGGCAGTGGGGATGACGTCGCCGCGCACATCCGGTTCGTAGATGGTAGCCTCGCCAGCATTGTCTATACCGCGCTTGGCGATACCGCGCTGGCAAAAGAACGGATTGAAATGTTCGCAGGCGGGCGCGCGGCGGTACTTGATGATTTTCGCACATTGACGTTGGTCGCTGACGGAAAATCGTCTGAACGATCCGCGACGCAAAACAAAGGTCATGCAGCGCAATTGGCCGCTTTCGTCGCCGCTGTACGTGACGGTACCGTTGCCCCTATTGATGAAGCCGAATTGATCGAGACGTCGACGGCAACGATTGCCGTGGTCGAAAGTCTCAGGACCGGCACCCGGATCTCGGTGTAGGATAACTTGATGGATATTGATGCCTTTTTCGCGAGCGAATTTGACGAGCATGAAGATGTCGTCGCAAAAACCCGTTTGGCGTGCGGCCCGTCGTTTGCGCAGTTGTTGGAACGCGCTGCGGAATGTTTGCGCCACGGCGGTAAACTGATGTTCTTCGGCAATGGAGGCAGTGCCGCCGATTGCCAGCATCTGGCGACGGAACTCACGATCCGCTACAAGACCGACCGCGCACCTTTGGCAGCGATTGCGTTGACCACGGATACCTCGGCGCTGACCGCTGGTGGTAATGACCTCGGCTTCGAGAATATTTTTGCGCGTCAGATCGAAGCTTTGGGCAAGCCTGGCGATATGGCCATCGGCATTTCAACTTCGGGAAATTCTGAAAACGTTTTGCGTGCTTTGCACGTTGCGAAAAGTATGGACATCACGCCGGCGGCGCTTGGTGGCAAAGACGGCGGAAAGTTGGTCGGCATTGCCAGCCCGTTGGTGATCGTGCCGAGCGAAACCACGGCGCGTATTCAGGAAATGCATATTATGCTTGGTCAGATGCTGTGCGGCGCATTGGAAATCGAGTTGGGATTGGTATGACGGATCGCTCCAACCTTATTCCATGGTTTGAAAAGCTTGAGGGTGCGCACATCCTCGTTGTTGGTGATGCGATGTTAGATCGTTTCGTCAGTGGCGATGTTGAACGAATTTCACCGGAAGCACCGATCCCGATCCTGCGGGTACGTCATGAGAGCGCAATGCCGGGTGGGGCAGGGAACGTGGTGCGGAACTTGGCCGCACTTGGTGCGTCGGCGACGTTTATCGGGGTTGCGGGAACGGATGCGGCTGCCGATGAATTGCAATCCGCGTTGGCGGCGCATGCTGGTGTGTCGGTTGATTTGATCGCTGATACGACACGACCGACGACGATTAAGGTGCGCTACCTTGCCGGCAGTCAGCAAATGCTGCGGACCGATTGGGAAGCGAGCGAACCGTTTTCAGAACAGATTGGCGATGCGGTTCTAAGCGCGGCACTGGCGGCGATCCCGAACTGCAACGCGGTGGTTTTGTCGGACTATGACAAGGGTGTGCTTGCCGATGGACGCGCCGCGAAAATTATTGCCGCTGCCAATAAAGCGGGCAAGCCGGTGATCGTCGATCCCAAGGGCGATGATTTCGGGCGTTACCCGGGGGCGGAATTGATTACGCCCAACCGCAAAGAGTTGGAACACGCGGCAAACACGACGGCTGGCGATGATGCTGCGATCACGGCAGCGGCGCTTTCGTTGATTTCAAAGCATTCACTCGGCGGTATGTTGGTGACAAGAAGCGCCGATGGTATGACTTTGATTGATGCTGATGGCAGCGCCCAGCATCTGGCCGCCGAAAGCCGCGAGGTGTTTGATGTTTCTGGCGCAGGCGACACGGTTGTTGCTGCGGTTGCGGCGATGATTGGTGCGGGCGCCATGGTCGCCGATGCTGCCCGCGTCGCCAACACTGCGGCCGGTATCGTCGTCGCGAAGGTCGGCACGGCGGTCGCGTACGCCTCTGAGGTTATTGCAGCTTTGCATCACCAAGATATCTCGGATGCCGAAGCTAAAGTGCTCACCGCAACTGAAGCCGTGGACCGCATCGCGCGGTGGCATCGACAGGGGCATAAGGTCGGCTTTACCAATGGATGTTTTGATTTATTACACCCGGGCCACGTCGCGCTGTTGGCGCAGGCGCGGGCTGCGTGTGACCGGTTGGTTGTCGGGCTGAACGCGGACGTATCGGTCAAGCGCCTCAAAGGTGACGAACGACCGGTGCAAAACGAAGCCGCGCGCAGCGCCGTGTTGGCCTCGTTGGGCTCGGTCGACCTAGTGGTGATTTTTTCTGAAGACACGCCTTATGAGTTGATCGGTGAATTACACCCGGATGTTTTAGTCAAAGGGGCCGATTACACCATCGACGAAGTCGTCGGTGCGGATCTGGTGCAGGGGTGGGGCGGGCAGGTCGTGTTGGCCGAGTTAAAACCCGGACATTCGACGACCGATACCATCCGCCGGATGAATACCCCCCCTAGAGAAACATAAGGCTATTTGATGTCGACGCCGTTGCCGCTCATTGACGTTGCCGTGTATGGAGTCATGTGGGCGGCTTTCGGGTTGGCGCATTCTTTGTTGGCGAGCGAGACCATCAAAGCATGCCTACATCGCTGGCTCGGTGCAGGGTATCGGCTGGCGTATAACGGTTTTGCCATTGTCACGCTGGTTGTCGTGTTCTGGGGCGGTCACGTAGTATTGGGTGATTTGCCTGCATATGACCTGTCCGGCACATATAAAGTTGTGCTGGGTGTGCTCGAAATTTCCGGTTGGTTTTTGATGTTTTGGGCGCTCGGTGGGTACGACCTTGGGCGGTTGGCTGGAACCGCGCAGGTACGTGCCGCTGAAGGCGGACGTCCGTTGGATGAAGACGAGCCGTTGCGCGTGGACGGTTTACATCGATATGTGCGCCATCCGCTTTATAGCGCTGTATTTCTTGTTTTATGGGGTGCCGTTTGGTCGCCGCTTGGTTTGATGACCGCATTTTTCGGCAGCATATACTTAGTCATCGGTACGTGGCTTGAAGAGCGCCGATTGATCGCACGTTATGGTGATGACTATGCTGCATACCGGGCGCGGGTGCCGGCGTTCATACCGTGGCGCGGTCGGGCTCGACTCTAGTTTCGGTCCGACAGGCCTGCTGGAAGCGAGTTGTCGTTTGCCGGCGCCGAAGTTCCGCGCTGAGGAGCGCTTGTTGCATCCGGCTGGATGGTCTCAAGTTTTTTTACGGCATCTTTTTTTGCATCTTCTATCGTCGCAAACAGACGCGAGAAGAAACCAGGATCACTATCGCCTCCGCCGTCGGAGTTGCCTGGCAAAATTAAGTCGCGGGGCGGGAGTCCGGCGTGCGCAGACATCATCACACTTTGCCATAGACGTGCAGGCATGCTGCCGCCGGTGACGCCCTTCATGGCTGCGCCATTATCGTTGCCGAGCCAAACGCCTGCGACATAATCCGCCGTATAGCCCATAAACCAGGCATCGCGATAATTCTGCGAGGTACCCGTTTTGCCGGCAGCGGGCCTGTCGAGTTTTGCGCCACGGCCTGTGCCACCATCAATCACGCCTTTCATCATGGCGTTCATCGATGCGATGTAGTTAGGTGCGACAACTTGGCCGAGTCCGCTGCCGCTGCGGCGATAAATAATGGCGCCGCCGCCATCGCGAATTTCTTCGATGCCAAAGGGAATAATGCCGTTGCCGCCGTTGGCGAACGCGGCATAAGCCGCCGTAATGTTGAGAAGTGTCGTCTCCGCCGTTCCCAAGGCAATCGAAGCATCGGGTTTGTCACCCGGGTCGAGGCCGAGTGCGCGGGCGGTTTTGGCGACCCGATCAATACCCGCCGCGAGCGCGATGCGCACGGCAACGGTATTTATCGATTTTGCGAGCCCCTGCGCCATGGTGACGTCGCCGATGTATTTGTTGTCGAAGTTGCCGGGCGACCAGGCCCCGATCCTAACCGGGGAGTCGCTAATGATATCGCTTGGAGTTATGCCGGACTCCAGGCCCGCTAAATAGACCACCGGCTTAAACGCAGAACCCGGTTGCCGGGAGGCCTGGGTCGCGCGATTGAATTGGCTGGCCCCGTAATCGCTGCCGCCAACCATGGCGCGCACCGCCCCGTCGAGGGACATCACAAGCACTGCGCCATCGCCCACATTACGCCCCTTTGCGGGACCTTTAAGCGTTTGGATCAAGCTTTGCTCGGCATCGTACTGCACTGTTGGCGATAACGTTGTTTTCACGATCAAGTCGCGATCGCGGGCGCCGACGTAATCGCGCACTTGATCCAATACCCAATCAACAAAGTAAGGGGCGCGGCGGCCAGGGCGGATGTTGTTTGCGGCCATGGTCTTCATGTGCGCTGCCTTGGCGTCGTTTTCGCTCAAATACCCTGCGGCAACCATATTCGAGAGCACAACCTTGGTGCGCGCATCTGCGCGTTCGTCGCTGCTGTGCGGGTTGTAACGGCTGGGGGCCTTCAACAGGCCGGCCAACATCGCCGATTGCCAGATGCTGAGGTCAACTGCCGGTACGCCAAAATATTTACGTGCCGCTGCATCGACGCCGTAGGTGCCGGCGCCCAAGTAAACCCGGTTTAGATAAAGTTCCAAGATTTGATCTTTGGAAAATCGATTTTCCAGCCAAAATGCCAGCATCACCTCTTGGATTTTGCGCTTTATCGTGCGCTCTGGGCTCAGGAATAGATTCTTCGCGACCTGCTGAGTGATGGTGCTGCCGCCCTGCACGATGTAGCCGGCGCGAATATTGATGACCATGGCCCGCGCAAGACCAATCAAGTCGATGCCGAAGTGGTCATAGAAACGGCGATCCTCTGTTGCCAGCACCGCTTGCGGCAGCGATGGCGGAAGGTCTTTCAGCCGAACGGGGATGCCATAAAGATCGCCGGCGGCGGCAAGCTCGCTACCGTCACTCGCCATGATCCAAACCGTTGGGCGGCGCGAAGGGGCGAGGCTGTCTTCGACATCTGGCAGGTCCGTATAAAACCAACCCACGGCGAACAGGCCAAGGATAAACGCCCAAACGCCAAGGGTTGCCGTCCATTTGCCAAGACGGCGCAATGCCGACGGGCGCGGGGTGTCGGTTTTTGTTGTACGGGCACGTGTGCTTTTACGTTTGGCCATGCTGCTTTATGCCCGGTGGGACGTTAGGATCGTGTTAATACGACAGGCATGTATTAAGGTAAAAATATGGAAGATTTTACACAAACCGTTCTTGGCCTCCCATGGAGAGATATTGGCGCGTCGACGCTTTTGACCACGATCATCCTGTTGGCCCGCTGGGGACCAAACGCACGATTACACCGGGCACATCATCACCATGCCCAATGGGATGATTTTGCCCCACAACATCGTTAACTTGAACATCCGCAAGCATTACGTTTTTCATACCTTTGCCATTACGATTGATGCGCTCGATAAATTGCGACCCAAAGAAGACTTAGCGTTTCTTTGTGACGAGATTGAGGCCGAATGGACGGCCTATGACGAAGAAGCGACGAAGTATTGGACCGGGGTCCGCCGTCATATGGCGCTTGATATCCGCAAGCCGGATCCGCAGGTGCGCATGCACACGACGGACCTTGCCCACGTCATGTTTGATATTCGACTGCTATGTCCGCGCGAGCAGGCGCTGTCTATTGAGCAGCGCGTCACGACGCGGTTTCTTACGCGTGTCCAAAAGCGGATGGATGCGGCAGCCGTGACGAAATCAGACGCGCCATAGACCAAACGCGCTGGCGCTTTAGCGATAAATATAGATCGGGCTGGTCCAGCAAAGCGTGCCGTCTTCCTGCGTCAAACGAATGAAGATCGGATTGTCACCCTCGGACTTTAGTTCAAGGCGTCTGGTAAGTGAAAATGTCCGATGTTTGTTTTCCGATGGCATCCGGAAGATTTTCAAATACCGCGGCAATACATCGCTTTGATCGAACACTTCGTCTTCAAAGCCAATTTCCTCAAGTGGCACGCCCGCTTTGACCAGCGGGGTTTCGATTTTCAGCGTGCCGGCGTAGGGATCTTTGACCCATACATCAAAGCCGCCGATGTTGCCGGTCGTGAGTGCGCGCCATGCAAGCTCGGTTTCCGAGACGATATCCAGGGTCTTGTCGCGATTAAAGAAGTTGATGGCTTTGGCTTCGATGATGGCATTGTCAGATAAATGCGCGGTACCGTCCCAAATTACCTGACGGAAACGACCGCGGTATTCAGCGCCTTCCCACATTACGCGTAAGCGGTTGCCGAGTTCTTCTTGAGTATAGGGTCGGACGGTCTCGATAAGGTCGAGACCGTTGAAAATGTCGACCCGTTCAATCGGGCTTGCGGCGTGAATGTCGATGTTAAAGTCAACCTCGCCGCTCGGCAGATGCACGATATCGCCCATCATCGCACTGTCAGATGTCTGGCTGTCTGTGGGGCCGTTCCGAGGGTCATCGTGATACAGGGTGCCGGCTTCCGTGAAATTTGCCTTCACGTCGATCATCATGCGGCCGCCGTGCCCGCCGGTGGTGGCATAGTGACGGCGTCGACGCATGCTTTCCATAATGGCGTCGCGGCTTAGTTCCGGTGCTAAAAAGCAGGTCAGCCCGCCGACGGCGCCGAACAACGACGCCCCCGGATAACTCGCGCCCGGGCGGCCTTTGTGGCCGTCGGAGTTGGCGACGATACCGATCCGATAGCCCATTTCAAAGGCATCTTGGACCAGCCATTCAAAAGTGCCCCAACTGGAATGCACTTCCATTGATTTCTCGAACCGCCCGTCATGGGCCATTTTGACGTCGGCGTATCTGCCGCCGCAGTGCGCGTAGCCGACTACGTCCCATTCTTTATCGCGGGCGAGGGCTTCGAACAATTCGGCAGCCGAGTTGCAGTCGGTGCTGATGTCCGAGCGGTCCGCGACCAACGCGTGGGATGAACGCCGCAGCGTGCGGCCTTCATCCGGGAAGTAAATGTTTCGGTCACCGCCAAGCCCGGTGTTGCCGGACCATTCGTAGCCCGGGATCGCGATGAATTCACCGGTTATGTCATAATGCGCGCACATATCATCAAGTTCGGACCAGAACGGGGATGTGATCTGGAAATCGTTACCCTGGTGGCCGGTGGCATCGACGAATGCGAGATCGCGGGCGAAACGGAAATATTCATCCGCGCTGCCGGTGCCGATGGTCTCTTCCGACTGACCGTGCAGGTCGCCCCAATAATGCTTGAGCGCCGGGGCATCGGCAAAGCGGATCGGGTTTGTGGTGGTCACGACATCGCCGTTTTCATCCAAGAATTCGATGCATGCATCGCCGGCAGCACTGCCGCTGAGCCCACTGACTTCGACGGCGCGGGTGCCGGGTTGGATGCTGACGCTGGCGGGCATGCCGTCAACCGGACCGTTGGCGCGCAGCTTGAACGTGCGATCACATTGATCAGACGGATTGCCCCATTTGTCTTCGCCCTTGAATTTGACGGAGAACGTTTCACCCACGGCGCGCAGGGTCGGTGCGACGGCGACATAGGTTTCAGGCGCGCCGGGTACGATGTGGATCGTCGGTTGGTTCGGCACCGGCTGGTAGCAATAGGTGGCGATCGGATCAATCAGGGTGTGGAATTCGTAGCTTTCTTCGCAGAACGTTTGCAATCGCATGCCGGGCGAGCCTTGCGACGTGTCGCCAAGCTTGACGGTGATGGTATCGCCTTCACGTAGAAAGCCGCGTACGACCTTGATGTATAACGCACGGTCCCACGGGCGGACGTTGCCCTTTGGATCGTAGTGATATTGCAGCACGGCATCGTTGGAGGCGGTAATCGTGGTGAAGTTCGGACCGGTCGGGTTCTCGAACTGGGGGCGTGTTTGATCGCTGGCGAAACGGAAGCAAATGCGGATCGAACCGGAATCGTCGATCCCGAATTTACCGGCGGTGTAAACGAGGGTGAAGGTTTGATAGCTGCCGGCTTCGAAATCACCGGTTGGACTTAATGCGACCGTGCCGACCTCGTGCATAGGAACGGTGGCATCGATAGGTGTGCTGACCAGGCCGCCGGCCGGCGCGCCTGCTGCATCGTCCGGGCTGCCAAGCGGTTGCTCCGACATAGCTGATATCTCTCCAAAATCGCCGACCGTTTATGGCCGATCCCCTCATCATCAGCTATACGTTACGGCGGCGCTTATCCCCAATCAAGCGAGGGGTTTTCAAGGTTCATGACCGGAACTCATGCTTTTTGCCTAATGATTTGGATGTTGCATGGTCGGCATGGCATCGCCGCGGTTCAAAACCCCAACGTCGAGCGTTTTTGTATGGCCGGTTTCGAATGTGAAGGTCATTTCAATGTGCGAAGCACTTTTGGCGCCGACTGTCGGACCAATCAGCATCAAATGCAGGCCGTTTGGTTCAAACGTCACCATCTCACCGGCCGGAATATCAATCGTCGACAATGCGCGCATTTTTGAAACGCCGCCTTCAAGATAGCTCTCATGAATTTCAACGCGCTCAAACATGGGGCTGGAAACGCGAGTTAAGCGCTGCAACTGATCCGACTGATTGTGTAGCGTCACATAGCCCGCCATGACGCGCGCCGTCGGCGGCGCTGCGCGCACCCATGGTGCCATGATCATGACCGCGTCGTCTGACATATCGTGCGTGTGCTTTGCCGGGTCGGCGTTCGTCGGTATCGCGAAGACAAAAAGGCTGATCACTGCAAATGCGCGCAATAAGGTTGATGGTCCGGACATGATGGGAACTCCTGGTGATGAATTGCGCGCACACTAAGCCTGAGACGGGGTTGGGTCCAGCATTGCGGTGGGGTGTCATTTTGAGGGATTTTCTGAGCATTTGATTGACTTTTGGCCGAAATTAACGCATCATGAAACAACGAGATACATTTGATGCGTGTTACCTAAAATTATGCGGACTACCGCTTAGCTTAGTTATCCCCTGAGAATGTTATCGTTAACATGCGTTTGGCTACACGGTGTGGCGCGGCGCAACCAATTGTCAGAGGAATATCGACATGGCTAAAGGTACCGTGAAGTGGTTCAACACCACCAAAGGTTATGGTTTTATTGAGCCGGAAGACGGCTCCAAGGATGCATTCGTTCACATTTCGGCTGTTGAGCGTGCGGGCATGAATTCGCTGCGCGAAGGCCAGAAGGTGTCTTACGAACTGCAAGAAGGCCGCAACGGTAAGTCGTCCGCCGAGGATCTCGTCGCGCTCGACTAACACCGCAATGCGCTTTTAAAGGAAACCGCCGTCGGCATCGTTCGATGGCGGTTTTTCTTTCTGCGCATGGTTTTGATTGCGCTATAGACCACGTTGCGGTTTGTGCGCTTGGGATTATTGGTGCGACGCATCCAGGATTATCGGTAGCAACGCATTTGGGAAGCGGCGTTCCAAGGTGACCGCGTAGAAAGTTTCAAACACCCCCTTTAAGGGGTAAGCCTCTATCAACTGTCCACTCGACAGCTCGTCCTGCACGACAACCGGCGGCAACACGGCGATACCGATATCTTCACGTGCGAGCAAGCGCATCATGGCCATATCGTCTGCTTCTGCGACGACGTTTGGCCTCACACCCAGCCTTTGGATCAGTGCGTCAAAGCCGGTTCGTATTGAGCCGTGCGTTGTCGGAAGTATCAGCGGATGCTGGCTGAGCACCTCTTTGAGCGAGCCTTTTTTGCCCAGGCGCTTCGGCGTGCCAATGACGCTGACTTGCTGTTCAGAAAGGCGGTGTGATCTGAACGTTGCGGCATGGCCACTGCCTGTGGCCGTGTTCAACAACACGACATCGAGCGCAAGCGCCTCCAATTCTTCAAGCAGGTCTTTTGGGCTGCCGGATCTTAGAACAATGCTCGCATTGCTCTGTTCCAGAACGGGGCGCAGCAGACCAATCTGAAAGTTCCTGGACAACGTTGCCATTGCGCCGACCCGAAGCACGGGGCGGGTCGCGATATTTCCTGCCAGGGTGCCAACAAGTTCGTCGCCCGCCGCAAAGATTGCATCCGCATGATCGAGTGCGATCCGGCCCGCTTCGGTTAAATGCAGTCGCCGCCCTTTGCGGTCAAATAACGAATGGCCGAGCTGTTCTTCAAGTTTGCGGATCTGCACCGACAGTGCCGACTGTGAGATATTTAATTGATCTGCAGCATGCGTCAGATTTCCATCATGCGCGACCGCCCAAAAATACCGAAGATGCTTAAAATTGATCTGTACCATTGTTCATAAAAATAGAATATTTTATTTCTAATAATCAATTTTTATTATTTAAATAATGTCACGCGCCCCGCACCTTAGCGTATTAATCGTCAACGGGATTTAGAACGGTCGTATCGGCGATGGACATCATCAGGTTTAGTGAGCTAACAGAAAGTACCTGGAAGAATGGAGGCGGGATTACCCGCGAAATCGCCTGCGCGACCCTCGGCGAAAACCGAATATGGCGGTTAAGTATGGCAGATGTCACATGTGATGGGCCATTTTCCGCGTTCGCTGAATATGTTCGGATTCTCACAGTCGTGAAAGGTCAGGGCATGGTGTTGCAGAATGACGGTGGCAACATTGATGCGGATCTTTGGCATCCTGTCCAGTTCAGCGGTGCTTTGAACGTAAATGCGCAGCTAAAATCGGGCCCCTCAACCAATTTAAACCTCATGTTTAATCCGGCGTATTGCACCGGGGATGTCACGGCGCTCCATGGCCCGTGCAATAGGTCATTGGCCTTGGCCGAACAGCGCCTATTTGCCGTGCATAGCTTGGCGGGCGCCTTGGGGGTGAATGGGTGTTCGCCGCTTTTGCCGGGCGATACGGCGATCATCACTTCGGATGTTGGCCAGGTGGACTTGGCCGATGGCGACGCAGCACTGTTGATCCAAATAGATTTAAGCCGTCACGTCAGTTCCAATTCCGTGGTCTTCACCGCACGCCTTTAGCCGCGCGCCGGTGGTGCCGTGTCTGCATAGGCCGAAGAGTCGTATGACTCCGTATCCATCAGCGCATCCAGCCAGTAACCGGAACTGATGACCTCAATCTGCATCGCATCGTCACTCAGCGGATGCGTGTTGACAATCCACACCACTTCGCTGGCATTCGGAAAAGACGTTCCGACAAGTTCGTCATGATATAAGCGATGCAGGGCCGCTCGGTCATCCATGCCGTCGGCCAGCAGACGAGCCAGAAATGACTCGTTCAGTGCTGGCGTCAAAAGTGCTTTGGAGCGGGCGTCGTTGGCGGTGACGCTTAAGACAACACGAACTGCATCGGGCTTCGGGAACGAGCCCGGAAAAGCGGCATAGAGCAAACTGCCGGCGTTGAACATCCGCTCGTGCAGCGATGAGTCTGCATATTCTTCCCATAGCTTTTCATCAAGCATCTCCGTTGCGGCATTCCGCATCTGCCCGTCGCGAAGAATATCGGACATATCGTGTTTCAACACATGATAAGCCGCGTCCGCAGGTTTGTGATCCTGCAAAGACATCAGGCACATTTCGCGCTTTTCGTCGTCGCTCAATCCAGACTGATCGCCATATTCCAGGGCGTCGAGGAGGGTTGTATACTGTTCGGCTGTGCGGGCGCCCTCTATTTCAAGAATGTTCGAGAAACTGAGCACCTGAACATGAAAAGAATTTCCCAATCACTTGGACCTTCAAAGAAGAAATAAGTTGTACGAATGCATCAGGGCGAAATTGGTGGGCCCGGCAGGACTCGAACCTGCAACCAGACGGTTATGAGCCGTCGGCTCTAACCAGTTGAGCTACAGGCCCACCGTGTCGGCACGTATGCGGACCGGGAACAGATACCCAACCGACTGCCTTATGTCACGCGCTTCTATGCTGAATGCAGCCTGGCAGTCACATGTGGATACGAAAAAAGGAGATGCCCCGGCATCTCCTTTTCCAAATTCGGTCGTGACGAGAAGATCAGTAGTCCAAGAAGCTCCGCAGTTTGCGGGACCGGGACGGGTGTTTGAGTTTGCGCAACGCCTTGGCTTCGATCTGACGAATACGCTCGCGTGTCACCGAAAACTGCTGGCCGACCTCTTCGAGGGTGTGATCGGTATTCATGCCGATGCCGAAACGCATCCGCAGCACGCGTTCTTCACGCGGCGTCAGGCTGGCGAGCACGCGGGTCGTGGTTTCGCGCAGATTGGCCTGAATGGCGGCGTCCAGCGGTTGCACGGCCAGCTTGTCTTCGATGAAGTCGCCGAGGTGGCTGTCTTCTTCGTCGCCAATCGGGGTTTCCAGCGAAATCGGCTCTTTTGCGATCTTCAACACCTTGCGCACTTTTTCGAGCGGCATGGAGAGCTTGGTTGCCAATTCTTCCGGCGTCGGCTCGCGACCGATTTCATGCAACATCTGGCGCGACGTGCGGACCAGCTTGTTGATGGTCTCGATCATGTGCACCGGAATACGAATGGTGCGAGCCTGATCGGCAATCGACCGCGTGATCGCTTGGCGAATCCACCAAGTGGCATAGGTCGAGAATTTATAGCCACGACGGTATTCAAACTTATCAACGGCCTTCATCAGGCCGATGTTGCCTTCTTGGATCAGGTCCAGGAACTGCAGGCCACGGTTGGTATATTTTTTAGCAATCGAGATCACGAGACGAAGGTTTGCCTCGATCATTTCCTTTTTCGCTTTTGCAGCCTCGCGCTCGCCTTTTTGCACGATACCGACGATGCGACGGAATTCCATGATCGGCAGGCCAACGGCGGAGGAAACCTCAGCGACGTCGGCACGGATTTCTTTGACCTCGTCACGATAACGTTCGGCAAAGCGCTGCCAGTTTTTGGTCGGCATCTTGGCGCACCGCTTGAGCCAATCAGGATCAAGCTCGCTGCCGCGGTATTGTTCAAGGAAGTCATCGCGGCGCACCCGCGACGAAGTCGCCATACGCAACAACTTACCTTCAAGCCCAACCAAGCGACGATTGAGGCCATACAATTGATCGACCAGCGCTTCGATGCGGTCGTTGTTGAGGTGAACACCCTCCATCAATTCAATGAGTTCTTGGCGCAGCTTGGAATGGCGTTTTTCCTGCGACGATTTAAACTCGCCGCTGCCCTGCATCGCTTCGATGCGGATGATCTGCAGGCGTTGGAATTTTTTATAGGTCTTTGCGATCTCTTCAAACGTCTCGATGACTTCAGGTTTTAGTTTTTCTTCCTGAGCCGCGAGCGACATGTTGATTTGATCGTCATCATCTTCGTCATCATCTTCGTCGTCGGGTTTGTCGGTGCTTTCTTCGCCGTCTTCAGACTTCGCCTTTTTGTCATCGGATTTGTCATCTGCAGCAGCGGTTTTTTTATCTTCCGGTGCTTTTACCTCAGCGGTTTTCGCTGTCGTCGACTCGCTGTCGTCGCTGTCATCATCATTATCGGTTGCAACGGGGGGTTGGCCTGGGCCACCGCCCATGGTGGCGTCCAGATCGATCACATCGCGCAGTAGAATTTCTTCAGCGACCAGCGCATCGTGCCAACGTACGATGGCTTGGATCGTTAACGGGCTCTCGCAGATCCCGCCGATCATCATGTCGCGGCCGGCTTCGATCCGCTTGGCGATGGCGATTTCGCCCTCGCGTGACAGCAGTTCCACCGAACCCATTTCGCGGAGATACATGCGCACCGGATCGTCGGTACGGCCTAGGTCGCTTTCATCGACGTTTCCGGACGCAGAGGCCGTTTCTTTCGGCTCGTCCTCTTCATCGTCGTCGGTCGCGCTCATCGTTTTGGTCTCGGCGGCAGCGTCTTCCTGCTCTTCGTTCTCCACGACGTTGATGCCCATTTCGGACAGCATCGCCATGGTATCTTCGATTTGCTCGGAGCTGACCTCTTCGGGCGGCAGTGCGGCGTTCAGTTCGTCATAGGTGACGTACCCGCGCTCCTTACCCTTGGTCACCATCTTTTTGACGGCGGCGCCCATGGTGTCCAAAAGCGGACCGTCTGCGTTTCCGTCGCGGGCGTCCCGCGCTTCGCTTGCTTGTGCTTTAGCCAATATCAAAACCCCTCAGCGTCCGCGCCGATGATCGGCGTCGGAACCCCGCAAACTTCATGTGACTTTCAATGCTTTAACGCGTTCAAAAGCCATCGCTGACGTATCTTCCCCCAGAGCCGCTTCGACCTTTTGTAACTCGGTCTCGACGGACTTCGCCGTCAATCTTTCAAACGTATCAATCCAACCTGCCAGCACTTCTTCGATGGGCGTGTCCTCGCGCGCAAATCGCGCATGCATGTACACGCTGCTGCTCAAAAGTGCCTGTAGGGTCGTTGAAAACCCTTCAGACAGAAGGTGGGCGCGCAGAGCTTCGGAATCAAGTCCGTCGTCCGCAGCGAGGCTGTTTAAGGCCTGCTGGCGTAACTTGTCAAGCTCAGGCGCTGAAAACTCAACGGTTCCAAGGTGTTCTTCGACCTCATCAAAGATATTGGGATGATTGATCAGCGCTGCCAGCAAGATTCTTTCGCGGAGTTGATCTGCGGGCGCGGCTTTTGACGTCTCGGCGCGGGCATCCATATCCACGGCGCCTTCTGTTTTACGGTTAAATTTCCCGCCTTTACGCCATTTGTCCTTGCCCCATTGGCCCTTGTTGCTGTTTTGGCCGACAGCCGCGTTGGGCGGTGGACGGTCCCCCCAAAGTTTTCGGGTAAAATAGTCGGAAAAATGACGGCGAAACGTGGCGTCAGAGATATCCCGCGCTTTGTCATCCAGCTTTTTTTGCACATCGGCACGATCTTCGGGGCTGGTTGGCATGCGCCCACCGGTCACTTCGCGCCAAATCAGTTCAGAAAGCGGTGCCGCCTGGTCGAGCAATTCATCGAATGCGGCGCGGCCTTGCTTTTGGACCACACTGTCCGGGTCTTCGCCGGGAGGCAGGAGCGCGAAGCGGAGCGCCATGCCGGCCTGCATGATCGGCAACGCCCGTTCTGCGGCGCGAAATGCGGCGCGTTGGCCCGCCGTGTCGCCGTCAAAGCACAACACAGGCTCGCGCACCACGCGCCAGAGGTCTTTGAGATGGTCATCGGTTAAGGCGGTGCCGAGTGGGGCCACCGCATAATCCAGCCCGCCCCGGTCGAGGCCGATGACATCCATATAGCCTTCACACACGATCATCCGGCCTGCTTTGCGGGCGGGGGCGGCAGCGCGATGAATGCCATACAAAGCGTGACGCTTTTTAAACACCGGTGTTTCCGGGCTGTTGAGGTATTTCGGCTCGCCGTCGCCGATGATCCGCCCACCGAACGCGATCACTTGGCCGCGACGGTCTTGGATCGGAAAGATTACCCGCCCGCGAAACCAATCATAAGGTGAGCCGTTGTCCGGCACGCGCAGCAGGCCAGCCTCGATCAGCAATGCGTCCGGTACGTTTTCGCGCGCCATAAACGCTTTCAGTGCGCCGCGCCCATCGGGCGCATAGCCGAGCCGCCATTTTTTGATCAGCGCGTCATCTAAACCGCGACGGCGCAGGTATTCTAGGCCCGCCTTGCCCTCGGGTGCGCGGAGGGTTCTTTCGAAGAACGCACAGGCCATCTCGTTGACCTCGGTCAGGCCTTTGCGTTTTTCTTGGCGTGCGCGGTCTTCGGGGGTGTCTTGTGGCATTTCCAGGCCGGCTTCCGCGGCCAGTTGTTCGACGGCCTGCGGGAACGCCAGACCCTCCACCTCAATCAGCCAGGTAAATATATCGCCTGAATTTTCGGTCGAAAAACACTTATAAAAGCCTTTGTCTTCCATCACGTGGAAGGACGGCGTTTTTTCTTTGGTGAAGGGGGATAAGCCCCAAAAATCGCCCCGCGCGCGTTCTTTTAAGCGCACAGTTCGCCCGACGACATCGACGATCGAGACGCGTCTGCGAATTTCGTCAAGGAATTCGGGACTAAAATTCATGCGGGCTCCGGGTACGGCATGCACGCAAAGCTGCGCACAGAGGACGACCTAACATAGCACATGTAATGTAGTCTGCCCGGCCCGCTTCGCAAAGCGTCTAGGCATGAGGGTTATCCCGAGATTTTGCAGTTTATCCACAGGCCGCCCTGCGGCGCGCGGTGGATTATGCCGTCAGACGTTCTTTGACGTTACCGGATACCCGTGAAAAGTCCATGCGCCCGGCGTAGTTCTCTTTTAAGAAGCTCATCACCTTGCCCATGTCTTTGATGCAGTCAGCACCGCTTTTGCTGATTGCTTCGTTGATTGCCGCATCGACTTCGTCCGCAGACAGCTGTTTCGGTAAAAACGTCTCAATACATGCAATTTCTTCGGCTTCTTGCTGCGCGAGATCGGCACGACCGCCCTTCGAATAGGCTTCGATGCTGTCGCGGCGCTGCTTTACCATGGATTGCAGAAGGCCGAGGATCTCAGAATCCGGGATGCCATCTCTGTTGCCGTTGCTGCGTGCCTGGATATCGCGATCCTTGAGGGCCGCGTTGATCAGGCGAATGGTCGAAACCTTGCGCAATTCTTTGGCGCGCATGGCGGTTTTGAGCATGTCATTTAACTGCTGGCGGAGCATGGAATCACCTATCAATCTAACGAAGCGGCGGACGATAACGTAAAAGCATTCAAATAACAACGCGAATTAGTCTTGTAACCCATTGTTTTTAAATGATAAAAATAATCGGCTGTGGCGCTTGACTGATCTCCAGTGTTTGCTTATACCCCGTCCAATCTCAACCAGACCGGGTTGGCCATTACCGTGAGCGATCAAATAGACACCTCCGCACCCAAAAACAAGGGTGCGGAATCTTTGTGCGCGCCAGAGTCTCCCTCTGAGCTTGCTGAAGCCCCCAAGGGTGCTACCGCCGTCATCGTGCTCGGCGACGGCACCATTATTTGGGGCCGTGGCATCGGCGCTGCGGGATCATCCGTCGGCGAGGTGTGCTTCAACACCTCAATGACCGGCTATCAGGAAATCCTGACCGATCCCAGTTACGCCGGTCAAATCATCACCTTCACGTTTCCGCACATCGGCAACGTGGGCACCAATCCCGAAGATATCGAAACCATCACACCGGTAGCGCGCGGCCTTATTCTCCGTGCCGATATCACCGAGCCTGGGAACTGGCGCGACACCCAGCATTTGGATGGCTGGTTGAAGTCGCACAATTTGGTCGGTGTGTCCGGCATCGACACCCGGCGCCTGACGCGGCGTATTCGCGACGGTGGCGCACCCAATGGGGTGATCTGTCATGCACCGGACGGCGTGTTTGATATTCCGGCGTTGCTCGCCGAAGCCCAGGCGTGGCCCGGCCTTGAAGGCATGGACCTGGCCAAAGACGTGACCTGCCGGCAAAGCTACGGTTGGGATGAAACCCGCTGGGTGCTGGGCTCCGGTTTCGGCAAGCTGGAAAATCCGAAATACAACGTCGTCGCCATCGACTACGGCATCAAGCTTAACATTCTGCGCTGCTTGGCGAGCGCCGGCTGTAAAGTCACGGTCGTGCCGGCATCTGCCAGCGCCGAAGACATCATGAGCCACAATCCGGACGGCATCTTTTTGTCGAACGGTCCGGGCGATCCTGCCGCCACCGGCGAATATGCGGTGCCTGTGCTGCAAGATCTTCTTAAGACCGGCAAGCCGATCTTTGGCATATGCTTAGGCCACCAATTGCTGGCCCGCGCGCTCGGCTGCACGACATCGAAAATGCATCAGGGCCACCGCGGCGCCAATCAACCGGTGCAGGACCTGGAAACGCGCCGCGTCGAAATCACCAGCCAAAACCACGGCTTCGCGGTTGACGGCAAAAACCTGCCAAAAGGCGTCTCCGAGACCCACGTATCGTTGTTCGACGGTTCTAACGAAGGCATCAAGTGGGACGGCCATCCGGTATTTTCTGTCCAATACCACCCGGAAGCGTCCCCGGGCCCCACCGACAGCCACTATTTATTCGAACGCTTCACCAAACTGATGGACGAGGCGTGATGATCTCCCGACCGACCGTCGATTACGAAATCGCCGAAAAGTTAATTTTATTTCGCCTTCATCTCGCTTTGGTGAAATTTGAAAATATCAATACGGAAATTGGTATGTTGGGGACTAAAGTAGGTGTCCCAACGCAGCTTTCGAATATTTGTGCCCAAAGATTAGTTCAGAGATCTTTTGTTGATATTGAGAGTGTTTCAAGTCTAATGGAGCATCCTCAAACGGGAGATCTTGTTGACTATGAAGAGAAGCGATTGAGTATTACTGAGGAAGGTATCAAAGAAGTTGAGGGGTGGTCGGATGATAGCTATCAGGCGATTGCATATCGAGCTTTGTTGTCGCCAGACGACACTGAGGATGAAGTTAATCAAAAACTAGAAGACAATATGCTTTCTAGTTTGAGGGGCATTGCACCGGCAGCAAATCGGTTCGTTTTAAAATCAGATAATGAAGACGTATGGAATGAAGCGAAGGCTTCGTTAAATGACGTTATTAATGCCCTAGAGAGTGAAAAATCATTAGATAATGAATTGGGCTCAGAAAAGCCCGCTGTTTTGAATGCGCTCAAATCAGCAAGAGCCCTTTTTGACGATACGAAAATGAAAATTGATATCGCGGTAGCGCTCATGGTTGAGCCATTGAAAGTGCTTGCTGTGCGTTATGAACAAACGGCTGCTGGTGCAGTGCTTACGACAGCTTTGGCAGTTATCGCGAAGTTTCTAGGATTATTATGACTTTTTCCTCACGCTCGTTATTTCTGCGCAGGCGTGAATCCATGCTCCGGGTAGCGATAGATTTCCGCCTACGGGAGAATGGCGACGTTGGTGTGCGAAGTAATAACGGGGATTTCAAAAAATTCCCTCCCCCCTCGAGTGGGAGGGTTTGGGTGGCGGGGCTTTGGGCGCGTTGCTTGGTGGCTTTCTTTTTGGACTCCCCTCCTCCTCAGTCCTCCCCCTCGAGGGGGGAGGCTTTTCTTTTGGCGGCTGACGCTGATAGCATTTATGCATGGCCAACGAGAATGCGTGCAGCTTACGTTAGAACCCGACCGAAGCGGAAAAGCGGCCTGGGGCGCGGGTGCGGCGTAAGCAAGTGGACGGTGCGCGGTTCCAACGCCAAGTCCCGATGGGACCATATATCGTCGATTTCTTCTGCCCAGATGCCAAACTCATCATTGAACTTGATGACGGGTAATACGCCGAGCAAGCCGATGCCGATGCGCGCCGCACCGATTGGCTGCAGGTGCGCCGCTACACAGTTGTCCGGTTTTGGAACAACGACATTTTCGAAGACATCGAGGGCGTCTTGGCGTCGATATCCAGCCATCTTCGGGACGGTTGATCGTGCGACGCAGGCCCCCTCCCTAGCCCTCCCCCTCGAGGGGGGGCGTGACTGAGTCGGGAATCAACAATGCCTAAACGTACAGATATTAAATCGATCATGATCATCGGCGCGGGGCCGATTATTATCGGTCAGGCGTGCGAGTTTGATTATTCGGGTGCACAGGCGTGTAAGGCGCTGCGTGAAGAGGGCTATCGGGTGATCTTGGTGAACTCCAACCCGGCCACCATCATGACGGACCCGTCGATGGCGGACGCGACCTATATCGAGCCGATCACGCCGGAATTTCTGGAAAATATCATTGCCAAGGAACGTCCGGACGCATTGCTGCCGACGATGGGTGGGCAGACCGGCCTGAACGCGGGCATGGCGCTGGCGGAGCTCGGTGTCTTGGAAAAATACGGCGTTGAGCTGATCGGCGCCAATGCCGAGGTGATCGCCAAGGCCGAAGACCGGCTGCTGTTCCGCGATGCGATGACGAAAATTGGTCTCGGTACGCCGAAGTCGGAAGTCTTCACGGGCGAGTACGAGTTGATCGAAATTCCCGATCAAGGCGGCAACACCAAAGAAATGACTGTGCTGTCGTCGGCGTCCAAGCAAAAGGCGCTGGTCGCATTGCAGTCGGTAGGCTTGCCGGCTGTTATTCGCCCGGCCTTTACCTTGGGCGGCACCGGTGGGGGGATTGCCTACACCGCTGAAGAATATGAGCGCATCGTCACGTCCGGCGTGTTGGCGTCGCCGATCAACCAAGTATTGATCGAAGAAAGCGTGCTCGGCTGGAAAGAGTTTGAGATGGAGGTCGTCCGCGACCGTGCGGACAACTGCATCATCATCTGTTCCATCGAAAACGTCGATCCGATGGGCGTGCATACGGGGGACTCCATTACCGTCGCCCCGGCGCTGACGCTGACCGACAAAGAATATCAAATCATGCGCGATGCCTCGATTGCGGTGTTGCGTGAAATTGGCGTCGATACCGGCGGCTCGAACGTGCAGTTCGCCGTCAACCCGGAAGATGGCCGCTTGGTCGTGATCGAAATGAACCCGCGTGTGTCGCGCTCGTCGGCATTGGCGTCAAAAGCGACCGGCTTCCCGATTGCCAAGGTGGCGGCGAAGCTGGCCTGCGGCTATACGCTGGATGAATTGCAGAACGATATCACCGGTGTGACGCCGGCATCGTTCGAACCGACCATCGACTATGTGGTCGTCAAAATCCCGCGCTTCACGTTTGAAAAATTCCCGGGCACCGAAGCCTTGTTGTCGACGTCGATGAAGTCTGTCGGTGAAGCGATGGCGATGGGTCGGACCTTCGAAGAAGCGCTGCAGAAGGGCTATCGGTCGATGGAGACCGGCTTGAACGGCCTCAATGAGATCGAGATTGAAGGCGGCGTCAAATCCGACGGCAGCATGGACAAAGACGTGATCAAAGCAGTGCTCAGTGAAGCACGTCCGGACCGTTTGCGTTATTTGGCGCAAGCGATGCGCTTAGGCATGTCGCTCGAAGACATTGCTGCGGCCAGCCATTACGACATGTGGTTCTTGCAGCGCATCGAAAACATCGTCAATGCCGAGGCCGAGGTTCGCGCCAATGGTTTGCCCGTTGACATGCAGGGCATGGCACGATTGAAGAAAATGGGTTTTTCAGACGAGCGTTTGGCCGAGTTGGTCGACGTTCAACCGACGGACGTTGCTAAGGCACGCCGCGCACTCAATGTGTTGCCGGTCTATAAACGGGTCGACACCTGTGCCGCCGAATTCGCCTCGCAGACGTCGTACATGTACGGCTGCTATGAGGGTGATGGCCTAAATGCGCCGGAGTGCGAGTCCAATCCGACCGACCGTGAAAAGGTTGCGATTTTAGGCGGCGGGCCGAACCGCATCGGGCAGGGGATCGAATTCGATTACTGCTGTGTGCACGCGGCCTATGCGCTGAAAGAAGCCGGTTACGAGACCATCATGATCAACTGCAATCCGGAAACCGTGTCGACCGATTACGACACGTCGGATCGTTTGTACTTCGAGCCGCTGACCGCCGAAGACGTAATCGAGGTTTTGCGTAAAGAACAAAGCAACGGCACGCTCAAGGGCGTGATCGTGCAGTTGGGCGGGCAGACGCCGCTGAAACTGGCGGCGGCCCTCGAAGAAGAAGGCATCCCGATTCTCGGTACTTCGCCAGACGCTATCGACTTAGCCGAAGACCGTGAGCGCTTCCAGGTACTGCTTCAGGAAACTGGGCTCTTGCAGCCTGCCAACGGTTTGGCGCGTTCCATGTACGAAGCCAAAGCGGTGGCGCAAAAAATCGGCTATCCGCTGGTGATCCGCCCAAGCTATGTGCTAGGCGGCCGCGCCATGGAGATCGTTCACGACGACACAGCGCTCGATCGCTATATGCGCGAAGCCGTGGTGGTATCCGGCACCAGCCCCGTGTTGTTGGACAGCTATCTGCAAGATGCCATCGAAGTTGACGTGGATGCGTTGTGTGACGGTGAGAATGTTTATGTTGCCGGCATCATGCAGCACATCGAAGAAGCCGGCATCCATTCCGGTGACAGCGCATGCTCGTTGCCGCCGTTCTCGCTCAGTGACGCGATCATCGAGGAGCTTGAGGTGCAGGCCAAAGTGTTGGCCAAGGCGCTCAGCGTGGTCGGCTTGATGAACGTGCAGTTCGCCATCAAAGACAACGATATTTATATTCTCGAAGTGAACCCGCGCGCCTCGCGTACCGTACCGTTCGTTGCCAAAGCAACCGGCGTGCCGATTGCAAAAATTGCGGCGCGCTTGATGGCAGGCGAGAAGCTCTCGTCGTTTACGTTGCCGGTGTTGGGGGCGTTGGACCACATTGCCGTTAAAGAAGCCGTGTTCCCATTCTCGCGCTTCCCAGGTGTCGACACGTTGCTCGGCCCGGAAATGAAATCCACCGGCGAGGTGATGGGCATCGACAAAGACTTCAGCTTGGCGTTCGCAAAGTCGCAGTTGGGCGCAGGCATGGTTTTGCCGACATCGGGCACCGTGTTTATCTCGGTCCGTGACCACGATAAGGACAAAGCGCTCGTCGTCGCGCAGACATTAGCCGAGATCGGCTTTAAGGTGATGGCGACGGGCGGCACGCAGCGGTTTTTGGAAGAAAACGGGGTGCCGGCGTCTAAGGTGAATAAGGTTTTAGAAGGCCGTCCGCATTGCGTTGATGCACTTAGCAATGGCGACGTGCAGCTGGTCATCAACACCACCGACGGCGCGCAATCGATTGCCGATAGTTATTCGATCCGTCGTACGGCGCTGGTTCAAGCGGTGCCGCACTACACGACGATGACGGCCGCGCTGGCTGCCGCACAGGCAATTGCAGCCATTCGTGCTGCCGGTGGTAGCGGCGGGCTTGAAGTTGCGCCCCTGCAAGCGTATTTTAAAGCCTCGTATTAGGGCTTTCCTGAAATGAGAACTGGTGGCTGGTCACCTTTTAGGTGACGGGCTTAGTTTTAGTTCGGCTTTTTGAGTGACGAGGAGGGCTGCACACGCAGCCAAGACGCTATGGAACGTGTACCGATGACCCGGGAGGGCTTAACTGTCCTCGAACATGAACTGCGACGCCTCAAGTCTGAGGAGCGCCCCGCCGTGATCAAAGCGATCGCTGAAGCACGCGAACACGGCGACCTGTCTGAGAATGCTGAATACCATGCGGCCCGTGAACGTCAGAGCTTCATCGAAGGCCGCATTGCTGAACTCGAAGACGTTACCAGTCGCGCCGAGGCAATTGATACGTCTGAGATGTCGGGCGATACCGTGCGCTTTGGCGCGCATGTGTTAGTTGCCGACACGGATACCGACGAAGAGACCGAATACCGCATTGTTGGTGCCATGGAAGCGGATTTGGAACTCGGCAAGATTTCCGTGACCTCGCCGTTAGCCCGCGCCTTGATCGGCAAGACCATCGGCGACGTCGTCGAAGTGGCGACGCCGGGCGGCGGCAAATCCTATGAAATCTGCAAAGTCCTTTGGAAAAACTAGGCTTTTAGCGGCTTAGTTTCTGGTCACGCTTCGTCATCTTCATCATGCAGCACGTCGGTGTTGATCGGCACGCCCGGCAGGTTTTTCGATGTCCGGATGGTTTCCAGCGTCGATACGGTGGTGACGTGGGGGGCTTCGGTAATGCCCATGGTCAGCTTGTCGCGATGTTCTTTGTCGCGCGCCACAATCTTCAATAAAAAGTCGCCGCCGCCGCGAATCATGTGGCATTCGCGGATTTCCGGCCAGTCGGCCATGAGATCTTCGAAACTTTTGAGGACGGCCTGTGATTGGCTGTCGAGCCCGACCAAGGCAAAATAAACTTCCTTGAAGCCCATCAGTGCGCCGTCGATCTCGGCATGATAGCCGTGGACGTAGCCGGATTCTTCGAGTGCGCGGACGCGGCGTAGGCACGGCGGCGCGGAAATGCCGGCGCGTTGCGACAGCTCGACATTGGTCATGCGACCGTCATCTTGAAGATCACGGAGAATCCGTAAATCGATGGCGTCGAGTTTCACCCGTTGCACAGAACACCCCCATTGTTTAGATGCTATCTCGTTACACCAAGGCGGCTTCACGCGCAATATCCTTGCGCAACATAATTCCCCGCTTTGATTATCCGCCTCCATCGTTGCGTCCAGCAGCGGAACGGCTTATTTAGGGAGGCTCACGCATTTAATGGTTAATTTTGCACGCCCATAGACCCTCAGGAGCCTCCAATGCCAGAGCAGCGCCACACAAAAGTTTTGATCATCGGTTCCGGTGCGGCAGGCTATACGGCGGCTATTTATGCAGCGCGGGCGAATTTGAAGCCTGTTTTGGTCCGCGGCATGCAGCCGGGTGGGCAACTGACAATCACAACCGAGGTAGAGAACTATCCGGGCTTTGCGGAAGTCATTCAGGGCCCTTGGCTGATGGACCAGATGTTCGAGCAAGCCAAGAACGTCGGCACCGAGATGATTGAAGACACCATTGTTTCCGTCGATATGAGCAAGCGTCCGTTCACCGCCGTCGGCGACGGCGGCAATGTCTATACCGGCGACACGTTGATCATTGCGACTGGCGCCAGCGCGCGGTGGCTCGGCCTCGACAGCGAAAAAGCGTTCATGGGGGCGGGCGTGTCGGCATGTGCGACCTGCGACGGGTTTTTCTATCGCAACAAGGCGGTCGCGGTAATCGGCGGCGGCAACACGGCGGTCGAAGAAGCGCTGTTTCTGACGAACTTCGCCAGCAAGGTCTATTTGGTGCACCGTCGTGACGAGTTGCGTGCGGAAAAAATCATGCAAGACCGCCTGTTCAAACACGAAAAGATCGAGGTGATCTGGGATCACACGTTGGATGAGGTTACCGGCGAGCAGAACCCCAAGGGCGTCACCGGTGCCAGATTAAAGCATTCGACCAGTGGCGAGATCAGAGAAATTGCCGTCGACGGCGTGTTCATCGCCATCGGCCACGACCCGAACACCAAATTGTTCGCGGGTCAGCTCGAGATGTACGAAGACGACTACATCAAGACCACGCCGGGCACCGCGCAAACGAGCCTGCCGGGTGTGTTCGCAGCCGGCGACGTGCAGGACCGTATCTATCGCCAAGCTGTAACGGCAGCCGGTACCGGCTGCATGGCTGCTTTAGAAGCGGAGCGCTTTTTGGCCGAGCACGAAGACGAAAGCGCTGCCGCGGCCGAATAATCGGCGCAGCTAACAGCCAAAAGGGGGCACGATGCCGATCGATTGGGATAAGCTTCGTGTCTTTCACGCGGTCGCGGAGGCGGGTAGCTTCACCCATGCGGGTGAGAAGCTGAATCTCAGCCAGTCTGCGATCAGCCGTCAGATCAGTGCCCTCGAACAAAGTCTCGGCACGCCGCTGTTTCACCGTCATGCGCGTGGTTTGTTGCTGACCGAGCAGGGCGAGACGCTACTTGAGACCGCGCGGAGCGTGTTCTCGCAGTTGGCGCGCGTGCAGGCGCAACTAGCTGAAAATAAACAACGTCCGCAAGGGCCGCTCAAGGTTTCGACGACGGTCGCTTTCGGCTCGGTATTTCTGGCGCCACGGATGAAGGAATTTGTCACCCAGTATCCGGAAATCGATGTGTCGTTGGTGCTGGCCGATACCGAGCTGGATCTGTCGATGCGCCAAGCCGACGTGGCGATCCGCCTGACCCCGCCGACACAGCCGGATCTCGTGCAACGCCATTTGATGACGCTGCGCTACCGCGTTTATGCCGCCCCCGAATACCTGCAGCAGAACGGGATGCCGAAATCGCCGAAAGACCTGGATAAGCATAAGATTGTCGTCTATGGCGACGATGCTAGGCCGCCAGCGATGAATTTGAACTGGCTTTTGGCAGCGGGTCGTAAAGACGGATCGGTCCGAAACCCCGTGCTCAGGCTGAATTCGATCTATGGTATCTTGCGTGCAGTGCAGAGCGGACTGGGTGTCGGCGCGCTGCCGGAATACATGGGGCGCGAGCTTGGCAGCCTCGTTGAAATCATGCCTGAACTCGAAGGACCTGAGTTGGATATGTTCTTCGTTTACCCGGAAGAACTGAGAGAATCTGCCAGAATCGGCGCATTTCGCGATTTTATTGTCGCGAAGCTTGCGGCGGTAAAACGCTAAATCTATTGGTGACCTTTGGTTTGCGTTAGATATGCGTGAAATGCATGGCTGGGTTGCCGCTTTGGCTCTGGTGTGCAGCCACAACAAATCTATATACCCTATGTAGTCGATGTTGCATTGCAGCAAGACGTAAGGTTTTGAGGCGTCGTTACAGATCGATTGATCGCAGATAATTCGCTGATCTTGATCCGCCTCCAGCAGTTTCCGGGCTCCCTGTCCGGAATGAGGGACCGGTTTCCGGCCCCTCGCGTCTCCCAGACGTGAAACCTCCCTGTTTAAACTCGCCCCCGGGGTTTGTCCCCGGGGGATTTTTCTTTTCTGGGAACAGCAAGCGCCTTTATAGCGGCACCCGGCTTGTCGTGACGAACCCGCGGATAGATGCTATCGTACCTATCGGTTTTAGAAGGAACTGGGTTTCTTCTGTCCGAACCGTTCATTTTCGCAGCAAATCTGCGCGCGGGGTCTTTAAATCCGTGTGCGTGGGCTTACCTGCAGTGTACCCAGAAAAATGTGACCAGGAAAAAGGAGCTCCAGCGCATGGCTGACAGCAAACGTATTCTCATTATCGCAACCTCGCACGCCGATCTCGGTGAGACCGGCAAAAAGACCGGCTTTCATTACGAGGAGTTGGCGACCCCGTATTTTGCCTTTACCGACGCAGGCTACCGGGTCGATTTCGCCTCGCCCGAAGGCGGCATGATTCCGTACGACCCGAACAGCTACGCAGAGACCGAGGCTGACCGCCCGGACAGCGTTAACCGCTTCGTCACAGATATGGACGCACTGACAAAAGTGCAGGTGACCAAACGGATCGAACATGTGAACGCCGAAGACTACGACGCAATTTATCTGCCAGGCGGCCACGGCACCATGTGGGACCTGCCGGAAAACGAGCGCCTCGGCCAGCTTATCGTCGATGCGATGGAACGTGATATTCCTGTCGCCGCCGTCTGCCACGGCCCGGCCGGCCTGATTGCGGCCACCTACGCCGACGGCACGCCCGTCGTCAAAGGTCGCAAGGTGAACAGCTTTACCGATGCCGAAGAGCACGCGGTCGAGCTCGAGGAAGTTGTGCCGTTCCTGCTCGAAGCCAAACTCCGTGAGTTGGGTGCCGAGTTCGAAGGCGGCGAAAACTTCACGCCGAAGGTTGTCGTCGACGGCAATCTGATCACTGGCCAAAACCCGATGTCGGCAGCCCCGCTTGCTGACGCCGTGTTGACGGCCATCGACGCACGCCGCAAAAAAGCCGCGTAAGCGTCGCGATCAATCGACGAAAAAGGCCGGCAATTTGCCGGCCTTTTTTTGTGCTGAGTTCGCTTGCTCAGTGTCCGCCCGTGATCGGACCTTCTTTGTACAACCATTCTTTGAGTTGGCCGGCGAAGTCTTCGTTGTTGCGGCGCATCCATTCCAGGACCATGCAGGCGTGTTCCATTTCTTCGCGCATGTTGTGCAGCAGGATTTCTTTGAGCTCTTCGTTTTCGCAGTCGTCGGCGCGCTGACGGTACCAGTCCACGGCCTCCATTTCTTCCATCAGTGAAACGATGGCGTGGTGAAGTTCGAGCGTTTCTTTGCTCAGGCGTTCGCGTGGTGCGTGCAGATTGTCGCTGGCCATGGGTATTTAACTCCTAAAACGGTGGGTCCTCTCATATGCATTATGGTGATCGGTGCCCTGGCCTGCAACCGGCGGCTCTAGCAGAATACTTACGCGGCGACAGCGACCATGGCTGGCAGGCGTTTCTTCTGCCACGCGCGCACCACATCGATCACGTCAACAACCTTGAGTCCATCGCGCGCCAGCAGTTTATGCATCAACGGATCGTTCAGCAGTTCGGTGAGGCAGGGCTCGATCCCGGCTTCGGCGGGAAAAGGATAGGGACGGGGCATGGTGGTCTCCTTTTAGGGCACATGCGTGGGTGGTCTCGCAGGGTGGGTATACGCACGAAGCGTGTCAGGAATATGACGCTGGTTTGACCTTTTACCGTCGCGTGCAGATGCCCTAGTCTCAGATCAGCAACAGCAACCATTGCGAGGTATCATGAGCGACGGCAAACACGCCTTTTATCGTCCGCGTTCGGGCGCAGACCTGCCGCGCTTCGCCGGTATTCCGACGTTCATGCGCCTGCCCCACGTTGATCTGCCGAAGGCCACCGCTGAGGTCGACATCGGCCTGATCGGCGTCCCGTGGGATGGCGGCACAACGAACCGCCCGGGCGCACGCCACGGGCCGCGTCAGATGCGGGATCTTTCAACAATGATGCGAAACGTGCACCATGTGACCGGCACCATGCCGTTTAACATCGCAAGTTGTGCAGACCTGGGCGATACGTCGGTCAACCCGGTGGATCTGTTGGATACGTTAGCGCGTGTCGGGGCGTTCTATAAAGATCTGAAAGCCGCCAATATCATGCCGCTGACTGCGGGGGGCGATCATCTGATCACACTGCCGGTGATGCGCGGCATTGCCGAACCGGGGCAACCGCTCGGCATGGTTCATTTTGATGCACACACCGATACCTGGGACCGTTACTTCGGCGGCCATGAATATACCCACGGGACCCCGTTTCGCCGCGCCATTGAAGAGGGGCTGTTGGACCCCAAGCGCGTGATCCAGATCGGTATTCGCGGCGCGCTCTATACCCCCGATGATAAAGATTGGGGCTTGGAGCAGGGCATTCGTGTAATCGAGATCGAGGAATATTTTGATCTGGGCCCGGAAAAAGTCGCCACTGAAGCGCGCCGCGTGATCGGGGACGGTCCATGTTATGTGAGTTTTGATGTGGACGGTTTGGACCCGGTATATGCGCCCGGCACCGGCACGCCCGAGATCGGCGGCTACACCACCCACGATGCGCAGGTGATGCTGCGCGGCCTTCGCGGTTTGGATATCGTCGGCGGCGATGTGGTCGAGGTCTCGCCGCCATTTGATATGTCGGGCAGCACAGCCCTGGTCGGGGTCACTTTGATGTTCGAGATTTTATGCTTGATGGCCGAGCGGATCGAGATGCGGGGGCGGAAGTAGAATCACGCTCAAGATTGCGGCGGGAACATGACCTTCGCGGCGCCGAGGATGCGGCCGGTCTTGGTTGATTGCACCAAGACGGCACAGCCGTTGCGGCCGGTCATCTCGATTTGTTGCTCGGTCACTTTGAGCGACAGCGCGTCACCCGACCACACGCCGATGTCGACCATGTCGCGAACCACATTGTAATACGCCAAGTCGCGTCCGGCGTTTTCACCGCGTTGAACATCTGTCACATGTTTCGAATCAAACGCGGCGACCAGGATGCGGGCGTCTTCGTTGTCAAAGGTGCCGCCGGGGATTTTGATGTTAAGCGCATCGCCGGCATGGGTGACTTCGACATCCAAGCGCTTGGCGCCGCGCAGATCATTGATCAGATTTTCCACAGTGTCTTTGTTCGAACCCGTGGTGTGCGCCATGCCTTGCACGACCATTTGCGGGGTATAGACGTACCCCATGCCGAGATTGCGGGCATAGGCGCGCTGGCGCACGGTGTTGGCGGGGAATGCGAATTTGTCTTTCCAGCCGATGTAATCCCAGTAATCCACGTGCAACGAAAGCGCCAGGATGTCATCACGCTCAGCCAATTTGCCGAGATAGGCATCCGCCGGCGGGCACGACGAGCAGCCCTGGCTGGTATAAAGCTCGACCACCGTTAACGGCTTGTCTGCGGCTTGCGCGTTTGCTGCGATCAGCGCGACAACCAGCACAGAAAATATGTAAGCGATCCGTTTCATGCCTACAGTCATAGCGAAAACCCGTATCACGGCCAAATCACAACGAGGTGATGGTTTCGTGTGACCGGCACCGGCAGACTGAAACGACGTTCATGATCGACGTTTTAAGCGGACCCGAGATGCGCTATGCAGGGGCCGAACTTTTTCGGAGAGCCAGATGATTGAGACCGTCGGCGCAATGGTCGCGGCGAAAGCCTTGGTGTCGATTGGCATCGTCGTAGCGCTGTCGCTGATTGCCGAACGCGTCGGACCGAGGGCCGCGGGCCTGCTGACCGGGCTGCCGTTGGGCGCCGGCATGGTGATTATTTTTACCGGCATTGAACAAGGCCCGGTGTTTGCGGCCGAAGCCGCACATCACATGGTGCCGGGGTTTTCCACGACGCTCGTTTTCATCGTCATTTATGGGGCCGTGGCCGCCAGCCGAAATGAAGGCGGCCTGAAAGCGATCATCGCGCCGTCGACTGCGGCGATCTTGGGGTATGCCTTGGCGGCTTATGCCGTCAGCCTGACCCAGATTCCATTGATCTTCTCGTTGCCGGGGATCGCTGTGCTGTTGATTGCAACGTCAAAGCTGATGGCGTATTTGCCCAACACACCGATTGTCACGCGGGTGCGGTTCGGCTGGGGTGTGTTGATGTTTCGGGCGTTGATGGCGGCGACGTCAATCGTCATCATCAGTGCCGCTGCGCGGGCCATCGGCCCGCAATGGACGGGCATTCTGACCGCGTTTCCGATTACGCTGTATCCACTGATCTTGGTCATTCATATCACCTATCGGGGCGAAGAAATCGCCGCCGTCCTAAAACATGTGCCGCTGGGCTTGGGCGGTGTGATCTCGTTTTGTTGGGCGGTGACCTGGGGGCTGCCGACCTTGGGCTTGTTTTGGGGCACGGTGCTGGGCTACAGCGCGGCCGCCGCGTATCTGTCCGCCTTTGCCTGGGTTAGCCGGGCTTGGCGGCAGCGCGCCCGCTAAGAAAAAAAGGGCGCCCAGCCGAAGCCGGACGCCCTTTTCGTCACGTCTCGCAGATCGTTTACGCTGCCTGCAGTTTCGTCAGCACGTACTGCAAGATGCCGCCGGCGAGGTAGTAATCGACCTCGTCCACGGTATCGATGCGGCACAGCAGATCGGTTTCTTCGGTCGAGCCGTCTTTGCGGGTGATCGTCAGGTGCACGTCCATGCGCGGCTTGATGCCGTCTTTGAGGCCGGTCAGATCAAACGTCTCGGTGCCGTCCAGTTTCAAAGTTTGGCGGGTTACGCCGTCTTTGAACTGTAGCGGCAAAACGCCCATGCCGACCAGGTTGGAGCGATGGATACGCTCAAAGCTCTCCGCCACGACCGCTTTGACGCCGAGCAGACGCGTGCCCTTGGCGGCCCAGTCGCGGCTGGACCCGGTGCCGTATTCGGCGCCAGCAAAGATCACCAGCGGCACATTGTCTTGTTTGTAGCGCATCGCAGCTTCATAGATCGACAGCACTTCGCCGCTCGGCTGAAGCGTGGTCCAACCGCCTTCGGTGCCC
>JAFMCK010000150.1 GCA_017857825.1 Rhodospirillales bacterium
GGCGATTTGTCGGCGAAAGTGACCCTCGACATCGGTTACGCGTCGAAGGGTGCGACGGCGATCGTCGAGAAAGCTGGCGGTTCCGTCAGTGTTGTTGAGAAGAAGCCGCGTCCTGCCGGCAAAGGCCGCAAGCGTGAGCGTGTGTCGGCTGAGCGTCAGGCGAAATACGCAGCCGCCATGGCCGGCAATGTCTCGACCGAAACTGAATCCGCTAAGAACGAATAACAGCGCATGGCCTCCGCCGCCGAACAACTTGCATCAAATATGAATTTCGGCGCCTTTTCGAAGGCGACGGAACTCAAAAAGCGTATCTGGTTTACCCTGGGCGCGCTGATTGTCTACCGTTTGGGCACCTTTGTGCCGATTCCGGGGATCGATCCGACAATCCTGCAGGATATGTTCAACCAGACCGGCGGTGGTATCTTGGGCATGTTCGACATGTTCGCCGGTGGCGCGTTGTCGCGGATGACGATTTTCGCCCTAAACATCATGCCGTATATTTCGGCCTCGATCATCATGCAATTGATGACGGCTGTGTCGCCGACCTTAGAGGCGATGAAGAAAGAGGGCGAAACCGGTCGTAAAAAGATCAACCAATACACCCGTTATCTGACAGTGCTGATTTGTATTCTTCAGGCGTACGGCATCGCGGTCGGGCTTGAGGGTATGACATCCGGTGGCGCTGTTGCCGTGGACAACCCGGGTTGGTTCTTCCGGATGACCGTTGTCATTACATTGACCGGCGGCACCATTTTCTTGATGTGGCTGGGTGAGCAAATCACGGCGCGCGGTGTCGGCAACGGAATCTCGCTGATCATCTTTACGGGTATTGTCGCGCAACTGCCGACGGCCTTGGCTGCGACCTTAGACTTGGGGCGCACCGGCGCGCTTTCGACGGCGATCATCATCGGTTTGCTGGTGATGGCGGTTGTCGTGATCTTCTGTATTGTGTTTGTCGAGCGTGCGCAGCGCCGTATTCTCATCCAGTACCCTAAGCGCCAACGCGGCAATAAGATGTCGGGCGGCGATACGTCGCACCTGCCGTTGAAGGTGAACACAGCCGGCGTGATTCCGCCGATTTTCGCAAGTTCGATCTTGCTTTTGCCGATCACCATCATCCAATTCTCGGCCGGTTCCGGGCCGGAGTGGATGAGCACAGTTGCCGCTTATATGGGCCGTGGTCAGCCGCTGTATTTAGCGATGTATCTCGGTATGATTGTGTTCTTTGCATTCTTCTACACGGCCGTTGTGTTCAATCCGGCTGAGACCGCTGATAACCTGAAGAAGTATGGTGGTTTTATTCCGGGTATCCGCCCCGGCAAGAATACCGCGAATTATCTCGATTGGGTTTTGACCCGTTTGACCGTTGTGGGCGCCGGGTATTTGGCGATCGTATGTTTGATCCCGGAAATCCTGATTTCCCGCTGGTCCGTACCTTTCTACTTCGGTGGGACCAGTCTTCTGATCGTCGTCACGGTGACCATGGATACGGTCACCCAGGTGCAGTCACACTTATTGGCACACCAGTATGAAGGCTTGATCAAGAAGTCGAAGCTGAGGGGGCGGAAAACATGATCATCATTCTTTTGGGCCCTCCGGGTGCCGGAAAAGGAACACAGTGCGAGCGCCTGATCGAGCGTTATAAGATTGTTCAGCTTTCGACCGGTGATATGTTGCGCGCCGCCGTCGCCGCCGGTACCGAGCTTGGTATCCAAGCGAAGTCAGTAATGGACGCGGGCGAACTGGTTTCCGACGATCTTGTCGTCGGCATTATTGCAGACCGAATCGAAGAGCCCGACTGTGCGAATGGCTTCATCCTTGACGGCTTCCCGCGCACCGTTGCGCAGGCAGAGGCCTTGGATGCGATGCTGGCGAAAAAAGGCTTGAAGCTGGACCACGTGATCAGCATAGAAGTCGACGAAAGCGCGCTTTTTGCGCGCATTGAACAACGCGCCGCCGAAACCGGTGGTGCACGAAGCGACGATAACGCCGAGACGCTGAAGAAGCGGCTCGTCGTCTATCACGAGCAAACCGCCCCAATCATTCCGTACTACCGGAATAAAGGGGCGTTGAAGGTAGTTGATGGCATGCAGGAAATCGAAGCTGTTTCGAAAGATCTGTACGCTATTTTGGATTAATGGGCAGGGAACGAAAGACGCACATCTGAGTTGACTTGCGGTGCGAGATGAATATAATCTGTGCTCTTCAATCACCCGGTGTCTGTGGACTTCGACCCAAAGTTTAAGGAGTGCGAGCTTTGGCGCGTATTGCTGGTATAAATATCCCGACAGGTAAGCGTGCAATTATTGCGCTGACCTACATTCATGGGATCGGTCGTACCACGGCCAAGAAGATTTGCGAAGCCTGTGGCATCGCTGACGACCGCCGCGTAAGCGACCTGTCCGATGACGAGGTAACGCGGATTCGTGATCTCATCGACCAAGAATTCACCGTTGAGGGTGAACTGCGCCGCGACACGGCCATGAACATCAAGCGTTTGATGGATCTTGGTTGCTATCGTGGTCTGCGTCACCGCCGGCAACTGCCGGTGCGTGGTCAACGCACGCACACCAACGCCCGGACCCGCAAGGGCCCGGCCAAGCCGATTGCCGGCAAGAAGAAAGCTTAAGGGCGAGATATCATGGCCAAAGCAGCTACAGCGACGCGTACCCGCCGCCGCGAGCGGAAAAATATTGCGGCAGGGACTGCGCACGTCAATTCGACGTTTAACAACACCATCATCACCATCACCGATGCCCAGGGCAACACGATTGCTTGGTCGTCGGCTGGTGCACAAGGCTTCAAAGGGTCGCGTAAATCGACCCCATATGCGGCACAGGTTGCCGGTGAAGTCGTCGGTAAAGCGGCGATGGAACACGGCATGAAAACCCTCGAAGTTGAGGTTAAGGGGCCAGGTTCCGGTCGCGAGTCAGCGCTTCGTGCGTTGCAGTCGGTCGGTTTCAACATCACGGCGATTCGTGACGTGACCCCGATCCCGCACAACGGGTGCCGTCCGCGGAAGCGTCGTCGGGTTTAATACCTGACATGCCCGGTAATTGCGGACCGGGCGACAGTCGAGCGGGACAAGTAGGTGTGTGGCTTAAGCACGCACTTTTGTCCCGGGTACGTACCAAGGCGACGTCCTGCGCAATGCAGAGACGCCTTCTAACTTTGTGAGCGCGAGGTTCCGGAAGTGCTTCAGAAGAATTGGCAAGAACTCATTAAACCGTCGAAACTCGATATTCAGCCGGGTGGCGATCCTTCGCGTCAGGCAAGTGTCGTCGCCGAACCGCTCGAGCGTGGTTTCGGTCTGACCCTTGGCAATGCGTTGCGTCGCGTATTGCTGTCGTCGCTGCAAGGTGCTGCGGTGACCGCTATTCAAATTGATAGCGTGTTGCACGAATTCTCTTCGATTGCGGGCGTTCGTGAGGACGTGACCGATATCGTCTTGAACATCAAGTCGATGGGCTTGCGCATGGATGCCGAAGGCCCAAAGCGTATGGTCCTCAAGGCCGAAGGGCCTGGCGAAGTGACTGCGCGTCAAATTGACACCGGCGCAGACATTGAAATCATGGATCCTGATCTGGTGATCTGTCACCTGGACAAAGGCGCGACGTTGAGCATGGAGTTCATCGTCGAAGGTGGTAAGGGCTACGTGCCGGCATCGCAAAACCGTCCGGACGACAGCCCGATTGGCCTGATTCCAATCGATGCCGTGTTCTCGCCGGTACGCAAAGTGTCGTACAAGGTGGAAAACACCCGCGTTGGCCAAGACACTGACTTTGATAAGCTGTTCTTGGACGTCACTACCAATGGCGCCGTGACGCCGGATGATGCCGTCGCTTTGGCTGCACGTATCCTGCAAGATCAACTGCAGTTGTTCATCAACTTCGAAGAGCCGTCGCGCGAAATCATCGACGAAGGGCGCGACGAGTTGCCGTTCAATCGCAACTTGCTGCGCAAGGTTGACGAGTTGGAATTGTCGGTGCGTTCCGCCAACTGTCTTAAGAACGACAACATCATCTATATCGGCGATTTGGTTCAAAAGACCGAAGCCGACATGCTGCGGACCCCGAACTTCGGCCGTAAATCTTTGAATGAAATCAAAGAAGTGCTGTCGCAAATGGGCCTGCACCTGGGCATGGAAATCTCCGAATGGCCGCCGGAAAACATCGAAGAAATGGCCAAGAAACTCGAAGATCCTTTTTGATCTGACGGAACAAATTCGGGCGGTGGCATGATGTCGCCGCCCGCAAGAACCAAGCAACAAGCCCGCGGGTAAAATGGCACGCGCGGGCGCTGATGAAGGAGCCTAAGACATGAGGCACGCTGGTGGTTACCGCAAGCTGAACCGCACATCGACGCACCGTAAAGCCATGTTCGTTAACATGACGGTATCGTTGCTGACCCATGAACAGATCAAAACCACGCTGCCAAAGGCGAAAGAACTGCGTCGCTATGCCGACCGCATGATCTCGCTCGCCAAAAAAGGCGGCCTGCACGACCGTCGCCGCGCATTTTCGTTCCTGCGTGATGATGCGATTGTCGCCAAGTTGTTCTCAACTTTGGCTGAGCGTTACAAGGACCGTCCGGGCGGCTATACCCGTGTTCTTAAAGCCGGCTACCGCTATGGCGACAACGCGCCGATGGCTGTGATTGAACTGGTCGACCGTGATCCCGACGCCAAAGGCGCGGCTGACCGCGCTCGCGTCGAAGCGGAAGCCGAGATGGCTGACGAAGAATAAGATTTAGCCTGCGACATGATCGTATGGCCGGAAGCCGGCGCTCCTTGGGGCGCCGGTTTTCTTTTACGGGCATTTCTTTTGCGGGCAACGGGCATCGACAGGGGCGGTCGTGTGGCTTATTTAACGTCTATGCAAAGAATTATCTGTGTTGTTCTATTCGCCGTGATCTTGGTGCCGAGTGGCTGGGCGCAACAGCGTCAGGTGCCGGAAAGTCAGATGCAGGTGCAGTTGTCATATGCGCCGTTGGTGGAGAAAACAGCACCGGCGGTGGTCAATATTTATACCCGCAAGATCATCACCAACCGTCAGGTTACGCCGCTTTTCAACGACCCGTTTTTCCGTCGTTTTTTCGGTGATTTCGGGCTGCCTCTCGAAAAGGGTAAGCGCGAGCGACAAAATACCCTCGGTTCCGGCGTCATCGTCCGCTCAGACGGCTTAATCGTCACCAATGAACACGTCATTGAGGGCGCGGACAAGGTCATCGTTGTGCTCTCCGACCAGCGTCAATTCGACGCTGAGTTGGTGGTGTCAGACGATAAAAGCGATTTGGCTGTGTTGAAGATCAATCCCGAAGGCGAAGCGTTACCGGCGCTTGAGTTGATGGATTCTGATGATGTCAAAGTCGGGGACTTGGTACTCGCGATTGGGAACCCGTTCGGTGTCGGGCAGACCGTGACCAGCGGGATTGTTTCCGCCGTGGCACGGACCATCGCCACCGACACGATTTTGAAATCGTTTATTCAGACCGATGCCGCCATCAACCCCGGTAATTCCGGGGGGGCCTTGGTCTCTATGGATGGGCGGTTGGTGGGCGTAAATACCTCGATCTATTCGCAAAGTGGTGGTTCGCTCGGCATCGGCTTTGCCGTGCCGTCGAATATGGTGCGTGCCGTGGTCAACGGCATGACGGCGGACGGTCGCTTGGTGCGGCCGTGGCTCGGCGCATATGGGCAAAAAGTGACGTCGGATATCGCAAGCTCGATTGGGATGCGTGTGCCACAGGGCGTCATTGTCAATCAAGTGCACGAGGCCGGTTCGGCAGGGGCTGCAGGGCTCAGGCCCGGTGACATCATTTTGGCCGTCAACGGTCACGACGTATTTGGCCCCGAAGAGCTGGCGTATCGGATCGCCACGTTGCCGGTTGGTGACCAAGCGGTGCTCCGAATTCGTCGCGGCGCAGAAACACTGGCGTTAACGACGGATCTTTCGCCGCCGCCGAATGAACCTGAAGCCAATCTTACAGAATTGAAGGGCCGCCATCCGCTGGCCGGCGCCGTGGTCGCCAACCTGTCGCCAGCGATTGCCGAACGACACAATCTCGATCCTTTTAACAGTGGCGTCGTGATCTTGAAAATTCGTAGGGGCGGCGTTGCGGATCGGTTGGAGTTCCTGCCGGGCGACCTTGTCAGGCAGATTAACGGCCATGATGTGGCACAGGTCTCGGATATCGGCGATGCGGTCAAAGACGGCGGTGTGGAATGGCGTATTCGGGTCGAGCGGGACGGCAAACCCTATGATCTGATATTTCGAGGATAACAGGGCCTCCCTTGGCCGGTACAACAGGATACGATAAACTCCATTTACCTATTTAGCGGAGAGGATTTCAGCCATGAGCGGTCAAGACATCACGATTTCAGCAAAAGATGGCGGTACATTTTCTGGCTACCTCGCGTTGCCCGAAGGCGGCAGTGGCCCAGGTGTGGTGGTTATTCAAGAAATATTTGGCGTCAACGCAGTGATGCGCGAAATCACCGATGATGTCGCCTCGATGGGATATGTGGCGTTGTGCCCGGATCTGTTCTGGCGGCAAGAGCCCGGCATTCAAATCACCGATCAATCCGAGGCCGAGTGGGCGCGTGCGTTCGAACTGTTCAACGGCTTTGATCTGGATAAAGGCGTTGACGATTTGGACGCGACCATTGAGCACCTGCGCGGCATGGATGCGTGCACCGGCAAGGTCGGCTCGGTCGGCTTTTGCCTGGGGGGGCGGTTAGCATTCTTGACCGCGACCCGCACCGGTGCTGATGCCGCTGTTGGCTATTATGGCGTGATGCTCGAAGAACATGTGTCTGAGCCGCTCAAGGCGCCTGTCCTGCTGCACATCGCGACTGAGGACGGTTTCGTGCCGAAAGAAAATCAGGCCAAGGTGCACGCGGCACTGGACGGCAGCGGCATGGCGACGTTGTTTGATTACGAAGGCAAAGACCATGCGTTCGCGCGCAAGGGGGGCGAGCATTACGACCCGGAAGCTGCCCAGTTGGCCCGTGAGCGCACATCGGAATTTTTTGCAGCGCATTTACGCTAAGTCGGCAGTTGCCGGCCACAGATAACAACGGATAAGGGACCTGTGCGTTGAGCACTTTGTTCGAAGCAGATGCACCGCGTCCGCTTGCCGACCGCTTGCGCCCGGCAAGTCTGGATGACGTGGTCGGTCAAGATCATATTCTTGGCCCGGAAGGTCCACTTCGGCGCATGATTGCGTCTGGTAAGCTGGCTTCGGTGGTCTTCTGGGGGCCGCCAGGGACCGGCAAGACCACAATTGCACGCCTTCTCGCGCAAGAGGTCAGTTTGGCCTTCACGCCGCTCTCAGCTGTGTTCTCGGGCGTTGCAGATGTGCGCAAAGCTGTCGACGAGGCAAAACGCCGCCGGGAAATGGGCCAAGGGACGCTCTTGTTCGTCGACGAAATTCACCGTTTTAACCGGGCCCAGCAAGACGGCTTTCTGCCGTTCGTCGAAGACGGCACCGTAGTGTTGGTGGGGGCGACGACGGAAAACCCGTCGTTCGAGCTCAATGCCGCATTGTTGTCGCGGGCGCAGGTGCTGGTACTCAGGCGTTTGGACGACGACGCGCTCGAGCTGCTATTGGTCCGGGTCGAAGAGGCTGAGCGCCGTCCGTTGCCGGTCGACGCAGACGCGCGTATCGCCCTGCGCGCTATGGCAGATGGTGACGGGCGTTATCTGTTGAATATGGCCGATATCTTGATGGCGATCCCGAAAGATGCAGCACCGCTGACACCTGATCAGTTGGCCAGCGCGGTGCAAAGCCGCCAGCCGATCTATGATAAAGGCCAAGAAGCCCATTACAACCTGATTTCGGCGTTGCATAAATCGCTGCGGGGGTCAGACACCGATGCGGCGCTGTATTGGTTCTCGCGGATGCTGGCCGGTGGAGAGGACCCACGTTACATCGCCCGCCGACTGGTGCGGTTTGCGTCCGAGGATATCGGCATGGCGGACCCCAACGCGCTGACGCAGTCGATTGCTGCGTGGGAAGCTTACGAGCG